>DASVNP010000101.1:0-25177 GCA_036383775.1 Paraburkholderia sp. | reverse complement strand
CAGGCTCAGTCATCGAGCGACTCGTGGACCGCTTCGGCCCCTTGTTTCCAGTAGCTGGCCGCGCGAATGCGCGATTTGTCGACGCCGCGCTCCGTGCACAGGTGATAACGCACCGCGCGCATCGTCGCGGATTCGCCCGCGGCCCACACGTAGCCCTCGCCGTCTTCGGGCAGGTAGAGTTCGCGGACCGCCTTCAGCAAGGCCTCGCCGCGTACGCCCGGCCCGTTGCGATAACACCAGACGAGATGCAGTTCGGCCTGCGTGGCAAATTCAATGCGCGCCAACGGATCGGCCACTTCGATCACGGCCGCAACGCGCGCGCCGGTCGGCAGTTCTTCCAGACGGCGGGCCATGGCGGGCAACGCGGTATCGTCGCCGATCAGCAGATGCCAGTCGAAACCCGTGGGGATCACGAGCGAGCCGCGCGGACCGCCGACGCCGAGATACTGGCCCACTTTCGCCTGTGCCGCCCACGTGGCCGCGGGACCGGCATCGTGCATCGCGAATTCGATATCGAGCTCGCGCGCCTTGCGATCGAACCGGCGCGGCGTGAAATCGCGCGCAACCGGACGCGGCTGGCCGGCGGGAAACACCGGTCCGTCAGGGCCGGCTTGCGGCAGCACCGGTTTGTCCGCGCCGGGTTCGGGGAAAAACACCTTGATGTGGTCGTCGAACGAGGCGGACACGAAGTCGTGCAGATCGTCGCCGGTGAAGGTGACGCGGATCAGATGCGGGGTCAGCGCGCGCACCTGTTTGACCTGCAGCAGACGGAATTTCAGCGGATGCCGCACGCGGTAGACGGCCAGATCGGCCCGGTTGTCGGCCTGATGGACTGTTGTCAGCATGAGAGGGCTACTCCTGTGGTTTCGATGGGCGCGCGGTGCGCGCCGGTGGCGTTCCGGGCATGCCTGGAACGCCCGGAGCGGGGCGCGCAGCCTTAACGGGCCGGCTCGCCGCTGTCGCCGTTTTCTTTGCCGCCGGGGTTGGCATCGCCCTCGATTTCTCTTGCGGCTCGCATCAGGATTTCGGCGATGCGGCGTTGTTCTGCGGCCGGCGCGTTGTCACGACGCAGCAGCGCATGCTTGAGCGCACGGCGCGCTTCGTTCAGCTCGGGCAGCCAGCCGCCTTCGCTGATATCGGCCGGTTCCTCGCCGGCCAGCGCGCGGCGCACCGAATCCATCTTGCGGGCGATATGGCTCAGCTTGGCCAGCATCAACTCCACGCGGTCGCGGTTGGCCGCCAGGTACTCGCGGCCCGTTGCCGACAATTCATAGCGCTTGCGGTTGCCTTCGAGCTGCACCGTCACGTAGCCGAGTTCTTCCAGATACGTGAGTGCCGGATACACCATGCCCGGGCTCGGGCTATAGAAACCGTTCGAGCGCGTTTCGAGCGCCTTGATCAGCTCGTAGCCGTGGCTGGGCTGCGCGTCGATCAGCGACAGAAGCAGCAGTTGCAGGTCGTCGGAGCTGAATTTGCGGCCGCGCGGAAAACCGTCGCCGTCGTCGCCGAAGCCGCCCGGGCCGCCGCCAAAGCGTCCGCCGCGGCCGCCGCCGCGAAGCTCGTGATGACGGCCGATGGCGTGCCACAGCGCATGCAGCGAAAAGCGCTCGCGTTCGTGGCCGTACCCGTGGCGACGGCCCGCGCCGCGCGCTTCGCCGCCGCGCTCATCGCGTGCGCTGCGTTCGCCACATTTGTAGCGATAGCGCGGGTCGCGGATAAATGCGTGCCAGAGTGCATGGAGCGAAGCATGTTCGCCGCCCGGCTGGAAACTGTCGTGCGCGCCGCGCGAACGGGAAAAACGGTGGTGATGACGCATGTCGGGTACTCCCGGTGTGTCTTAAGGTGTATCGTAAGATATATATCTAAAGATAGTTTGTCAAATTTCTTTTTTGGGACTATTGGCGGACAACAAAGTCTGCGGCATTGACAAAATGCGTTGTGCGTTGCAGCAGGAAATCCGGCTTGAGCGGCTGACACCTAGGTGCCCACGAAGATTGCCTTCAATTGCTCCTGCGCCCGACGAGCAGCGATGGTGCCCAGACCCGACGGTCTCCCTCCGCTAAGTGGGACAGGCGTTCAGCCTTGTAATAGACCGCTGCAGCGTCTCGACTGAACTCGGCTGCTCTTAGGATGACGCCCATGCGACGCCTTTTGTCCGGGTCGCCCAGTTCTTGTCTGAAGGCTAGGGGGTACCGGGGTAACCGCAAGCCATTCGACCTTGTCGAACTTCGCATCGACCGGCGTTACGCCGAGCTGGCGTAATCCTTGTTGCTCTCACACTCGTCAGTGTTCTCGGCTGTATGGGGCGACTTGCGCAGTAGTACCGCTGGCCTTCCTGTCAGGCACTCTCTGCTAGCTCAGAATCTCGGCGCAGGTCTCTTCGTGAATGTCTGTTTGCGAGGATCGGGTGGCTCTCTCGCGCATTTGACGGGTCGACATCTGCACCGACGCTGCGTGTCGAGGCCCGATGCGGTTTCATGGCATCATCGTGCGCACCTTCACACCACTCGAGGAGCGTACGTCGTGGCGACTTATATCGTATTCACGAAGGAAAGCACGCAAGACCAGCGTGAGATCGACATCTACCAAAGCAAGGTCGGCGAGACCTTCGGAGGTCATCCGGTCAAGATTCTCGCTGCCTATGGACCTCAACAAGTTCTTGAGGGCGATGCGCCAGAGGGCGTCGTGATCGTGGAGTTTCCGTCGACTGTGGCCGCGCGCGCGTGGTACGACAGCCCGGCGTATCAGGAAGTCGCACAGCACCGGTTCAAGGGCGCGCGCTATCGCGCCGTCCTCGTCGAAGGCGTGTGACGAAAGATGGCGACGCCAGGGCCGGTGGGGCTAGATCTTGACCTTCCGCTGACGCGCCAGGAGAGCGCGTCTGTGTTCTGTCCGCAAAGCACACAGAGGCGTTGCCTGTGCGAGGCGTCTGAAGGTTTACTGGGAGGCGTGCCGCCGTCGGCCAGAAGCAGACTTCTACGAATCGCGACTACATAGGTCTCACTGATCTCCGAAACACGTCATCTTCGAACGTGCCTGGAAGGAGAGCGTCTCCACTATCGAATCCGCATACAGCGCCATTGAGCGACGAGAGAATTTGAGGAAGGGCATGGGTACTTGCCTCGATCGTCATCATTGCGCTGTACGCCAGCGCAATAGGATATTCGGCGGAATTTCCAAACCCTCCCCCGGGCCCATAAGCGGCGCGGTATATCGCGCGCAAAACGTCGGAGTTCATGCACTCGCCGGTCACCAACGACTCGTGTGCCCAATCAATGGTTAGAGAGTCGACACGGGCGCAAAGCGACAGGTACATACCCGTCGGTCTTTCTCGACGGTGCGCCTTAGCAAACTTCTGCCCGAACCGCATGCAAGCTCAGGAGTGGGCAGCAGAACGATTGGGCGCAAGGTGATGGCATACGCGCCCCAGGGCGCTCGACCGTCGAGACATGCAGATCAGTGGCCTTGCGCGGTGTTGAAGGAGCAAAGGGATTTCACGAGCGTTAGCGCGACGCGGGCAGCGGCAAAGTCTACGCGCTCCGGCAAACCGGGTAGAGCGACTTAATCGATAACACCCATAGTCCTGACTGGCGATCTACTGACGTTTGTGGCAGAGTTCGCGCCCCGCGTTCACGGGTGATTCTCCATTCAGGTTAGACAATTTCCGGGGGACGCGGATGGCATTAGTCGACGCTGAGCTGGCCGCTCACCGTTCTGCAAAGCGGACATTGATTCAAGGTAACCGCTAGTTTTCGCACGATACGCACGACTACCCCGGGACGCAGTCCGAATGTGCGCGTACGAGATTGGCTCAACAAATTGGCCGAAGCCGCGGCCACGCGGGTGTTGGGCAAGTCAGCATGATGACGTCGCCGACGTTATTTGCGGTGGACTACACTTGGCTACACGTATATGCGCGTAATGGCCTGCCGCCGCGTAGCCCGTGTGCCTGGACGGGCACCACGGAGCAATCGCTTATGCATGCCGTCGGCTGCCGGTCCATTGCCACGCACAGCGTTGGCCGAACGGGTACGACACACGCGCACGTACCGCCCAGTTCGGCTGTTCTCGTCCATCAAACGGGAAACGGGAGCCGTGCGGTGCGATCGTGCCCGCTGGCGAAAAGCAGGCGCTCGCTCGTGCGAAGCCTGCCCACTTTTCTCGTATTTGGAGCTCGATACGATGAACCCCGAAGCCTATCAACCGTGTATCGATGCATGCGATGCTTGTGCCGCCGCTTGCGACCGCTGCGTATCCGCGTGCCTTGAAGAACCCGGCGTCGCAGTCCTGGCAAAGTGCATTCGGCTCAACGTCGATTGCGCGTCGCTATGTCGGCTTACGTCTGCCGCGCTGGCGCGGCAGAGCCGTTTCGCCCCTGAATTTTGTGCGCTTAGCGCGAGGATCTGCAACGAATGTGCAGACGAATGCGCAGGTCATGCGCCCGAGCACTGCGGTGCATGCAGCGATGCGTGCCGGATGTGCGCGGAGGTGTGCCAAACAATCTGATGACCCCGCACGCCGCCATCGCTGACTCGATCCGCCAGCGTGCCCTCAAGGTCAGTAGCAATTGGCACCGTGTCGGGCCTCAATCCGTCACCGCTGTTGTCGCCGATGCCGGGTTGAACAGCATGCCGAAATTCGACTGATCACCGGGCGTGGGGCTCGATTCGTTGCGGCATGACGCTTGTGTTATCGGAAAGGCTGTCAGGCTTCTCCCCATGGTGTTCGCGGGTGTTTCACACTGGTTGATCGTGCGACTTTGTACATAAGATGACCGTATCGGCGCGCGTGATACGGTGCAGGCCCGCCAATGGCGGGAGGCAGAAGGCAGCGCCGGGATCGACGCCACCGAGTGTTTTCATCATGCATGCGAGGGTGTGCGCCGCGGCTACCTGTCCTGCGGCGGCAATGATGCCAAGGGGCGCGGCGGCAATCGCTGCGCAGACTACGTCCGGTCGGCGTGGCTGGGCCGGCTCGCTTCGCCACGCGTTGCTCGCGGTGGTTTGTGCGCTGGGCACGGCACCGGCTACGCTCGCCGGGACACCCGCCAGTACAGCCGGTCCAGCCAGCGACACGCCCGCCAACACCACGAGCCGCGCCGATCTCACCATTTCGCCGCGCGACGCCGCCGTGCGTCAGGTTGTGCTAGGCATCATCAGTTTCACGCACTGGCCGACGCCGCCCGCCCGCCTGCGACTGTGCGTGACGGGCCGGCCTGACTACGCGCACGGCCTGGTCGACGCGCTGCAGGCCGGCGCGACGCCGCTCGATGTGCGGCGCATCGGCCTGGATGATCCCGCCATCGGTGCAGCCTGCGACGTCGTTTATTTCGGCAACCTGAGCGACGATGAGAGAAAGCAGATCAGAGCCGCCGTGGCCGGCCATCCGGTCCTGACCATCTCGGAACACAACCCGTTCTGCACCACCGGCAGCATGTTCTGCCTCAATGTCGATGACGAACCCATTACGTTCGACATCAATCTCGACGCCGTGGCGCGCAGCGGCGTACGGGTTCAGCCGAATGTGCTCAAGCTCGCCCGGCGACCAGTGACGCCATGAGACAGCCCGCGCCCCCCGTGCCCCCTCCGCGCGCGCCGCGCCCAACGCTTCAAAGCGTGTTGCGCCGCGCGCACCTGCGTCTGGCGTTCGTCGCCGTCGCGATGGCCGCCGTGTCGTTGATCGTGGTCGCGGTGATCGCGCTACGTGCCTATGCCGGCAACAATCTGCACCTGCTCGCCCGCTCGCTCGGCTATACGGTCGAGGCGGCGCTGGTGTTCGGCGACCGCATCGCGGCGGCTGAGACGATCGGGCTGATCGCCGACAAAGAGGACGTGGCCGAGGTTATCGTCACCGATGGCAAGGGCCTGCCGTTCGCAGCGTGGCAGTTGCCCGTCGACAGTACGATCGCCAGGCTCGAGCGGCAGGTCGCCGACATTGCGCTGCCGGGACCCGTGACCACGTTGGTGCTGCACGACGGCATCGTCGTCGGTCACGTCGAAGTGCGCGGACAGGGTCGCCAGTTCTTCGGCTTCCTGCTCGGCGGCATCGGCGGCATCCTCGCCTGCCTCGCCATCAGCGTGCTCGGCGCCTATGTGAGTTCGCAGCGGCTGCTGCACAACATCGTCGCGCCGCTGCGCGCGCTGGCCGGCGTCGCCCACGCAGTGCGGCGCGAGCGCGCGTTCGAGCAGCGGGTCGAGCCCGTAGCGATCGCGGAACTGAACCAGCTCGGCGACGACTTCAACGCCTTACTCGATGAACTCGAAGAATGGCAAAACAACCTGCGCGAAGAAAACGCCTCGCTCGAACACCAGGCCAACCACGACGCCCTCACGGGCCTGCCCAACCGTGTGCAATTCGAGTGGCGCCTTGAGCGCGCCCTCTGCGGAGCCGCGGAGACGGGTCAGCGGGTCGCCGTGTTATATCTCGACTGTGACCATTTCAAGGAGGTCAACGACTGTCTCGGCCATGACGCCGGCGACGCAGTGCTGATCGGCATCGCGGCGCGGGTGCGCACGCAGTTGCGCGAGGCCGATCTGGTCGCGCGCCTGGGCGGCGACGAATTCGCCGTGATGCTGGCGCCAATGCGCGAAGCGGCCAGCGCCGGGCGAATCGCCGAAGGCCTATTGGCCAGCATGGCGCCGACGATCGTCTTGCCCGATGGCCACACGGTGGCGACCACGATGAGCATCGGCGTTGCGCTGTATCCCGATCATGCGAGCGACGCAATCGGCTTGTTGCGCGCCGCCGATGCAGCGATGTACCGGGCCAAACGGGCACGGCCCGGCTCGTGGCAGTTTGCCGAAGGCGTCGCCGGACCTGCTTGACGCCATGGCCTGACGTAGCACCCGGACCGGCGCGACGGTTCGAAACAGCGCGCGCAAGGCGGGCGCATTCGAGGGGGATGCGATGATGAGACACTCCTATCCAGCAAGCATTTCGCGGATATGCAGTGGGAGCGCACTGCTCTTGTGCATGTTGCTCGGGGGCTGCCACACGCCGCCGCTTTATCGCGGTCTGACCCAGACGCAGGTCGAGGCGCTCAGGTCGGAAGGATTCGACGAGACGGAGCAGGGCTTCGAATTCGGCTCGAGTGGACCGATCCTGTTCGACTTCGACCGCTACGCTCTCAAGCCTGACGTCCGCCAGATCGTCGAGCGCATCGGCCACACGCTCGCGTCGGTGGGGCTCACCAGCGTGCGCGTCTATGGCTACACCGACGGGGTGGGTACGGACGCCTACAACCTCCGGTTGTCCAAGCGCCGTGCCGAGACCGTGGCGACCGAACTGGTCGACACCGGCCTTCCTGCCGGCCGCGTCGGCATCATCGGGAAAGGCAAACGCGACCCGGTAGGCGACAACCGCACGGCCGCCGGCCAGGCGCAGAACCGCCGCGCGGCGATCGTAGTCTCGCCGCGTTGAGCCGGCGAGGCGGGTATATCCAGTCACAACGAGCGCGTGAAACAAACGGACCTTGGCGCCAGTTCAAGGGCGGGCGATTGCGCGCATCGCAAAGGCGAATGCCTGGTTCGCAGCGCGGACCTGGCAGATAGCCTACGGGTGCATCTCGGCGAGAGTGTGTGAAGAACACATTCATCGCCGACAATGATCGGCTTGAAACTATGCTCGTTTACTGCGAGATAGTCCCGAACCTGCATCAGGTGCACGATCCTGTTGCCCGCACCACCCAGCGCAACCACGAGATCCGCCAGCACCTGGCGGGCTTGCGCTTCGAACGACGCGTTCGTGAGTTTTCGGCCCTGCGCATCGATTTGTAATCCTGATGAACTTTGTATTGTGGCTGTGAGAGGTGGCTCCAGCATCGTTATGAAAGCGTCGATGCGGTCAACGATGCATGGGGCAACGTGTTCTGGAGCATGGAGTACCCGTCGTTCGAGGCTATCGGCCTGCCTAATCTCACGCCCACAGACGCCAATCCGATCCATCTGCTCGATTTCCGCCGCTTCATGTCGGACGAGGTGGGGAGCTTCCATCGCGAGCAGATCGACGTGCTGCGTGAGCATGCGCCCGAGGCGGATCTGTTGCACAACTTCATGGGTTTCTTCACGACATTCGATCATTACCGCTTTGCCGAAGACAACACGATCGACGTGACGGCGTGGGACAGCTATCCGACCGCGCGGACGGAATCGATCGCACTGCCGGAAGCGCAGAAAACGCGTTACGCGCGCACCGCGCATCCCGACGTCTCCGCGTTCGATCACGACCGTTACCGCGCGATCGGCGGCGGCCGTTTCTGGGTAATGGAGCAACAAGCGGGGCCGGTGAACTGGGCGCCGTGGAATCCGGTCCCGGCGAAGGGCATGGTCAGGCTGTGGGCGTATGAAGCGTTCGCACATGGCGCGGAGCTGGTGTCGTATTTCCGCTGGCGTCAGTGTCCGTATGCGCAGGAACAGATGCATTCCGGCCTCAATCTGCCGAACAACGAACTGTCGCCTGGCGGCCTCGAAGTGCAGCAGGCGGCGCGTGAAATTGCTTCGTCCATGGCGCTTTCCGGACTCGGTGCGCCGGCGCGCGCGGCCACCGCGATCGTGTTCGACTACGAGACGCAGTGGATGTTCGAGATTCAACGTCACGGCAAGACCTTCGATTATCAGACGCTGGCGTTCGACTACTACGAGGCGCTGCGCGAACTCGGCCTCGACGTCGATATCGTGTCGGGCAAGGCGGATTTGTCGGCTTACAGGCTGGTGGTGGTGCCGAGCATTGCGGTGATCGACGACGTATTGGTGGATCAGATCGAAAAGAGTTCGGCGCAATGGGTTTTCGGTCCGCGGAGCGGTTCGAAGACCACGACCTTTGCCATTCCTTCGAGCCTGCCACCAGGTGCGTTGCAGCGCGTTCTGCCAATGCAGGTGCTCGAAGTCGAAACGCTGCGTCCGACACTCACGCCCTCCGTTTCCGTCGACGACACACAAGGTATCGCGATGCATTGGCGCGAACACGTCCGCGCCAATGGTGAGACACGTGTCGATGCACGGTTTGACGATGCGTGGCCCGCGGTTCTCGCTAGCGGAAGCGTTCGCTATGTGGCGGGTTGGTTATCGCACGGATTGCACCGCGCGATCTTGCAGCAGGCGGCGCAGGACGCCGGCATCGAGACGCAACGGCTAGCTGACGGCTTGCGCATTCGCCGACGCGGCGTTCTGACCTTCGCATTCAACTTCGGTCCGGAGCAGGTGCGAGCGCCCGCACCGGCAAATGCGACTTTTGTGCTCGGGCAGCCGCAGTTGAAAACCGGCGAAGTTTGCGCGTGGGAGGACGTAGAAACCAACACATGAACCCGCCGGCTGGCACGGTCGCAGCGCTCACCGAGCGGATGAGATTGAATGGGAAATATTGCGTATGTTGGTTAGTCTAAGAATTGATCGGTAAAGGAAAGATAGATGACCTTGCTCTGCACGCACAAATGCTGATTTTTGCGTAAGAAACCACGTTTTTATTTCTCTGCCTTCGAATCCTTGCGGGGTATGGCCGAACCGGTACCTGAGTTTGTGCTGTACCGCGAATTGCCAGTTCTATTGGCGCACCGGTGACAGAATTGATGCGGTCTACGGCGGCTCCAAGGGTGTCGCCGTCGATGGTGTGAAGGTCTATTGCCCTGACTTGCGACGCGGCATCACTCGCCTGCGAGCAATGATCCGGCGGCGCAGCGCCACCGAGTCGGCCGTCGGACACATGAAGGGCGATGGCAAGCTCGAACGGAATTGGCTCAGGGGTTCGTTGGGCGATGCGATTCACGCGACGCAGTGCGGCGCCGGCCACAACTTGCGGAGGCTTTGTCAACTTGACGGACGTGGATTTTCTGCGCGATTAAAGAGTAGTTATCCAAATTAGATAACTTCGTTGGTTGCGAACCATACGGCGTACTGCGTCCAGGTCCGCCAGCCGGGGCGTCCAGATCCCATCAACGAGTAGTTGTTCAAGCTGTTCGAGCGGACTGCGATAACCAAGGCCAGAGTGTGGTGTCGCGTTGTGCCAGCGATCCCCGGTGGGACGAACGCCTCAGCGTTAAAGCCGCTGATCATGGGGATATCCACCCGTACTTTTCGTGCGCGACGCGGGATCAGGCCGGTCGGTGTAAGCCGCGCGTGTGCGTTACATTGGCACCACGGCTGGTTGTTGCTGTATCGACGGCGTCTGCGCCAACGCGATAGGGCAGGTCGTACGTCTCGCGGCTCGCTGCGCGCAGCGCGTCGATCATCAGCGCCGCGGCGGGGGAGAGAAGTTTCTCCGCCGGGGTGATGATCCCAAAGTCGTCCATCTGGCAGTCCATCGGCAGAGGCAGGATCTCCACCATGCCGTGTGCCGCGTAATAACGCGCAACATCTTCGGCGAGCACGGCGATCATGTCGCTCTTTTCGAGCGCCCGCGTAATGAAGAGCAGTGCCGCGGTCTCTACGACGTTCGAGGGGGGAGCCAGGCTTGCGCGCTGGAACATGAGCTCGAAACGATGCCGCAGCACGCTGCCGGCCGGCGGCACGACCCATGCGCCGCGCTGGACATCGAACAGCGCAACTGGCTCCCCGGTCAGCAGCGGATGGCCTCGCCGAACCACTGCGCAGACGGGCTCGCCGCCCAACGGTTCGTAGGACAACTGGCGCTTGTCGTGCTCCGCCGACAGACGCCCGATTACGACGTCGAGCTTGTCTTGCGCCAGGTGCTCCAGCAGCACGTTACTGGTGTCGATTTCGACCGAGACGCGCATGTTCGCATGGATGCGCTTGACTGCCGCGACAGCCGCCGGCAGCACTCGCACGCCCGGCGAGGTGATAGCGCCCACTGCAACGTGCCCCAGGCGCCCGGCCTTCAACGCGGCCAGTTCTTCCTGCGCCTGGTCGAGACTGCCGAGCACGACGCGTGCATGGCGGATCAGCGCATCGCCATAGAGAGTTGGCCGCACGCCGCGCGGCATGCGCTCAAATAGAACCGCGCCGAGCATCTCCTCCAACTCGCGCAACAGTTTCGAGGCGGCGGGCTGGGTCATGTTCAAGGCCGCTGCCGCCCGGTGGATGTTGCCTTCTTCGGCCAGCGCGGCCACAAGGAGTAACTGGCGGGTTTTCAGGCGGGTACGGACGTACCAGGGGTTCGAATCCAGCATGATTTACGTGTTTACACTGATATGTAAATGGATATGGCAAGCAGCCAACTTTTCATTAGTAGGTTATCAGTTTGGTCTTTAAACTGCATGCAAATCTAGCCCTCCCAAAGACGGACAATGTCGGCAACCAAACCCAAACTGCGCTCCCACCAATGGTTCGGCACCATGGACAAGAACGGCTTCATGTACCGAAGCTGGATGAAGAATCAGGGCATTCCGGATCACGAATTCGACGGCCGGCCGATCATCGGCATCTGCAACACCTGGTCGGAACTCACGCCCTGCAATTCGCATTTCCGCAAGCTCGCGGAGCACGTGAAGCGTGGCATTTACGAGGCGGGCGGCTTCCCGGTCGAGTTTCCGGTGTTCTCGAACGGCGAATCGAACCTGCGTCCTTCGGCGATGCTCACGCGCAATCTCGCCTCGATGGATGTGGAAGAGGCGATTCGCGGCAATCCCATTGACGCCGTCGTGCTGCTGTGCGGCTGCGACAAGACCACGCCCGCGCTGCTGATGGGCGCGGCGAGCTGCGACGTGCCCGCCATCGTGGTGAGCGGTGGCCCGATGCTCAACGGCAAGCTCGAAGGGAAGGACATCGGCTCGGGTACGGCGGTGTGGAAGCTGCACGAGTCGCTCAAGGCGGGCGAGATCGACCTGCATCATTTCCTCTCGGCCGAAGCGGGCATGTCGCGCTCGGCGGGCACCTGCAACACCATGGGCACGGCCTCGACGATGGCGTGCATGGCCGAGGCGCTCGGCGTCTCGCTGCCGCACAACGCTGCGATTCCCGCCGTCGATGCGCGCCGCTTCGTGCTCGCACATTTGTCCGGCATGCGCATCGTGCAGATGGCGCTTGAGGACGTCACGCTCTCCAAGGTGCTGACGCGCGAAGCGTTCGAGAACGCGATCCGCACCAATGCCGCGATCGGCGGCTCGACCAATGCCGTGATCCACCTGAAGGCGATTGCGGGGCGCATCGGCGTGCCGCTCGAGCTGGAGGACTGGATGCGTGTCGGCCGTAATACGCCGACGATCGTCGACCTGCAGCCCTCGGGCCGCTTCCTGATGGAAGAGTTCTATTACGCGGGCGGTCTGCCGGCGGTGCTGCGGCGTCTGGGCGAAGCGAACCTGCTGCCGCATCCCAATGCGCTCACGGTCAACGGCAAGTCGATCTGGGACAACGTGCGCGACGCGCCGAACTACAACGATGAAGTGATCAGGCCGCTCGACAAGCCGCTGATCGAAGACGGCGGCATCTGTATCCTGCGCGGCAATCTTGCGCCGCGCGGCGCGGTGCTGAAACCGTCGGCGGCGACACCCGAGCTGCTCAAGCATCGTGGCCGCGCCGTGGTGTTCGAGAACTTCGATCACTACAAGGCGACCATCGGCGACGAATCGCTCGATGTCGACAAGGACTCGATCCTCGTGATGAAGAATTGCGGCCCGCGCGGCTATCCGGGCATGGCCGAAGTCGGCAACATGGGCCTGCCGCCCAAGCTGCTGCGTCAGGGCGTGAAGGACATGGTGCGCATCTCGGACGCGCGCATGAGTGGCACGGCCTACGGCACGGTGGTGCTGCACGTCGCGCCGGAAGCGGCGGCGGGCGGCCCGCTGGCGGCGGTGCGCAACGGCGACTGGATCGAGCTCGATTGCGAGGCGGGCCGGTTGCATCTCGACATCAGCGACGAGGAACTGGTGCGGCGTCTCTCCGATGTCGATCCGGTGGCCGCGCCGGGCGTGGCGGAGCAGCAGGGCAAGGGCGGCTATGCGCGGCTTTATGTCGATCACGTGCTGCAGGCCGACGAAGGTTGCGACCTCGATTTCCTCGTAGGCAAGCGCGGCGCCGCCGTGCCGCGCCACTCGCACTGATTGGGAGCTCGAAGCATGACGATGCAGCTGACGGGCGAACTGCTGATAGCGGGCGAGGCGAGGCGCGGCGCGGGCGCACCGTTCCAGGCGCTTGACGCCGCGACGAACGAGCCCATCGCACAGCCGGTTTTTCATAGCGCCTTGAGCGCCGATGTCGATGCGGCGTGCGAACTCGCGGACGAAGCATTCGACCTCTACCGCGCACTGCCCGCGGAAAAGCGCGCGCAATTCCTCGACGATTGCGCGGCGCGCATCGAAGCGTTGGGCGATTCGCTGATCGACCGCGCGATGGCCGAAAGCGGCCTGCCGCGTGCGCGCCTCGAAGGCGAGCGCGCACGCACCGCGAATCAGCTGCGCATGTTCGCGGCGCTCGTGCGCAGCGGCGACGCACTCGACGCGCGCATTGAGCCCGCGCTGCCCGAACGGCAGCCGCCACGCACCGATCTGCGCTTCTGGCGCATCGGTGTCGGGCCCGTCGCGGTGTTCGGCGCGAGCAATTTTCCGCTGGCGTTTTCGGTGGCGGGCGGCGACACGGCCTCGGCGCTGGCGGCGGGCTGTCCCGTCGTCGTGAAGGCGCATCCGGCGCATCCGGGCACCTCTGAACTCGTTGGACGCGCAATCCAGCAGGCCGTTGCGGCGGCAGGGTTGCCCGCGGGCGTCTTTGCACTTCTGTTCGACGCGGGCCACGAAGCGGGCGGCGCGCTGGTGCAGCATCCGGCGATCCGTGCCGTGGGCTTCACCGGTTCGCGCGCGGGCGGCCTCGCGCTGGTGACGCTCGCCGCGGCGCGTGCCGAACCGATTCCGGTCTACGCCGAAATGAGCAGCGTGAATCCGAACCTGCTGTTGCCGGGCGCGCTCGCCGCGCGCGGCGAAACGTTGGCGCGCGAGTTCGTCGCGTCCGCGACGCTCGGCTGCGGGCAGTTCTGCACCAATCCGGGCTTGATGCTTGGCCTCGCGGGTGCCGGGTTCGACGCCTTTGCCGCCAACGCCGCGCGCGAATTCGACGCCGCGCCTGCTGGCGTAATGCTCGCGGCAGGCATCCTGCGCGCATACGAGCGCGGCATCGAGCGTCTAATACAGCATCCAAAAGTGACGACGCTCGCACGCGGCGCGGCAGCGCCGGGACGCGCCCAGGCGGCGTTCCTGCGCGTGAGCGCGAGCGATCTGCTCGCCGATCCCACGCTCGGCGAAGAAGTGTTCGGTCCGAGCAGCATGCTCGTGGAATGCGCGGACGCGGTCGAGTTGCGCGAGGTACTGCGCAAAATCGAAGGCCAACTGACGATCACGCTGCACATGGAAGCCATCGACGCTGAACTCGCGCACACGCTCCTGCCGCTCATCGAGCGCAAGGCGGGCCGCGTGCTCGCGAACGGCTTTCCGACCGGTGTCGAAGTGTGCGACGCGATGGTCCACGGCGGCCCATTTCCGGCGACCTCGGATGGCCGCAGCACATCGGTGGGCACGGCCGCGATCGAGCGCTTCCTGCGCCCCGTGTGCTACCAGAATCTCGCCGATCGCCTGTTGCCCGACGCGCTGCGCGACGCCAATCCGCTGAACATGCGGCGCCGCTTTGCAGGCAAGCCGGAAACGCCGCGCGCGCCGTAACGCGGGGCGACGCCAGGCGCTGCGCGCCGAAGGCGGATCCACACGCGAATCGTGAAGGCGCGAGCTTCGACGAACGCTATTTTTTGCAGGATTGGAGTGATGACAACGAATCGTACGCCCCGTTATCAGGGCATTTTCCCCGTAGTGCCGACCACCTTCTCCGAGACCGGCGAACTGGACCTGGAAAGCCAGAAGCGCGCCGTCGATTTCATGATCGACGCGGGCTCGGACGGCCTGTGCATTCTCGCTAACTTCTCCGAGCAGTTCTCGCTCTCCGACGAAGAGCGAGAAATCATCACGCGCACGGTGCTCGAACACGTGGCGGGCCGTGTGCCGGTGATCGTCACGACCACGCACTACGGCACCAACGTATGCGCGGCGCGCAGCAAACGCGCGCAGGAGCAAGGCGCGTCAATGGTCATGATCATGCCGCCGTATCACGGCGCGACCTTCCGGGTGCCCGAGTCGCAGATTTACGAGTTCTACGCGCGTGTGTCCGACGCGCTCGACATTCCGATCATGATTCAGGACGCACCCGCGAGCGGCACGGTGTTGTCGGCCGCGTTCCTCGCGCGCATGGCCTGCGAAATAGAGCAGGTCTCGTACTTCAAGATCGAAACACCGGGCGCGGCGAACAAGCTGCGCGAGCTGATCCGCCAGGGCGGCGACGCCGTGGAAGGTCCATGGGATGGCGAAGAGGGCATCACGCTATTGGCCGATCTGAATGCTGGCGCCACCGGCTCCATGACGGGAGGCGGTTTTCCGGACGGCATTCGCCCGATCATCGAAGCACATCGCGAAGGTCGTATCGACGACGCGTTCGCGCTCTATCAGAAGTGGCTGCCGCTCATCAATCACGAGAACCGCCAGGCTGGGCTGCTCGCGTGCAAGTCGTTGATGAAGGAAGGTGGCGTGATCGCCTGCGACCTGCCGCGTCACCCGCTGCCGCCAATGCATCCGGAGACGCGCGCCGAGTTGATCGCGATCGCGAGGCGTCTCGATGCGCTCGTGCTCAGGTGGGCGCAATGAGCCGCGGTTGGCTTTGGCGAATCGCTCTGGTTCAGCAAAAATTGGGTGGAGAAACAGCATGAGTTCGACTTTTACACTGGCCGTGGCCGGCATCGGCAAGATCGCCCGCGACCAGCATCTGCCTGCTATCGCCGCAAACGCGGGCTTCGCTCTGGTCGCGTGCGCGAGTCGCAGCGCGCAGGTCGAGCACGTGCGCAACTATGCCGATATCGATGCGTTGCTCGCCGCCGAGCCTGACGTCGACGCCGTCTCGCTGTGCACTCCACCGCAGGTGCGCTACGCGCAGGCCCGCGCGGCGCTCGAGGCGGGCAAGCATGTGATGCTCGAAAAACCCCCCGGCGCGAGCGTGAGCGAGGTCGAGGCCCTGCGCGAGCTGGCGCGCGCCCGGGGATGCACGCTCTTTGCCACCTGGCACTCGCGCTATGCAAGTGCCGTGGAGCCGGCGCGCGCGTGGCTTCAGGGACGCACAATCCACTCCGTGCACGTGCGCTGGAAAGAGGACGTGCGCCGCTGGCATCCGGGCCAGCAATGGATCTGGGAGCCAGGCGGCCTTGGTGTGTTCGATCCGGGCATCAACGCGCTCTCCATCGTTACGCACATCCTGCCGCGTGAAATCGTGTTGTGCGGCGCGCAACTGCTCGTGCCGCGGGATGCGTCGACGCCGATCGCGGCCGAACTCGACTGCATCGACACAGACGGTGTACCCTTGCGCGCCGAGTTCGACTGGCGCCACGGTCCTGTCGAACAATGGGAAATCGACGTCGAAACCGCCAACGGGTTGCTCTCGATCACGGAAGGCGGAAAACGTCTTTCGATTGCGGGCGAACCGGTTGCGCTCGGCGGCGAGCGCGAATATGCGGCGCTCTACGAACGCTTTCACGGACTGATAGCGCATGGCGCTCACGATGTGGACGTGCGCCCGCTGCGGCTCGTCGCCGATGCGTTCCTGCTCGGACGGCATGTCGAAGTCGAGGCCTTCGGCCGCTAAACCTTAGTCTGCAAATCAATCGCCAGAAATCACCGCAATACCCACGCACGCTTGACCACAACCACACCTCTCGGAGACAGAGTATGACCAGCAAGATCCGCCGGCTGACCCTTCGCGCCACCCTCGCAGCGATGTGCATCGCACCGCTCGGCATGAACCTCACGGCGCGCGCCGATGCGCCGCTCAAGATCGGCTTTCTCGTGAAGATGCCGGAACAGGCATGGTTCATCAACGAACAGAAGGCCGCGACCGCACTGGGCCAGAAGGATGGCTTTTCGGTGGTGAACATCGGCACGCCGGACGGTGAAAAAGTGCTGGCCGCAATCGACAACCTCGGCGCGCAAGGTGCCCAGGGCTTTGTGATCTGCGCACCCGACGTGCGTCTCGGGCCCGCGATTCAGGCGCGCGCGAAGCGCTACAACATGAAGTTCGTCACCGTCGACGATCAACTGGTCGATTCCACTGGCAAGCCGCTCGCGAACGTGCCGCATCTGGGCATGTCCGCGTTGAAGATCGGCAATCAGGTCGGCACCGCGATCGCCGAAGAGATGAAGCGTCGCGGCTGGAAGCCGGAAGAAGTCGGCGCGCTGCGCATCACGAACTACGAACTGCCGACCGCGAAACTGCGCACCGACGGCGCGACGCAGTCGCTGCTGGCCGGCGGCTTCAAGAAGGAAAACATCTTCGACGCGCCGCAGAAAACGACCGACGACGAAGGCGGATTCAACGCCTCCTCGCCAGTGCTCGCGCAGCATCCGAACATCAAGAAGTGGGTGATCTTCGCGCTCAACGAGGAAAGCGTGCTGGGCGGCGTGCGCGCCACCGAGCAATTGCATATTCCGGCAGCGGATGTGATCGGCGTCGGCATCAATGGGGCGGGCGAGGCATTTGCCGAATTCCAGAAGAAAGAGCCGACGGGCTTCTACGGCACGATCGCCGTGAGCTCGACGATGCACGGCAAGGAGAGCACGGAGAACCTCGTCGAATGGATCAAGGACGGCAAGCAGCCGGCCGCCGACACGCAAACCACCGGCAAGCTGATGGTGCGCAGCAACTGGCAGGACGTGCGCAAGGAACTGGGTATCTAAGCGCGTCTGTATGAGCTGACAACGTTTGGCGCGGACCATGACCGTTACCCGCTACCGGATTCTCAGGCGAGGGTTTCGCGGCATGGCCCGCGCGCGTGTCCATCTGTAAAAGGCATTTGATGACGGTTTCAGAATACAACCAGGCCCATACACCCTTCGCGCCGGCGTCCGCCGATACCCGGGCGTGTCTGCAGCTCGAGGGCATTACCGTACGCTTTCCGGGCGTGCTGGCGCTCGATCAGGTGTCACTCGACGTGCGGCGCGGCGAAGTGCACGGGTTGATGGGCGAGAACGGCGCGGGCAAATCGACGCTGCTCAAAGTGCTGTCCGGAGTGAACCAGCCGGTGGCGGGCACCTTGTCGCTCGATGGCGTCGAGCAGCAGTTCATCACCACCAAGGCGGCCATTGCGGCTGGCGTCGCGATCATCTATCAGGAACTGCATCTGGTGCCGGAACTGACGGTCGCGGAAAACCTGATGCTCGGCGCACTGCCTAATCGTTTCGGCGTGTTGGACGAAAAAACGCTGGTTGCGCGCGCCGTTCGCGAACTCGAACGACTCGGCGAGAAGATCGATCCGTCGCAACAGGTGAAGCATCTCTCGATCGGCCAGCGGCAGATGATCGAGATCGGCAAGGCCCTGATGCGCGACGCGCGCGTGATTGCGTTCGACGAGCCGACCAGTTCGCTGTCGGCGCGCGAGACCACGCAACTGTTTCGCATTATTCGCGCATTGAAGGCCGAGGGCCGCGCGATCATCTATGTCACGCATCGGATGGACGAAGTCTACGAACTGTGCGATCGCGTGACGGTGTTTCGCGATGGCCGCCACATCGATACGTTCGAAGCGGGCGAAGGACTCGATCGCGACCGCCTGATCAGCAGCATGGTGGGCCGCTCGATTGCGGACGTGTACGGCTATCGTCCACGCGCAACGGGCGACGTGCAGCTCGAAGTAAGGGAATTGATGGGACCGGGCCTGAGAGAACCCGCGTCGTTCACCGCACGCGCCGGCGAGATTGTCGGCTTCTTCGGACTCGTGGGCGCGGGCCGCTCCGAGTTGATGAAGCTGATCTACGGCGCGGTGAGGCCCACTGGCGGCGAGATCACGCTCAAGGGCAAGCGTGTGCACTTTGCCACGCCGCGCGATGCGGTGCGCGCGGGCGTCGCCTTATGTCCTGAGGACCGCAAGCAGGAAGGCATCGTGTCGATCGCCTCCGTGTCCGATAACCTGAATATCAGTTGCCGACGCCACTTCAGCCGCTTCAGCGTGCTCAACGGCCGCAAGGAAGCGCAGACCACGAAGGACTTCATCGCCAGGCTCGCCATCAAGACGCGCAACGGCGAGACCCCAATCGGCACGCTTTCCGGTGGTAATCAGCAGAAGGTGATCCTGTCACGCTGGCTCGCGGAAGAGATCGACGTATTCCTGATGGACGAGCCCACGCGCGGTATCGACGTCGGCGCGCGCAGCGAGATTTACGGCCTGCTGTATGGACTCGCGGAAGCGGGCCGCACGGTAATCGTCGTGTCGAGCGATCTGGCTGAAGTGATCGGCGTAGCGGATCGCGTGATGGTGATGAAGGAAGGCCGCATTGTCGGCGATCTGCCGAAGTCTCAGGCCACGCCCGACACATTGATCAAGCTCGCACTGCCACGCTAATACGCTACGCATTTCGCACCGCGCAACCAAGTGGAAAGTTGGTTTTGTAAAAGGCCTCAAGGAAATAGATAACATGCAAACGCAATCAAGCTCCTCCGATCCGGGCAGCTCGCCGGCCGTCTCCAACGGTATCGGCGCACGCGCCGCGCGCACCTGGGACCTGATCAACAAGTCTGGGATCGTGATGGTGTTCATCATCCTGTTCGCCGTTCTGTCGTTCACGGTGCCGGACTTCATCAGCTCGCGCAATATCCAGGGTCTGCTGCTGTCGGTCACGCTGATCGGCTCCATCTCCGTCACGATGATGTTCGTGTTGGCGCTCGGCGAAGTGGATCTGTCGGTCGCGTCGATCGTCGCCTTTGCGGGCGTGGTCGCCTCCACCCTGATCACCGCGACGCATAGCATCCTGCTCGGCGTTTCCGCCGGCGTGCTGGCGGGCGGTGCGGTCGGGCTCGTGAACGGCGTGCTGGTCGCGCGCTACAAGATCAATTCGCTGATCGTCACGCTGGCAATGATGGAAGTCGTGCGCGGCCTCGCCTTCATCACGTCGAATGGCGACGCGGTGATGATCTCGGAAGAGCGTTTCTTCGACCTCGGCGGCGGCTCGTTCCTCGGTATCTCGTATCCGATCTGGAGCAACATCGTCGGCTTCGTGCTGTTCGGCTTTCTGCTGAAGAAGACCGTGTTCGGCAAGAACGTGCTGGCCGTCGGCGGCAACAGCGAAGCGGCTCTGCTCGCGGGCCTGCCGGTCACGCGGATCAAGATCACCGTGTTCGTGCTGCAGGGGCTCGTCACCGGTTTTGCCGGCGTCATGCTTGCCTCGCGGATGAGCCTCGGCGATCCGAAAACCTCGGTCGGTCTTGAACTCGGTGTGATTTCCGCGTGCGTGCTCGGCGGTGTCTCGCTGACGGGTGGCGTGGCAACGATTTCCGGCGTGCTGGTCGGCGTACTGATCATGGGCTCCGTGCAGGACGCAATGAGCCTGCTGAATGTGCCGACGTTTTACCAATATCTGATTCGCGGCGGCATCCTGCTGCTGGCGGTCCTGTTCGATCAGTTCCGTCGGAGCAAGCGAGCAGTCTGAATAGTTTCACGCTTACGCGTGAGCGTTATCACGCGTGATACGGCGCTACAAACAAACAAACCAACCAGATCGGAGAGACAACATGAGACTTATCGGGAAGCTCGCAATCGGCACGCTGATCGGCACGACGCTAACGCTGGCAGCAGGTATCAACGCATCGGCGCAGGACAAGCAGATCACGCTCGGTTTTTCGCAGGTCGGTGCAGAGAGCGCATGGCGCACGGCCGACACGGTGTCGGTGAAGACCGCCGCGAAAGATGCGGGCATCAACCTTAAGTTCTCGGATGCTCAGCAGAAGCAGGAAAACCAGATCAAGGCGATCCGCTCGTTCATCGCGCAGAAGGTCAACGTGATCGCGTTCTCGCCGGTCGTCGAGTCTGGCTGGGAGCCGGTGCTGGCCGAGGCGAAGGCTGCGCACATTCCCGTCATTCTGACCGACCGCGCGGTCGACGTGAAGGACACTTCGCTCTACGTGACGGTGATCGGATCCGACTTCGTCGAGGAAGGACGGCGCGCTGGCCGCTGGCTCGAAGAACGCTACAAGAACGATGCGGGCCCCGTCAACATCGTCGAGCTGCAGGGCACCGTCGGCTCTGCGCCGGCCAACGACCGTCACGCTGGCCTGATCGAGGTAATCAAGAGCGATCCGAAGTTCAAGATCATTGCGTCGCAAAGCGGCGATTTCACGCTTGCAGGCGGCAAGCAGGTGATGGAAGCGTTCGCAAAGACTTACGGCAAGCAGATCAATGTCGTCTACTCGCACAACGACGACATGACGCTCGGCGCGATCCAGGCAATGGAGGAAGCGGGCATCAAGCCCGGCAAGGACGTGAGCGTCGTCTCCTTTGATGCGACGAAGGGCGGTTTTCAGGCAATGGTCGCCGGCAAGATCAATGTCGACGTCGAATGCAGCCCGCTGCTTGGGCCGCAATTGATGGCTGCGGTGAAGGACGTCGTCGCGGGTAAGGAGGTGCCGAAGCGCATCGTGACAAACGAGACTGTTTTTCCGATGAACGTTGCGGCGCAGATCCTGCCGACCCGCAAGTATTGACACAGGTCGTAAGCGGTACTACGTGCTTCGCGGCCCGGCGCGCATCGCCCGGGCCGTGTGGCTGTGTGGCAGTGTTTCCGACCACTTCGCGACCACTTCGACGGGGCGGATTTGACGTTCCATTCACCTATGATCCACGCACCCATTCTTGAGATTATCGGCATCGACAAAACGTTTCCGGGCGTCAAGGCTCTGCAACAGGTGAATTTTCGCCTCTTTCCGGGTGAGATTCATACCCTGATGGGCCAGAACGGCGCGGGGAAGTCAACGCTGATCAACGTGCTGACCGGCGTGTTCGGGCACGATTCCGGCGAGATCCGGCTCGGTGGCGAGACCGTGCGCTTCGCGGCCCCGCTCGAGGCCGAAGCCGCGGGCATCCAGACGCTCTACCAGGAAGTGAACCTGTGTCCAAACCTGTCCGTTGCGGAGAATATTTTCGCCGGCCGACAGCCGAAGAAGGGCGGAGCGATTGACTGGAAGGCAATCAACGCGCGCGCCCGTGAAGCCCTCGCGGACCTGGACCTTTACCTCGATGTCACGCGCTCGCTCGACGCCTATCCGATTGCGGTGCAGCAGATGGTCGCGATCGCGCGGGCGGTGTCGGTCGATGCACGCGTGCTGATTCTCGACGAACCCACCTCGAGCCTCGACGACGGCGAGGTTGCGCGCCTCTTTGCCGTGTTGCGGCAACTGAAGGCGTCGGGTATGGCGATCCTGTTCGTGACTCACTTTCTTGAGCAAACCTATGCGGTGTCCGATCGCATCACGGTGATGCGCAACGGCGAGCGCGAAGGTGAATATCTCGCGAAGGACCTGCCTGTCGAGTTGCTCGTAGCAAAGATGACGGGCCATGAGCGTATGAGAGAGAGGCCGAAGAATCGCGCATCGGACGTCGTACGCGAGGACAATCGCGCAGCACCATTCCTGTCGATGCAGGGCGTGGGTCGGCGCGGCCTGATGAACCCGGTCGACCTCGATGTCCACCCGGGGCAGATTCTCGGGCTCGCGGGGCTGCTCGGTTCGGGCCGCACCGAGACGGCGCGGCTCGTGTTCGGTGAGCAGCGCCCGGACGCCGGCACGATGCTGGTCGACGGACAGCGCGTGAAGCTCGCTTCGCCGCGCGATGCCGTGCGGCACGGTATTGCGTATTGTCCCGAAGATCGCAAGAAGGAGGGCATCGTTGCCGAGCTGTCGATACGCGAAAACATCATTCTCGCGCTGCAGGCGCGGCGCGGCTGGTGGCGCATGCTGAGCCGGGCGCGGCAACGCGAGATTGCCGACGATTACATCGGGCGCCTCGGCATCAAGGCGCGCGACGCCGAGCAGCCGATCGGCCTGCTTTCAGGCGGCAATCAGCAGAAGGTGCTGCTGGCGCGTTGGCTGGCGACCGAGCCGAAGCTGTTGATTCTCGATGAGCCGACACGAGGCATCGACGTAGCCGCGAAGTTCGACATCATGGATCGCGTGCTTTCGCTGTGCGCGAAGGGGCTTGCCATCCTGTTCATCTCTTCGGAGATAAGCGAGGTGGTGCGCGTGAGCCACCGGGTCGCCGTGCTGCGCGATCGGCGCAAGGTTGCGGAGGTCTCGGGCGAGAAACTGTCGGAAGATCAGGTGTATCGACTCATTGCCGGAGGCCAGTCATGAAACGGATTCAGGCATTGCTTCGTCATCAGTTGATCTGGCCGGCGCTCACGCTCGTGCTGCTATTCGCGCTCGACCTCGCGCATCGGGCCAGCTTCCTGTCGATCACGGTTCTCGACGGCCACCTGTTCGGCGCACCGATCGACATCCTGAATCGGGCGGCGCCGCTCGTGATCGTATCGCTCGGCATGGCACTTGTGATCGCGACGCGCGGCATCGACATCTCGGTCGGCGCGACCGTCGCGATTGCCGGCGCGGCGGCTTCCATCGTCCTCGAAGCCGACCCGTCCCACGTTGGCGAGGCGCTGCTCGCAGCAGTCGGAGTAGGGCTGCTGGCGGGCATGTGGAATGGCGTGCTGGTTGCGTTCGTCGGCATGCAGCCGATCATCGCGACGCTGATCCTGATGGTCGCCGGGCGCGGCATCGCACAGTTGCTGACAGGCGGCCAGATTATCCCGATCGACGCGCCGGGTTACCTCAAGCTCGGCGACGGCTATCTTGCGACGCTGCCGTGCTCGGTGTGGATTGCGATTGCCGTGACGGCGGCGACCGCGCTGCTCGTGAACCGCACCGCGCTCGGACTCTTCATCCGCTCCATTGGCGTGAATCCAGTCGCGACCCGTTTGGTCGGCTTGCGCTCCGGCACGATCGTGTTCGGCGTCTACGTGTTCGCCGGGCTGATGGCGGCGATTGCCGGGATCATCGCGAGCTCCAACGTGCGCAGCGCAGACGGCAACAATGCGGGACTGCTGCTCGAACTCGACGCGATTCTCGCGGTGACGCTCGGTGGCACCTCACTGCTGGGCGGCCGCTTCAGCCTGGCGGGCACGGTGCTCGGCGCGCTGATCATCCAGACGCTGACCTATACGACGTACTCGATCGGCGTGCCGCCGGAGGCGACGCTTGTCGTGAAGGCCATCGTCGTCGTGGTGGTCAGCGTGATCCAGTCCGAGGCAGCTCGCGCGTTGCTCGTCAAGCAGCTAGTGCGATTTTTCTCTTCTGCGCGGGCCCGCGCATCCACCGGAATGACAAACTCATGAGCAAGTTGATTGGTCGACTGGCCGACCCTCGTACTTTGCCGATTGTCGTGACAATCGTGTTGTTCGCCGCGCTGTTCGGCTTCGGCTCGGCGATGTACACGGGCTTTTTCTCGATGCAGGTGTTGACCGGCCTGTTCGTCGACAACGCGTTCCTGTTGATCGTTGCCATCGGCATGACGTTCGTGATCGTGTCTGGCGGTATCGACCTGTCGGTTGGGGCGGTGGTCGCACTGACGACGATTCTGTGTGCGGTCGGCGCTGAATGGCTGCATTGGCCGATCTGGGTCATCGTGCCGCTCGTACTGATGTTCGGGGCGCTCTATGGAGCGGCGATGGGCGCGCTGATTCACTTCTTCCGTCTGCAGCCGTTCATTGTGACGCTTGCCGGCATGTTCCTTGCGCGCGGCGCATGCTTCCTGATCACGACGCAATCGATCACGATTAACGAGCCGACGTTCCATGCGATTGCGGGCCTGAGCCTGCCAATCGGCGGCGGCTCGCTCAACGCGGGCGCGTTGATGGCGCTCGCGACGCTCGCCGCCGCAATCTATGTTGCACACTTCACGCGCTTCGGGCGCAACGTATATGCGGTCGGAGGCAGTGAGCGCTCGGCGCTGCTGATGGGGCTGCCGGTCGCGCGTACGAAGGTCGCTGTGTACGCGCTGAGTGGCCTGTGCTCGGCGCTCGCGGGTGTCGTGTTCACGTTGTACGTGCTGTCCGGCTATGGGCTGCAGGCGCAGGGGATGGAGCTGGACGCGATTGCCGCGACGGTGATTGGCGGCACGTTGTTGACCGGCGGCGTCGGCTATGTGATCGGCTCGTTGTTCGGTGTCGGCATACTCGGCACGATCCAGACTTTGATCACGTTCGATGGCACGCTGAGTTCGTGGTGGACGCGCATCGTAATCGGCGCGCTCCTGTGTGTGTTCTGCCTGCTGCAGCGGATTATCGAGCGGCACGCGGTGCGTCGGCGCTCAGGTGGTACAGGGCTCGACGCGAAGC
>DASVNP010000100.1:0-28365 GCA_036383775.1 Paraburkholderia sp. | reverse complement strand
GCCAACCCAATCTTGTGCCCTATCGGCAAACCGGACTCAAACTGAACTCCGGTGGACAGACGGCCGTAGAGCGTGACACTACTCTGCGCATACGCGGGCGTTCCAAGGATCAACAGCAACGGCAAGGCAAGAAGTCGCTTCATTTGCTTAAAGATCTCCAAAATTTTAAGTTTTTTGATGTCGTATCTAGCTAACTAAAAGTCTGAAATTCCATTTTTACATAGGTCTACTAATCATATGAAAGTGAACCATTACGTCTGATCTCGGCCTAGAAGACGCCACTTTCGCTTGCCGTCAGGGCATGGGGTGCGCGCTGTGCCGTGCGGCCTCGTCGACCTTTAAATTACTTATTTCGTAATCGCATTGTGGATATGATAATTTCCGTGACTGGAACGTCAACCCCGAACTAACCCTATTCGAGCCATCGCGCTACCCGCAGGGTCGGCGAAGCGAAATGGTCTTGATAACTGGCAGGAGAACGGAGGGGCGCGGGGTCACATCGCGGCCCCCGTGAAGCCCATCGATCGGGCGCTGATTCTGCGCGAATACGGGCCCTAACCCATCGCGTGGCCCCTGTTGTTAGCGACGACACGAAAGCGACGTTAGACGACCAAGAGAGGTAGCGCGCAACGCTGAACGTAAGCGGTTGGGTGGCTGCCCTACCACTCCGAAACCTGACGGACGGTATGACGTTGCCTCGAATCGGTGAGTGCGGCTAGCCGGACCAGCGCTGTATTGCTGGACGTCTCCGGTTGTTCGCAGTGGCGCTCCGGCGGAGGTATTTTCACTGTGGCTTCGTGGGCGCTGCATTTTCGATCGGAGTTTGCGGCGGGAGAAAAGCCTGACCCGTGCCAATCGCTCCCATTACCGGATCGCTGGTACCAGGCGTTGCCCCTGACGTGGACCGCAGCTGCTGGTTTGGCGTCATGTGTCACGCGGCGGTGGCTCCGAGTTGGATGGCTTGAGCGTCCGGGTCGCAAGGCGATGGGCATGGCCGATGCGCTCGCACCCAGCGCGCGAAGTCGCCAGGTGCTAGCGGGCGCGAGAACAGAGATCCTTGAGACAGATGGCATCCGTGCGTGCCCAGAAAATCGCGTTGGGCAGGCATTTCCACGCCTTCGGCGGTCACGGTCAGTTTCAGGATCTCACCGATGTGGATCAACGATTGCGCCAGCGATTCTGCCATTTCGTCGCTACCAATGCCCTGCACAAGACTTTTGTCGATTTTCAGTTCCTTGATGGCGAACCGGTGGAGGTAGCTCAGGGACGAGTAGCCCGTGCGCAGCAAGGCAATCGTATCGTGCCGGCCGAGTATCGAGTCTTCGCATAGTTGCCGGAAAGAGCTGAGCCGCAGCGTGCCGGCGACGATGCCCGCGAAATGGCCGTTCTTGTCCTCGAGCCGCCGGCTTAGCGAGATCTGCGGCAGTCCGGGTTGGCGGTGTACGGCAGGAAAGGCGCGCTGATGTAGAGGGCGGCATTCTTCTGCCACTGCTGAATCCGGAGGTAATCGCGGTCGCTCACACTGAGCTTGCGCGGCTGGATCGAACGCGAGTCGAGCGCGAGCTTGCTGGTTGCGTCCGTCGCAAACAGGCCACCCTGTTCCTTTGCATTGGTGGCCAAACTGTACGTGACGAGCTGCCGGACTTTCGGGGGAAGCCGCACGATGCTCGGGGTCTCGACACTTGTCACGACGTTCCGCATGGCGAGCTGGTAGATGTCGAGATTGCGCTCGATCTCCTTTGGCAGCGAGATCACGAGATTCTGGGTGCCATCGCGTTGAGCCTCATTTCGCAAAGCGAGGCCACCGTGACTCCCGAGGTCGCGAGCGTGATTCCGATTCCGGCATAGATGAACGGCGCTGGCCTGGTAAAAGAAGAGATTGCAAATCGACTCATGATCTTCCGGAGTGCTCGCGACAGCCGTGTGTAAGCGACAGGGCCAACTGGCACTTCAATGCGTCGGTTCCGGCAGCCCGGCTGGGTTGAATGGCATCCGCACGACGACAAACGCCCGAACAGGCGAATGACTTGCCTTGACACAATCCACCTAGACGATGCCTCCGTCGATATATCGGTGGAGGCAGGTAAATCATTACCCCGATCTCAAACATCTGTATTCAACGGCCGCCCCCTCATCCGCTAAGCGATCGTGAGCCGGCGCTAAGCGATGATGAGGTGCTGTGCTTCAGCTCTCACCGGGCTTTCTTAGCCCGAGAGAAAAACTCGGCACTCCGGCTTGGCTGCGACCCGCGCTATGCCGTGTACCAGTCATCGAGTAAGACGAAGTCGATGCGAGTGACCCGCGTGAGCCGTTTCGTGAATCCGCCTTTGCCATAAGCAGGGCACGCAGTTCTAACAACTTGCCGTCCCACAGAGTCTCGCTATCCTGGCCCGTCAGACAGTACGCCAAACATGTCGTACGCGACCCCATGCCTTTGCAGACGACAAAATCTTCTGCCCGTACCTTTTTACCGGCACCGACAACAACAGGCTCAGACTGTCCATGGCACGCATAGCAGCGTGCCATCTGCTTTATAAGCGGTATGAATGGAGATAGCCATGCGTTCAGTGGGCGATTACTCCGTCGAATGAGATGCCGAAGTTCGGGTGATCCACCGCGGTAGTCTGTCGATCCGTTGCGCCCGGTACTCCTTCCTTCGAAAGATGGTCCAATGCCATCTCGACATACTGGTCAATTTCACATCGGCGTCGACAGTAACCGACCCCATTGACTAATAATTGCAGAACGTTATTTGACTTGTATAGGACCAGGGAACGGGGACGCTGCCCCTTGCGTCGGGGACCCGCTGTGCGGGATCTTCCGCAACAAATAACCTCGATAAAATCTAGTGCGAACGATCGGTGTCCTGCACTTTCTTTACCGCGACCGTTGCCGAGGAAACCGGTCCAACTTCCGGGCACCCTCATTCCGGAGAAGATCGCACCTTCTTCGAGTCAATCAAATCAATCACCAGTCTCATGCAGCGCATCATCCTGACGACCAGATGTCCGGCTTGTCTGCGCGTTTCCGAAGCCGTGCGCCTGAAACTCACGGTGATCTACAGCCACCTTCGCTGCGCCCCCGGCCCGCGTGGGCGCGGCCATGGCGCCCAGGCAACGCAGCAAAGGCGGTGCCGCAGTGACGTCCCGAGCTGCTCTTTTCTCGCTCGCCGCGCCGCGCTAGTTTGATCTCGGGGCACTGCGATGCGTTCCAGAGATCACGCGCACCTGCCAGGCGATTCACGACGCCGACAGTCCGTAACCGGTTGCCGCACACCTGACTTACGTCGTCGTGGCTCGCCCCTGGGCTTCAATATTGGTCACATCTCATTCAGCGGTCTGGCAGCGTCCGAAAGCAACGAAGGAGCAATCACGAGTTTTTCCTTTACGAGTCGCTTTCCTTGAACATAGTCCTTCATCGCATTCACGCAATCAAGCGCAACGACCCGCCCACCCCTGAGATAGATCACTGAGAAGCTACGCGTGCTTGTGTCGCCGCGCACCACCGTTTGATCGTGTCCGGCCGATATTCCCACGGTCTGGAGTTTTAAATCATATTGATTTGACCAAAACCACGGAACAGCATCGTACGTTGAAGGAACTCCGCAGAGCACCTTCGCTACGACCGCGGCCTGATCGTTGGCATTTTGCACCGACTCCAGCCGAATGCGAGCGTTCCCAGCGTAACTATTCGAATGCGCCGCACAGTCGCCGATAGCAAAAATGTCGGGCAGACTTGTCCGGCATTGGTGGTCCACCTCGACACCGTCCCCCCCCGTAGCGCCTGCTTCAACCAACGGCTGAGTGGCTGGCAAAATCCCGACGCCGACGATCAGCAAGTCGCAGTCTAAGACGTCTCCGTCGGCGAGTTTCACGCTCGAGACACGCCCCTGCTCCCTCCCTGTGATACTCTCGACAGCGGCACCGAGGCGAATATCGACGCCGCGCCCCCTGTGCTCCGCTTCATAAAATCGCGAAATGGGCTCACCTGCAACGCGAGCGAGGACCCGATCGAGTGCCTCCACGAGGGTGACGCGCTTTCCGGTCTGGACGAGTGCGGCGGCTACCTCGAGCCCAATGTACCCTCCTCCTACAACGACGACGCGCTCGGTTGCGCACAACTCCGCGCGAATGCGATCGGCGTCGGTGCGATTGCGCAGCGTATGGATGCCTTTAAGATTATGCCCCTCGATGCGTAGCTGGCGAGCCACGCCCCCGGTTGCCCAGACCAAGTGACCGTATCCGTAAGTGGACCCATCTGCGCACGTTACATAGTGCTCGTCCGGTTGAACTGCAGTAACTCGCTTGCCAGGGAGCGTGCGAATGCCGCTATCGCGCCAAAAATTCGCCGGTCGGAGTAAAATGCGGTCAAAGCCTTTCTTCCCGGAAAGGTATTCTTTCGACAGCGACGGCCTCTCGTAGGGAAGCTCCTGCTCATCGCCAAGAAGAGCGATTGACCCAGAGAACTTTGCATGCAGAAGCGCCAATGCAACCTGTGCGCCGGCGTGCCCTGCACCCACGATTAGCACATCGAATTTCTCTGCGTGACCACTTTGTGCGGACGCCATCGATCAATCCTCGGGCGCAATGGTGACGCGTAGCCCATTCAGCTCTGCGGTGAATGGGATCTGACAAGCCAGACGCGAGTTCTCACTTCGGTAGCTTGATCTGTCAAGAAGATCGTTTTCATCCGAGCCCATCGTAGGTAGTCGCGTCCAAAAAACCTTGTCGACATATACGTGACAAGTCGCACACGAGCAACAACCACCGCATAAGGCGAGCATCTCCCCTTCCCCGCTGCTCTTAATCACTTCCATGATCGAGAGACCATCATAGCCTTCGATCTGCCTCTCTTCGCCTCCGCGATCTGCAACAATTAAAGTTCCGATTGGACCCACAATGGTGGAGTCATTCGAATCAAAAGGTGAAGTTTCGCTCATGCTATTACTCTTCAACTCGTTTACGAAAATGGGGCGGGCTGTGTCTTGCCTTCAACATGACAAACCGGAAAGAACGATTCTCAATGCTTCCTCGATCGAGTCGAACAACCTCGAAGCAGTCGTTCCCGCCGCCAAGAGGAACACCTGCTGAGTCCACCGGACACGCGGCGCCGCATACTCCAACCCGCGATCGCTGTGAGCCCCGCGACCAGAGAAATTCGACCTAGCGCATACGTCCTTGGGCGCAACCGTCCGGTTGCCTATCGCCCTCGGTTGATCATGGGTCCACTCAAGCGACAGCCCGACTTGCCTATATTTACGTATACCGTAATGCGATTTCATTTACGATAACATTGGAAAAGAGCCTCGTCAACGGTTTCTGTCTCGTGACCGCGCCATGCGCACGCCGACTCTCTGTTTTGTCGCCGCCCTGCTATCGTCGCGTTCTCCACTCGTCGACCGAAGCACTATGCGCGGCTCACAGAACACGACTCACCCCCAAGAGAGCAAGTCGCCCATGCACAAACGCGTTCAGCAAGGAGCGTGCATGACGGACGGACGAAGGGTCATTCCCCAATTACGGAAATTGCCCGATGGGACGTCGGACGGGTGTGGCGGCTTCGTGAAACGAACAGGGGCAGGTCTGCGTCTTCCAGCCCGTGTGCGGGGAGTCCTTCGGCCAGCGGATAAAGTGGATCAATCATGGCGTCCAGGGACTGCGAAAGAGGGCGAACATGCTCCTCGGCGAGGTTCTCAACTCAAGAAAGCCCATCAGACCGATATTGTTTCCGGGAGAGTTCTCGACGGCAAACTCCCGAGCAAAGGCCATCTCAAGATCCAAGCCTCTCAAAGATCGCGGCGATGCCCTGCCCGCCGCCGATACACATCGTTACGAGCGCATAGCGGCCGGCGATACGCTCCAGTTCGTGCAGCGCCTTCACCGTGATCAGCGTGCCCGTCGCACCGATCGGGTGGCCCAGCGATATGCCCGAACCGTTCGGATTCACCTTTGCGGGGTCGAGACCGAGCTCTTGTGTGACCGCGCAAGCCTGAGCGGCGAAGGCTTCGTTCGATTCGATTACGTCGAGGTCTTCTACCTGAAGGCCCGCGCGCTGTAGCGCAAGACGTGTAGCCGGCACCGGACCGATGCCCATGTAAAGCGGCTCGACGCCCGCGTGCGCGTATGACACAAGCCGTGCCATCGGTGTGAGTCCGCGCTGATCGACGGCTTCGCGCGACATCAGCAGGACGGCGGCGGCGGCGTCGTTAATGCCCGAGGCGTTACCCGCAGTCACCGTGCCGTTTTCCTTCGTAAATACCGGCTTGAGCTTCGTAAAGTCTTCGAGAGTCGCGTCGCTGCGCAGATGCTCGTCGGTATCGAACACAACTTCGCGCCCTTTCACAATGCTCGTAACCGGCACGATTTGGCTCCCGAACCGGTCCTCGGCGATGGCCCGCGCTGCGCGGCGATGCGATTCGAGCGCGAGCGCATCCTGGCGCTCGCGCGAGATGCCGAATCGGCGCGCCACGTTTTCGGCCGTGATGCCCATCGGCACGGCATCGAACGGATCGTTAAGCGTGCCGAGCATCATATCGATGAGGTGCGTGTCGCCCATGCGTGCTCCGAAACGCGCGCCGGACATGATGTACGGCGCACGGCTCATGCTCTCTGCACCGGCGCCGATTGCGACGTCCGCATCGCCCAACAGAATGGTCTGAGCGGCCGAGACGATGGCCTGCAGGCCCGACCCGCACAGACGGTTGACGTTGAAGGCGGGTGTCGATTCGGGAATGCCGGCGTCGATCGCCGCGACGCGCGAAAGGTAGAGGTCCCTCGGTTCCGTGGCAATGACGTTGCCGAACATCACGTGACCCACGTCCTTCGGCGGAACATTCGTACGCGCCAGCAATTCGCGCAGCACGATCGCGCCGAGTTCGGTAGGCGGCACACCTTTCAAGCTGCCGCCGAACTTGCCGATGGCGGTACGTACACCGCCTACTACTACGACTTCTTTGCTCATCGTAATTCCTTGGTCTGACGGGTTACAGAAGGTTCTATGACGCGCGCTGGTGCACATGTTCGGGTACGGCCCGCCACGACCGTCCGGCGTCACCCATTCGCTTTTCTGCGTCGGAAAGAAGGATCACACCAGCGCTACGGGCCGTGATCAAACGCGCGCCGCGATCGATGCAGCCATCGAACACACGAAGGCAAGGCCAGGCTGTGCAGTCACTGGCGCAAAGGTGTATTGGCCACGCGATGAATACCGCAACGTGCGGCGCATGCAAAGACCTGAACATAATTCAGAAGCTGGGACCCTGCTGTACTCTTATCCTGGCTATGGTCAGCGGCCGAAACTCGGTAGTGACGGCGGTGGCGTAACGCCGTCATCGTTCAGCCGTAAATTCTGAGCGGTATATTTGTTCACCCAAAGGTAACCCGGCTCTCCAGTATCCTCAGTTCAAATGTGTTGCTGTATCGCGTGTTCAAGCGCGCACATACGACGTTTTGATCGCGGTGTAGAAGTCCATCGCATAGCGGCCTTGTTCGCGGGCACCGTAACTCGACCCTTTCCTGCCCCCGAATGCAACGTGATATTCCGATCCCGTGGTGGTGAGGTTTACTGCTACTACGCCAGCGCGCGAGTTCTTGCGGAAATGTGCCGAATGCTTGAGTGAGTTGGTGCAGATTCCAGACGACAAGCCGAACGGCGTGTCGTTCGCGATGTTCAGCGCTTCCTCATAGTCCTTTACCCGGATGACCGCAGAAACGGGGCCGAAAACCTCCTCACGATTGATACGCCAATTATTTTTTGTGTTCAAGATCAGGGCAGGTGACATGTAGTATCCAGGCGTCGCGCGCTCAAGCCGCTCGCCTCCGTGCACTTCACCGCCCTCGTCGCGAGCGATATCGATATAGCGCAGGTTCTGGGCCAACTGACGCTCATCGACTACCGGCCCAATCTGTGTCCCCTCTTTCAGCGGATCATCCACGGTAAGCGCGGCCATCTTCTCCAGCATCCGCTCGACGAATCTATCATGGATGCCATCCTGAACAATGAGCCGTTCCGACGCACTGCAACGCTGGCCCGTCCAGAAGAACCCGCCGTCAATCGCAACATCCGTTGCGATTTCCAGATCTGCATCGTCGAGGATGACCAACGGGTTCTTGCCGCCCATTTCGCATTGAACTTTCTTGTGATGCTGCACCGCAGTGATGGCGATATGCTTGCCGGTTTCAGCCGAGCCGGTAAAGCTTATGGCATCGATGTCGGGCGACTTGAGCAGGGCGTCCCCTACCACTTTGCCACGCCCCATAACAAGGTTGAGCACGCCCTTCGGCAGTCCCGCGTTGTCTAGGATCTTCACGAGCTCGAATGCGCTTGCCGGGGTGAGTTCCGCGGGTTTAATCACGACGCAATTGCCATAGGCGAGCGCTGCCGCGATTTTCCATGCTGGGATCAGACTCGGGACGTTCCACGGGGTGATCATGCCAACCACGCCAACGGGTTCGCGCGTGACATAAACCTCCGCCCCTTGCCGCGTCGACGGGAAGATTTCCCCCCCTGTTCGCACCACCTCGCCCGAGAAAAACTCAAATGTCTGTGCAGCGCGGGTCAACTCAGCCATGGCATCCTTCAAGGGACGCCCCAATTCCCGCGACAGAACGTGCGCGAGGCGAGCCGCATCGGCGCGCAGCGCTTGCGCGCAGCGCATGAGGATATCCGCCCGTTCCTGGCAAAAACATTGCGACCATGTCGGGAACGCCGCTCTCGCTGCTGCGATCGCACGCTCCACATCGGCGAGACTGGCACGGGCAGCCCGCCCTACCACGTCAGCGGTATTAGCCGGATTTATATTGTCCGACCACTCATCACCAGCGACCCATTCGCCGCCGATAAGATTAAGATAGTTTTCAATCATTTAAACATCCTAATAAAATGAACCGCGAAGTCTGTCGACCCGATTCGCGCTTGGTTATCTTCTTCGTTGTTTCGGTGACGAGGAGGCTGCGGGAAAACCGATTCCTGAGAACAAAGCGTGCGCGCTGATCAAACCCACATCTTCCATCTTCGATACCGTGGCTGGCGAGATACCCCGGGCGGAAGCCGCTGGACGATTACGTCGCGCTGCCCCCTGACCGAAACCTTGTGTCCCGCAATCCGAGATCTCATGAGAAACGCGCCCTCTGACGCATGGGACTTGAGTTGCTGCCGCAGGTTGCGCGAACGGCACAGGGGAGGCGGACGGGACGGGCTGCACGAAGTGCTATCGGCAAAGCAAGTTAGCCGATCGTTTGACTAGTCTCGCCGAGTCGTTGAATCGTCCGCAACTTCTGCCGTAGGCTCAGCCGGGAAACGGCCGACCATCCCTTCGGTCCGACTCGACCCAGTCAACACTTCAGACCGACTCCGGAGCGCAGCGCACCTGGCCTACACTGATCTTTGCGGGCATCGACGGTAACTACGTAACAACCGTTGCTCCTCTCACGAAACGCGCCGCCTGCATCGTCTGCCGGCGACGGCCTTCAAACCTCCTTCAGCTTGCCGTTTTTAGTGCGTCCCCGCCGCGAGTGGCTGCTCGCAATCCTCACCGACCCCAATGATCCGGCGTCCTGTAACGATCGCAACAAGCTCACTGGCCGCAAGATCTAGATGATCGCCGCGCCAGCACACATGGCCATCGGGACGTACCAGCACGAAGCGACGCTCATAGAGCCTCGCGGCCTCCGCACTGTCGATCCGTACACCCTCAAACGGCATTCCTATTTTTTTTGCCTCTTCGGCAATCTGGTTCCCGACTTCGTCGTCGTCGCAGAGTTGCAGAAAGACAAAGGCTTTTCCGAACAGGTCGAGAATCGAGCGCCCGTCAGAAAGCCACACGTGAGGCGCGCGATGGCCAGGGCGCGCGGTCGGAGTATAGATAGACAGATCATCCTTCGGCTCTGTCGAGCCGTCAGGAACGATGATCGGCGATCCTTCGTAGCGGTACCCAAGATGCACACCGGCGGACTTGAACTCCGGCATTGAATCCCTTGCCAGAACATCGAAGAGCTCCCTGCGCTTTGCGTCACCTTCTGCGCCATCCTGCTCAACGTTGCCGTAAGACAACTTCGGCCTGGTCAACGTGAAATTCGCGGCCGCCGCGTCGACGTTACGGACTGCGACCGGACGGCGCTCGATTTCGTAGGACCGCAGAATCTGTGGTGCCCACCCTTCGATCGCTCCTTGAAGTTTCCAGCCCAGATCAACCGAGTCTCCGAGCCCCGTATTCATGCCGAAACCGCCGTTCGGGGCATTCATGTGGCATGCATCGCCAGCAAGGTATACCCGGCCTTTACCATAATGGTTTGCAACCATGCGATTGCGCCACCACGGAAGAACCGCGGTTATCGAATAGCCGATATTTTCGCTTCCGAGACATCGACGCAGCCAGTAGTCCGCATCGAATTCATCCATGTTCACTGGCATCTGGCTACCGCTGATAGTGAGCCGCCAGACATCGCGGCCGTCTACCACAGTCAGATTGCCCCAAGTACCCTCCTCTCCGACCATCCAGTACCGCGTCCCCTTTCCCAGCTTGTGATGAGCATGGAGGTCGTAGGAAGTGAAATATATGCCGACTGAGTTGCTCAGCCGATCGCCTTCAAGCTTATAACCCAATAGTTCCCGCACCAGACTACCGCCCCCATCACACCCCCCGAGATAATCGGCTTCGATGGTAGATTTCCCGCCCGTCTCGACGTTCTCAACCTCAGCGCGCACGCCCTCCCCGGTCTCGGTGAAGCTGATAAGGCGCGTATGATAGGTCAATGTGATCAGCGGATTGCTGGCGGCCTTCCGCTGGAGTATGGGATCGAACCAGAGTTGAGGGCACCGCTGCTTTTGCTCCGGGCTATCTTTGGTGTCCGTGTCATCCTTGCGGCTCGGCATCTTCACTACGCCGAGAAGATGCCCATTGAGGCCAGTGCAGAAGTACTGATCGTGTGGATAATCGGACGGGAAACCCGCGTTACGCACGTCCTCCGCAATACCCCACCGCCGGCAATGCTCCATCGACCGCACCGATACCGCACCCATCTTCGAGAGTCGTACGGCACCATCACCCTGATCGATCAGTTGCGAGCGAATACCGCGCCCGGCGAGCTCCAGCGCAAGGCCTAAACCAACAGGTCCGCCCCCAACGATCAGGACAGGGATCCTGCTATCGAAATCGACTGTCCTATTGCCCATGTCGCTCATAAAACGCCTCTAGTTGAATTGCCTTGTGCTTGAAAAAATCGGCATCGGCCGCCGGTTTAAGGATTTGACGGGCCGGAGCGATCGCCGGTCAACGCGATGCCAGTTCATCCTCAACTGCGTCGGAAGCACCCTGCCTCTCATTACGGCGGGTAACCGTGTCGCGCATCCGATCTCTGCCTCTTTCACACATCAATCTGCAGGGATCCTAATTACATAAAATTCTAACTGACAAATCGTTCAGCGATCTCAGGGATACAGAAAATCGTTAGTGCATCGGTAGTGAACGTGTATGCACGCCAATTCGCCCGGATAGCATCTTGCGTCCGCTTGCGCAGCGAGCCACACCCTTGTCGTTCTCTTCACCTCGTCAGGATCCGTGACATGGGGGCAGCCCGCCACGGCGAGCGTGCCGTCCTGCCGACTTACCACGCACGCTCCGTTGAGCGCTGGCGCTTCCCGGTTTGCCGAGTGCCGCGCGCAATGCACGCGCCGTCCCCGCTCTTAGGTCGTGATCAATGAAGACTCGGCGGCTGCAACCGTACCGTCAGATTTTCGGACCAGAGGCGGTACGACGCCTGTAAGCTGGGCGATGATCTGCAGCACCAGATGCCGGCTCAATCGACGACAGTCGTTGACGCCGCCATACAGCTGCCAGAACTGACGTTGCCCCAGCGGCTTGGCCAGCCCCACCGGCTCACCGGTTTCGTCGAGACCGCTGCATGCACCGACCCGTTTTGCGATTTCCTCGCCAAACATCTCGGCCACGTCCTCATTCGAGTTCTGGAAGCCTGTTGCAGCCACGACCGCGTCAAATGTCAGAATTGTGCCGTCCTTCAAACGAAGGCCGTTTTCCACAAAGCAATCAACATCCTTGGCTTGCTGGACCTTCACAATGCCCGCGACGATTTCCTTAAGCACGCCCATGTCGAGATGGAAACCCTTGAACGTCTTGAACAGCTTGCCGAGCCAGCCGGTGCCATCGGTCCCGTCACCAATCCAGAGACCCGCCTTACGCAGATCTAGATACAGCTGGGCATTACGCTTGTTACACGCCTTCATCTCTTCCTTCAATATTTCCATGAGCACCGGATAGACGGCTCCGGCGCCACGCCGCAAGTCAGCCGTGTCGACATCCAGAGTGCCACCGGGCAGATAGTCGCGGTTGTAACGTACGCCCTCCTCCAGTGGCACGACTGAAGTCTCGCTGCGCTGGAGCATGGTCGGCTGAGCCCCCTTTAGATAAAGGTCGTAGCACATGTCGAATGCACTGGTGCCGGAGCCCACTACAAGCACACGCTGGCCCGAGAATTCCGCGCCGGTCCTGAAGTATTTCGAGTGAATAATTTTTCCCTTGAAATTCTCGACGCCAGGATAGTTGAACGGCTTCGGATTCATCCCAATGCCGCCCGTCGCGAGCACAATATGCTTGGGCCGCATAGTGCGGGTCGATCCATCGGCACGGCGCACTTCGACAATCCATTCGGCCTTCTCGTCGTCGAACTGACCGGAGACCACCTCAGTTTCCAGCCACATGTTGAGCTGCATCAGCTTTGCATAGGCCTCGAGCCAGTCTGCCCATACATCCTTGGGAATATAGTCCGGATAGACTTCAGGCGAACGGATATAGGGCATCTGATTGACCGCACCAATAGTGTGGAGCGCCAAAGACTCATAGCGATTTCGCCAACTGTCGCCGACCCGCTTGCTACGCTCAACAATCAGGTAAGACTGGCCCATGCGCTCGAGCCGCGCACCGACGCACATACCGGTATGACCGCCTCCGATGATGAGGACATCGGGATCGTGGCCCTCAAATGCCATCTTGTCGCGCTGGTATTCTGCAAACTGCTGGCCCTTGTACATCGGTTTGTAGCCGTGGATCGGGAAAATCGGCGTCAGCCGCTCGCGCGTCACCCTGTTGGCCCGCTCTTCTACCACTCCGCTCAGCGAAGCGATGTCGGTTCCGATCGAGAAGCACCGGGCTCCGATCGATGATGCCGAGTCCTTGATCAACCTGACCATACCCTGCCCCGTTCCATGGGGCAGTGCAAAGCGGAAATAAGCTTCGATCACATCCCGTCCGAGGGAAGAAATTTCCGTGGGTGCGGGACGATCGAGATCAAGCGTGAATCCGCTAGGTTTCGTACCGCGCGCCGCATCCCTTAGCAGCGCGGCCACTATGCGATCGCGACCGGCGTATTGCTGCATATTCCAGCTCAGTGCAACCTGATCCCGCCAATAGCACGGATCCTCAAACAGTATTGCGAGGCCTTCCCAAGAGCAGGAAGCAAGCCCTGCCTCAAAGGCGGCCAGCCACCGCTGAACAAGTACGTTCAAGCTTTGATTAGGTGACATCTCATTTCTCTCCTAGATTATGTTTGTGCGGAGGCGCTAGTTACCGTTGCGCACCCCAAAAACACCTTCCTCAACGCCCCGATAACCCAGATCATGGATTGCGAAGACTGCGCCAGCCTGGGGGTGATCGGATCGGATCTGCATTCCGGTTTCCCGGACCGTCGTCACATAAAGAATGTCCAAATCGGCTCCGCCGAAGCACACGGAAGTGGCATACGGCACCGGCAGTTCGATCTTCCTGTCGAACGAGCCATCAGAATTGAATCGGGCAATGTCGCCCGTCCGGATCTGCGCGACCCACAGCCCGCCTTCGGAATCCACCGTCGCGCCATCGGGGCTAGCGCCGTGGTCCCTTGCGTCAGCAAAGGGCTGTGGCTCGCAGGCAAGGGGCGTTTCTGGCCCATAGTCGCAGACCATGACAATGCCTGACCTCGTGTCGGTGAAGTGCATCCGTTTTCCGTCCGGCTGGAAGCAGATCGCGTTCGACAACATGAGCCCGGTCCGCAAGACGTTCACCGAGAAGTCGGGATTAAGACGATAAATCGCCCCCTCGTACCCTGCGAAATCGGTGACGGCAGAGCCCACGACAAACCCGCCCATCCGATCGCAACGTCCGTCGCTGAGCCTAATGGCCGCCCTCTCCTGCGGCACGCTGGCGACCTCCTCGCATGCACCTGTTTCCAGATCGAGGACACTGAAACAGTCGGAGAGGGCAAGAATCAAACGTTTTCTGTCCTCAGTTAGGCCGGCGGAGCCGATCATCTTCGGTACCAGCCATTCGCGATGCTCACCCGTCACTGGGATAAACCGCCGTACTGTCGGACCAAGATGGTCCACCCAATATAGCGCTCCAATGCGATGGTCCCAAAAGGGACCTTCACCAAGCTTGTCACGCTCAATAGGTAGCTGCTCGATTCGCACAGTTGTTCCCCTCAAGCCTTTGGCGGCCAAGCGATCGGGCTCTCGCTTAGATTCCAGTATGTATTTTTGATCTGGAGATATTCGAGAATCCCGTCGATGCCGTTTTCACGGCCGATACCGCTTTCCTTGAAACCGCCCATCGGCATGCTTGGCTGGCCGATCTTGTGCGTGTTGACCCAGACGGTTCCGGCCTTAATTGCACGCGCCGTCCGCATAGCCTTGCGGTAGTCCTCCGTCCAGATGCCCAGCGAAAGACCAAACACGGTGTCATTGGCCTTTTCCACCAAATCCTCTTCATTCTCGAAACGGATGACTACACCGACGGGGCCAAAAATCTCCTCCTGCGCGATAGCACAACGATGGTCACTGACCGCAAACAGCGTCGGCATGATATAGGCGCCGTTGGCCAGCGTCGGGTCGTCCGGTCGCCCACCTCCGCACAGCAATGTCGCCGCGGGATCAGCCTTGCCCATTTCGATGAAGCGCTCGATGACATCGCGCTGGCGGAAGCTTGCAACTGGGGCCACTGCGGTGGCAGGATCCTCGGGCGAGCCAACTTTTAGCGCCTTCGTCGCCTCAACCAGTTTCGGAACGAACTCGTCATAGATGGACGCCTGGACGAAAATGCGTGACCCAGCGATGCAAGACTGGCCAGCATTAGAAAAGATGCCATACAGCATACCAGTCAGTGCGTGATCCATCTTCGCGTCCTCAAACACGATGTTCGGCGATTTACCGCCAAGTTCGAGGATGCACGGAATGATTCGCTCCGCTGCAGCATGGCCTACAATTCGCCCGGTGCTGGTCCCACCGGTGAACGCAATCATTGACAGCCTAGGATGATTGACCAGCGCGGCACCGACTTCGGCACCACCCGTCACGACATTGAGAAGTCCGGCCGGGAAGCCCGCCTCTAGCGCGAGACGGCCATATTCCAAGCCAATCAACGGCGTGAATTCAGACGACTTCAACACAACTGCGTTGCCTGCCGCGATTGCCGGGGCGATCTTACCGGCCTCGTGCAAGATCGGTGAGTTAAAGGCAGTCATAGAACCGACTACGCCCATCGGTTCATAGGTCTTGTAGCTGAGCCAGTTGCCGCGCGGCGGGATCACCGTCGATTCCAGCGTCTCACAGAGCGCCGCGCAATATCGGAACTTCTCGATCGCCATGTCGACATGGATATAGCCCTCTTTGACTGTCTTGCCGTTGTCGCGGGCCTGAAGTCGGCAGAGAATGTCCCGATCGCGATCGATGAGATCAGCAAAACGGTGTAGCATCGCAGCCCGCTTGTGCGCGGGAACGCTCCGCCACTCTGCGCTTTCGGCGACCGAAAGTCCGCCGCGCACCGCATCGTCAACGTCTTCCGGCGTCGCCGAATAGACGATCCCCGCAAGCGTTCCATCTGCCGGATTGAGCGATTCGAAAGTTTCGCCCTTACCGCAGCGCCACTCCCCGTTCACGAGGAATTTTTTGGGTTCAGTTGCCAACATTTACCAATCCTTTCAGCCTTTTCTGCTGCTCAATGACTTCCTTGTAGCCTGCGGTGCGAATCGCGCCCGGACGATACGGTTCTTCCAGATACGCGACCTCTTCAGGGGCGAGCACAACGTCCAGCGCGGCGATGGCTTCCGTCAGATGGTGCGGCTCCAACGCCCCGGTAAGAAACGTGCTCACCTCGGGGCGCTGCAAGATCCAAGCCATTGCAACACGCCCTGGCGGGAGGCCCAATCGCTTCGCAACTTCATGGAGCCGGGCGCGGACCTCCACGTCCCCTCCGTGCCCATAAAGCGCCTGACCTTTCACATCCTGCTCAACCCGCCGGCGCTCACGTTCCGTCAACGCTCCTGGCGACTCGTCGCCACCAATCAACCAGCCTCGTGCCAACGGGCTGTAGACCATGACGCCAATGCCGTTTTCGCCGCAATAGGGAATATTTTCGCGTTCCTCTTCGCGATAGACCAGGTTGTACTGGAGCTGCATCGCGGAAAGACCCGACGCGCCGCGAGACCGAGCACATTGCTGCGCCGAAGCGAGTTGGAAGGTACGAAAATTCGAGGCGCCATAGTAAAGAATCTTGCCCGCTCGAACGAGATCCTCGAGCGCATCGATCGACTCCTCGATCGGCGTTTCGGAATCCCATTTGTGCAGGAGATACAGATCGACGTACTCCACGCCGAGCCGGCGCAGCGACGCATCGATAGCCTCGCGAATGCGCTTGCGGGAATTGCCCTGCTCATTTGGCAGGTGGGTCATCGGCATCCCGACCTTCGTGGAGATCACGACCTGCTCCCTGCGAACACCCAGATCCCGCAATGCCATCCCAAGAGCCTCTTCGCTCTCCCCATAAGAATAGAAGTCGGATGTATCGAAGAAGTTGATACCGCTATCGAGAGCCAACTTTACGAACTCGCGTGCAGCCTCCTTCTTTAGCACCCAAGGCTGCCACAGTGGGCTGCCATACGACATCATGCCCAAGCACAGCGGAGACACCTTCAGCCCGGTGCGTCCCAACCTGCGATACTCCGTCACCATTTTCGAGAGCCTCCTGAATTATTCATTACGCAATGTAGTTATGGTTAGTGTAAATACGGTTTGATATACGCGTCAACCCCCTTCATCCCGTAGTCGTGCACTTTCGGCATCGGCTCCGGCTCTCATTTCGCGGCGCGGAAGGCTCGGCTTGTCCGCTGTCGGCGGCCAAAAGGCGGATGTCCCGGTTCCCGCGCAAAGATCGTACTAAGGAAACACCGAGTTAATCAGTTCGGTGGTCGTCGCTGACGTAGCCGCGGACGTTTTAGAGGCGAGCTCACGGAATGCACCTCGGTGCATGCGACGATCATCGAAGCACCCCTTCGACCAGAAACGTCGAGTAGAGTCGCAACCCGGAGATGCATCAGACGAAAGAGGGAAAAGAGTGGCAGTTCCGTATGAAGGCCCGCGTGGGCAGGGTTGCCGCCCCGGTCCTGGATCACCGCATTGTTCGCACAACATCCAACGTGTTGGATGTTGTGCAGGTGTATATCCCGTCGCCTGAGTGCGCCAAAGCGGTCGATCAGCTGACCCGCGGTGCGGTCCGAAACGATAGTTGCGGGGGACATCACGGACAGGAATCGGTGGCAAATGCGAGCGGACCGTACTCACGCAGGTTGTGTGGCAAGCAGCAGATAAAAGATCCGATCGCGAACGACCTGATCCTGTTTCTCGTTTCTCGTTTCTCGTTTCTCGTTTCTCGTTTCTCGCAGAACATGGTCTGCATACATTCGGTTAATCGACATCGGGGTGGGACAGCAGGGATTCGTGCGACGGGACGACGAGTGCAGGCAAACCGGCCGAACGGGCCTGCGGCAGGCGATAGCCTGCGATGGCGATGGCGATGGCGTGTCTTGTCCAAGCACGTTGCTTAAAGATCGGTGTCAACAAAGCGTCAATCGACGTTCATGGCATCCGGTTTGCCGGTACCGCTAGTGGGTGCCGCAAATTGATCATAGATTCCGGCGTCGTTGCATAAGTCCGGAACGCGGCTGACGTATTGACATAAACATCCGGGGCGAGGCCTCTGTTAGCAATTCGGTTTCCTACGGATTCGGTTTCCTACGTATACTCTCGATTTTTGGCGGGGGGATGCGTAGATAGTGGTCGTGTTGACCAGGTTGATGACCTCAGCGGGGATGAATCTATGAGAATGAGGATTGAGCGACCGACGCAGTAAAGGCGGCCTGAGTGTCTTCGAGCGGATGAAGCACATCGCCGGGATCGAAGCTAACCTGATGCCTATGCAGTATGTCGACCCGCGTCGGTGCGCGTCCCGGAATCCGTCGCAAGATGGAGCCATCTATTTCCACCGCGCACCCATGCGGGTGAGAAGTGCGTCAGGAATCATTTGATAAACCGACGACTCACAAAACGTCAACAAATGCGGTCGTAGACGGAGGGCAACCACTACCTTCTGCAAACACGGGTCGAGTTCTCGACGGGAAGCCGGAGGCCCGTTTCGCCAAGCGGTTCCCTCACTTTAGATCACCAGAGTTCGCGCGACAGTGAACGCCCGTCCTCCATTTTTCATCTACTCCCATAATTAATGAACGTCAACAGCAGGTCGCGCCTGCTCATTCCTCAGCCTTGCCGAGGCCACTCCATACGACCTTGACAGCCTTGCGGAAGGCATGCAATTGCGAGGGGTTGTATTCACTCCAGCGAAGGAAAGTAACCAGGCCCTGGCAACTGGACACGATCAATGCGCCGCGCAATTCGCGTTCTTCCATCGACAATGCTGGATTGAATTCGCCAACGAGCTTCGCAAAAAGCCTCGTGAACTGCTTTTGTATCTCCACGACCACATCGCGCGCAAACGGTTCATGCAGCGCCAATCCCCAACCTTCGAAGATGGCTGCAGGCATCCCGGGTTTGACAAACTCGGCAAAAGCGTCGTCGACGATTGCTTCGAGCCGCGCCTGCGGGGAGCGGTTTCTGTTCTCGGTAAAGCCTCGAAAGCGTTCGAAATACCGCTTCGCGACCTCCTCGATCGTGGCGCGCAACAGCGCTTCACGGGTCGAAAAATAGTGCTGTAACGTGCTCAGGCGAATACCTGCATCATTGGCTACGCGGTTGATCGTGTACCCCGCGTAACCCGCCGCGATCAGCACGTTGATCGATACATCGATGATCTCAGGCACCCGGCTCTCCCGGTTGCCGCGCCGTCTCGTGGGTGTCGCGGTTCGTGGATCAAATATCGCTGCGGAAGTGAGGGTCAGTTTTTTCACGTGCACTCCGTTATGAGGCGCCGATTGTCTCGCTGTCCGGCGCAAAGTTCGCGTCTGGCAGCGGCCCGTGGGATCGCAAGCACCCTGTACGACAACAATCAACGCTATGGTTCTACGCTTTACGGGCATCGCGTTGGCGAGTCAGCGTTGCGACTGCGCGGCGGCTGCTTCGGGAATCATTCAGATTAATAGGTTCGCCAACCTGACTTAAGTATAGGTTGATAAACCCGTTTCCCCAAACATCGATCTGTCAAATGTCCAATAAATGATGGCGTCGTATGACACTATCGTTTACCCCTGCCACCCAATTAAGCGGTTGATTTATAGGTTATGTAACCTACAGTTCACGGTAAGGTAACCGATAAGACGTTGCAATGTTCCAGCCCTGAATTGGCGGGACACGATGGTGGCGCCGCGGTGAGAGGAGAGCGAGATGGGTTCCGGCAAGATGTGCTTGCGATCGCTGGTCGCGAAGTGGTTTGGGCACTCTGCGGTGGCGACGGTACGTGTGATGGAGTTCAGCCGCACACCAACGGATCGAAGGCGCTATGTGCGCATCGGCGTGATGCCGCCGGACGGAGGTTTGACCATCGTTTTCTTCCGGCACGATGACGGTTCGTGGAACGTGTTCCCGGCAAAGACGAGCGTGCCGGCGATGCGCGCTTACCCACTTGCGGCATGAGCGACGGGTCGATAGTCGGGCGCTCTCATGAGAACGGAATGAACATCCAGGAATTGGCGGCGGATGCTGGAATGCTGGTCGTACTTGACGGCAGGATCGGTCGCACCGAGTACCGAAGCGTCCATGGAACGCTCGATGCGTTTGAGCGTTTTGTTCACGCGTTGGAATCGGCACTTGCGAACAACGAGAAGTTCGATGGGTTTCAGTGTCAGGGTGCCCTGTGCGCGGAGTCTTCGTCATCCTGAAGAAACGGCGCCTGATGGCCGCCATTGAGGTCCTCAGACTGACTTGGGAATGCGCCTCTGGCCGCTGGCCATGAAACTGAAGCGGGTGCAGGACATGCTGGTGTCGGATCGTGTTCGCTCACTCTGGAGAGCAGGCTCGATTGTATGGAGAGACTGATGAAGATTTCTGCAACCTACTCCTGGGTGACGGCGCTCGCTGCTATCGCCGCAGGGCTCCCTCCGGTCTCGTCCTACGCCTACGCGCTCGATCCGCAACTCGACTGTAGATCGAACGCACACGCGTTCATCGCCCCGCTCCTGAAGGACCAGTACATCGATCCAAAGCCGATGCGCGTCGAAGCGAACTCGGTCAATGCATTTCGACCGGCGCACGGCAGCAACCTGACGGCATTTGGCTTTCGTGTCTACGCCGTCCTCGGGTTTGAACACGACGATGCACTGTTCAAACGCGGAAACGGCCAGCCTGTTAGGGACTCAGCCTATGGCGTGGTAGTGATCGGCCCCACCGAGTCAGTAGAAGCGCACGCGCACCTGGCCGGTAGCGGCGCGGTCATTCATCAGGTAGTCCCTCTCTTACTAACGGCCATTTTCTGCAGCGGACCGTGACGCGCGCAGCGGCGCGGTCATCGCAAGTCGTTCACTGCTATCGGACCGCTACAGGTATTGCTCCTCGCTGCACATCAGCCCAGGACAGATCGCCATCGAGGGCACGCCCGTACGCAATCGCCCGCAGGGCACGCATGTGATTCTGCGTTATACGCGCCATTTCAATTGAACGCGGTGGCCCGACTGGCGAGAAGCCTCGGTCGAGCTAATACCGACAACACCCTCGAAATAAATGCGCGAACCGGACAAACGGCCGCCTGCTTTAGTGTTTACCGAATACGGTAAACACAAGGGTGGTTCTCAGGGGGCGAAATGCTTTGCCTTGAACTGGCGCGGGCAACGTGATCACGACGAGCCTGGCCCGGAGTAAGTGGCGTGTGAAAAAGGTTGTACGCGAGCGTGGCCAGATCATCGAGCAAGGTGCGGAAGCTATGCACCGGAAAGCCATCCGCGCTAAGCCCGGAGGCGTCCTTCGCTTTCGCCTGGTCCGAATGACAAAATCTCTGGAACACCTATCTGACTGAGAGCCACAGTGCGCCGACCGCGATGGTCAGGACGGTCAGCGGCGCGCCCACTTTGAAGTGGGTCCCGAAGCCGATCTCGACGTTCTGCGCGCGTGCCCGTTGCACGACGATCAGATTGGCAACCGATCCCAGGATCGTGAAGTTGCCAGCCAGAGTGGACGCCATTGCCACCGTGAGCCAGGCGTGCTGCTGGTTCTGAAGAGGTGCGACGAAGGGTTTCAGCACCAGGACCGCGGGTACGTTGCTTACGACGTTGGAGAGCACCGCAGTGATGCCACTCAGGACCGGCAGCCTGTCGAGCTGCAGGCGGCCCACCGCTGCGATGATCTCCGGCGACAGGACCGCCTTCTCGAGTCCAGCGACAACGACGAAGAGTCCGGCGAACATGATCAGTAACGATCCGTCGATTTCGCGGTAGACCTTGTCGGCCTTGACACGTCGGGTGAGCAGCAGCAATGCGCCCGCGACGATCGCCACCTTGGCCGACGGCACACCAGCAAAGAACCCCACCACCATCGCGAGTGTCACCACGACCGACTTGATCACGAGCGGCGGGTTCGCACGCGGCGTCTGCGGTTCTGCATGGAGCCGGTCCCGGGTCCAGAATTCACGCCGGAATGCTAGTGCGATCAGGATCACCGTGAGCAGCAGCCCGATTCCGGCCACCGGTGCGAGCGTGGCCGCAAACGTCCCATACGGAACCTGCGACAGGCTACCGATGATGATGTTCTGCGGGTTTCCCGTGATTGTCGCGGTGCTGCCGATATTCGACGCCATCGCCACCGCCAACAGGTAAGGCACCGGATTGCGCCGCAACTGCGTCACCAGCCCGAGGACCAGCGGCGTCAACACCAGGCAGATCGTGTCGTTGACCAGAAAAGCTGAGAAGAAACCGGAGACGAAGGTCACCGCAGCGAGCAGGATGACCGGATGGCGTGCGCGCGTCACCATCCACGCGTTGACCAGCCGGAAGAAGCCGGAAAGCCGCAGATTGGCGACCACGATCATCATGCCGAGCAGCAGCGTGATCGTGTCGAAGTCAATGGACTGGTAAGCCTCCCTGAGCGTCATGATCCCGCAGGCCACCATCAGGCTCGCGCCGACCAGTGCTGCGCCGGCCCGGTCAAGGTGCAGGCCAGGAACCCGGCCGACGGCGACGACCATGTAGGTCGCGGCGAAGATGACGATCGCTGCCAGCTCGGGCGCGCGAAGGCGAATTCCCAGCACGACAGTGCGCGCCGGGCCGGGATCGGTCCTGAACAGGAATGCGGCGATCAGACCAATCAGACCAACTAGGACGACTGCAACGAAAAGCGAGCCAGCCATACGCAGGGGCGATCGTCGTCCCGTACCTTCCGGTGGGACTCTAGTCGGAGAAACAGAGGGCCGGAGGTCAGATGGCATAGTGTCAGTTCCCAGTGGAGACAGCCGAAGCCGCCTTTGTCCAGATGGCGCGCATGGCTGTCGACACCGACGCCGCGTCTGGATCCTGAGCGTCGTTGCTGCAGGTCCTCGGCATCGCCATCCAGTACGGCAGCAAGGCAGCGAGAGCGATGGTCCCGAGGAACAGGAATGTCACAACTGTAGCCGGTTCTGTCGACGAGGAAACCTACGCCTGAATTTCCTAAGCGCGGCGCCTAGGCGGCGGTGGCCGTTCTCAGCGCGAGGTTGCAGTGGCCGGCGCCCCCGATGAGATCCGCGGCGACTATGAAGAACAGCGCGCTAGACGGCGATTATGAGCGACGACCGGAGTACTCCGCAACCCGCCATTCGCGGGACAAGGGCCTTGCCTGACATGGTCGGAGACCGATGGCCGGGACGTGCCCAATGCATTGGCGCCAGCCGATCATGATCTCCGGCACTCCAGTCTGTTGGGATTCCAAGCCGGACGCCCCCGCTGCTGGCTCTATCGAATCGGGGACGGGCGCTTCGTCGCGCCCTGGGATCGCGCGCAACTGCAGGTCCAATCTATCACGCCGGGCGAGGCGATAGACGCTCTTCGGCGCTGCGCGACGGACGATGCTGTACGGCTCGATGCAGCTTCGCGGTCGGCGAATTGGCAATCAAGAGTCTTTCGAGGGGGCGACGCGAATGGCCGCAAGCCCTACGTATAACGGACCGTCGCGCATACGGCTATGGACGGCTATGGCTGCGGCTCGCTCTCTTCTTTCGAGCGTAAATCAAGGCTCCAGTTTCAACCGGGATGAACGGCGCTTGAAAATGGTGGATCAGAAAATCAATGAATGCGCGGGCGCGTGCCGTCTGGTTTCGATGGCTGGGATAATAGACAAACAGGTCGGCTGACGGCAGTAGCGTGTCCGGCAACACAAGTTTTAATCGGCCGCTCTGAACGTACTTCGCCAGATCCCATTCGGAGCGGATCAATATCCCATGTCCGTCGAGCGCCCACCGCAGCACGATATCGCCATCGTTGCTGGATAGCGCGCCTTTCACTTTCAACGCCTCGGTGTTATCGCCCTGCATATACCGCCACACGCCATAGGCATCATCGTTCTGGCGATGAATGATGCACCGATGCCGAACGAGGTCCTCCACGCGCTCCGGTGTCCCAGAACGCTCAAGGTATTTCGGGGAGGCGCAAAGAAAACGACGATTACTCATGATGCGCCGGGCGCTAAGCCGGCTGTCCGGGAGTTCGCCAAAACGGATCGCCATATCGAATGCCTCTTCGACCAGATCGATGGGGCGGTCAGTCACTTCAAACTGGATTTCGACATTAGGAAAACGCTTCGCGAATTCAGACACCAGCGGCGCGATGGTCGTGCGCCCGAAGCCGAGCGTCGCATTGACCCGTAACAGCCCATGGGGATCGGACCTGGCGCCAGATATTTCATCTTCCATCTGCCGGACTTGCCCGACGATCTGTGTCGCGTAACGCAGGTAGGTCTCACCTTCCGGCGTGAGGCTGACACTCCGCGTTGTCCTGTTGACCAACCGCGCCCCCAATCGCTGTTCGATAAGCCCCAGCCGTTTGGTTGCCGCCGGCGGAGTGAGATCGAGCGCTCGCGCCGCTCCAGACAGGCTTTTCAGCCTGGCGAGGAGGATAAAAAACTCAAAATCGGATGCGGAGTCGGTTGTCACCTCAGTTATTCACCTAAAGTAAAAAATGAAATGAATCAAAGTGAATTCTAATCCCTCCTTTCGCGGATAAGCTAGTTTCCATTGCAGCCAGATGCATGCAAAACGTGCTCAAAACTCAGGAGACACCGTCATGAGAATCGTTGAAATCCGCGAAAAAACCGTTCCGATCAGTTCCCCGATCCGGAATGCCTACATTGACTTCAGCAAGATGACGCTGAGTCTCGTCGCCGTAGTGACGGATGTCATCCGGGACGGAAAACCGGTGGTGGGTTACGGCTTCAATTCCAACGGCCGCTACGGCCAGGGCAAGCTGATGCGCGAGCGCTTCATTCCGCGCATTCTCGAAGCCGATCCCGCCACGCTGGTCAACGATGCCGGCGACAACCTCGATCCGCACAAGATCTGGGCGACCATGTTCACGAACGAAAAGCCGGGCGGTCACGGCGAGCGCTCGGTCGCGATCGGCACGATCGACATGGCGATCTGGGATGCGGTGGCGAAGATCGAAGGCAAGCCGCTGTTCCAGTTACTGGCCGACCGCTACGGCGATGGACAACCCGATCGCAAGATTTTCGTGTACGCAGCAGGCGGTTACTACTACCCTGGCCAGGACCACGAGAAGCTGAAAGACGAAATGCGCAGCTACATCGACCGAGGCTATACGGTTGTGAAGAAGAAGATCGGCGGCGCTTCGCTCGATGAAGATCTGCGCCGCATCGACTCGATCCTGAGCGTACTCGGCGATGGTCAGAAACTTGCCGTCGATGCCAATGGCCGCTTCGACCTGGACACCGCGATCCGGTACGCGAAGGCACTGTCGCAATACGACCTGTTCTGGTACGAAGAACCGGGCGATCCGCTCGACTACGAATTGCAGGCTACGCTGCGCAACTACTACGACAAGCCGATGGCGACTGGCGAAGACCTGTTCTCGATGCAGGACGCACGCAACCTGATCCGTTATGGCGGGATGCGTCCGGATCGCGACTGGTTGCAGTTCGACTGCGCGTTGAGCTATGGCCTGGTCGAGTATCTGCGCACGCTCGACATGCTGCGTCAGCACGGCTGGTCGCCGAGCCGCTGCATTCCGCACGGTGGACACCAGATGTCCCTGAACATCGCGGCCGGACTCGGCCTCGGCGGCAACGAATCCTATCCGGACCTGTTCCAGCCGTATGGCGGCTTCCCCGACGGCGTGAAGGTGGAAAACGGCTTCATCACCATGCCCGATCTGCCCGGCATCGGATTCGAAGGAAAGGCTGATCTCTTTGCCGAGATGCAAAAGCTGTCCGCATAAGGCAGCAATCGGCAGGACTCGCCGGCAAAGCGCGCCGACAAAAGCGTCGGCGTAGCGTTCATTAAAACAGACAGAAGGAACGCAGGCGAAATCGGTCCGTGCTCGCCGCAGCGGTAGATGCCGCTGCGGGTGCTCGACCTGACTTTCATTAAAAGATGCCACGCATAGGAGACAGTCATGCGGGTTTCAAAGATCGGAAGATCTCTTTCCAAGCTCTACGTCCAGGTTCTGATTGGCATTGTTGCAGGTGTCCTCGTCGGTCACTTCTTCCCTGACATCGGTTCTCAACTTAAACCACTCGGCGACCTGTTCATCAAACTGATCCGGATGCTGCTTTCCCCAATCATTTTCGCGTCCGTTGTCGTCGGCATTGCACGCATGAACGACCTTCACGCGGCCGGTCGCGTTGGCGTCAAGGCAGTGGTTTACTTCGAAATTGCATCGACGATTGCGCTCGCTGTTGGCCTTGTAATCGTGAACGTCATCAAGCCGGGTAGCGGTATGAACATTGACCCCGCGCATATCGACAGTTCGGCCATTTCCGGCTACACCCATGCGGCACAGCAGCACGGCATGCTCGATTTCTTCATGAACATCGTTCCGAACAGCATTGTCGGAGCGTTCGCAAATGGGGACATCCTGCCCATCATCTTCTTTTCGCTTCTGCTCGCCATCTCCCTCGCGAGACTTGGTCCCCGCACAGCGCCGTTCGTCGACATGCTTGACATGTTCCTTCAGGGCATGTTCGGTGTCGTGCGAATCGTGATGTATGTCGCGCCCGTCGGTGCGTTTGGTGGCATGGCATTTACCATCGCGAAGTACGGAATCGGCACGCTGGCATCGTTCGGTCAGCTCATGCTGTGCCTCTATCTGACCTCGATTTTCTTCGTGGTCGTTGTTCTTGGTCTTGTCATGCGCATGAGCGGGCTGTCCCTGTGGAAGTATCTCCGCTACATCAAGGACGAGATCTTCATCACCCTCGGTACGGCTTCGACTGAGGCGGTGCTGCCGCAGATGCTCATCAAGATGGAGAAGCTGGGATGTTCACGCCCGGTAGTCGGAATGGTGTTGCCCACGGGGTATACCTTTAACGCCGATGGCACGGCGATCTACCTGACCATGGCCTCGATGTTCGTTGCGCAAGCGATGAATATCCACATGACGATCTGGGATCAGTTGCTGCTCCTCGGCGTGCTGCTGCTGACATCCAAAGGGTCCGCGGGTGTGGCCGGAGCCGGATTCGTCGCGCTGGCTGCCACGCTGGCCTCGATGCACAAAATTCCCGTGTCTGGACTGGTGCTCCTGCTAGGCGTCGACCGCTTCCTCAACGAAGCGCGTGCCGTCACGAACCTGATCGGCAACGGGGTGGCGACGATTGTGGTCGCGCGATGGGAGGGGGCACTCGATATGAACAAGGCCCGCGCAATGCTCGACCGGACTGCCGACACGAGCATTGATGCCCTTGAGCCCACCGTTCTGGAGCCGAGAGTTGGGGCGACACCCACGAAAGATTCCGTTGTCCGGCCCCACACTCCTTGAGTTGTCCAGTCAACCTTATCCCGAGCACCGCAGCCATGACCAACCAATCTGATACGACGAGCTTTCGTGAGGCCGCCCTCGATTATCACGAGTTCCCCACCCCGGGGAAGCTGGCGATCACCCCGACGAAGCAGATGATCAATCAGCGCGACCTGGCGCTGGCTTACTCGCCGGGCGTTGCGTTCGCGTGCGAGGAAATCGTCGCGAACCCGCTGAACGCCGCTCGCTTCACTGCGCGCAGCAACCTGGTCGGCGTCGTCACGAACGGCACCGCGGTGCTGGGGCTGGGCAACATCGGGCCGCTCGCCGCGAAGCCGGTCATGGAAGGCAAGGCCGTCCTGTTCAAGAAGTTCGCCGGCATCGACGTGTTCGATATCGAGCTGAACGAGTCCGACCCGCACAAGCTGGTCGACGTGATCGCAGCGCTCGAGCCCACTTTCGGCGGCATCAACCTTGAGGACATCAAGGCGCCGGACTGCTTTATCGTCGAGCGTGAATGCCGCAAGCGCATGAAGATTCCGGTGTTCCACGACGACCAGCACGGCACGGCAATCGTTGTCGCGGCGGCGATCATCAACGGTCTGAAGGTGGTAGGCAAGCATATCAAGGAAGTGAAGCTGGTGGCGTCGGGCGCAGGTGCTGCGGCGCTTGCCTGTCTTGACCTCCTTGTCGACCTCGGGTTGCCACTCGAAAACATTCTCGTAACGGACCTGGCCGGTGTGGTCTACAAGGGCCGCGTTGAACTGATGGACCCGGACAAGGAGCGCTTCGCGCGTGAAACCTCGGCTCGTACGCTGGCCGAGGCGATTGGCGGCGCGGACATTTTCCTCGGCCTGTCGGCCGGCGGCGTGCTCAAGGTTGAGATGGTCAAAGAAATGGCGGCGAAGCCGTTGATTCTCGCACTGGCGAATCCGACGCCGGAAATCCTGCCAGAACTGGCGCTCGAAGTACGTCCGGATGCCATCCTTGCCACGGGTCGTGCCGACTTTCCGAACCAGGTGAACAACGTGCTAGACATAATGTATTGGACCTGCTCTACCTCAAGCGACGCGGGTTAAGCTTGAGGCTCCGAAGAACCGAAGGCTCAGAGCCGCAATTGAGGAGAGCAGGTCGTGAAGCAGTTTAACAAGTTCGTTGGGATGGATGTCCA
>DASVNP010000099.1:0-2366 GCA_036383775.1 Paraburkholderia sp. | reverse complement strand
CTTACAGCCTGGACATCCGGACCTTGCGGTCAGAACACCCTTGCCCAGCCCACCGGCATGCTGTTGTAAGGCTCACTGGTTATTAAGCAGCGAGTGCGAAACGTTCGTCGTTTGCAGTTAGTTTGTTTGAATCTGTTTTACGAGCGCATTCAGCTCGACATGCCCCGCTGCGACTCCGCACCCACGTCGAAACCAGTGCAGCCCCAAGGGACCGTATTTTAGGCGCTATTGAGCAACTTCAAGAGCTCAAGGGGCGAAGAGATCGAAGCATCGGCTTCCCAGAGCGTCGAATCGGCCTGCGGCCCCATGTAGCCGTATGTCGCCGCGACCGTGCGCATACCTGCGGCCCGGCCCGCGATGATGTCGCGCTCGTCGTCGCCAACGTAGATGCACGCCCCGGACGGCACCCCAAGCCGACGCGCAGCCTCATGCAGAGGCTCGGGATGCGGCTTGGCGAACGGAGTGGTGTCGCCGCTCACCACCGCGCCCGCACTCGCAAAAAGCGGAATGGCACTCGTCAGCGGATCGGTGAATCGCATCGACTTGTTGGTGACGACACCCCACAGAAGCCCTCGTGCGCGCAGCGCCTCGATCAGCACCTGGATACCGTCGAACACGTGCGTGTTGAGCAGCATGCGACGCTCATAGGCCACGAAGAACTCTTCGCGCAGTTCGGGAAACTCCGGCGACTCCGGCGTGATGCCGAACGCCACGCCAAGCATGCCGCGCGCGCCCGCTCCGGCCATGGGACGGTAGCGCTCCAGCGGAAGCGAATCGAGGCCACGATCGGTGCGCATCTTGTCAGCTGCGGCACCGAGATCGGGCGCACTGTCGATCAGCGTGCCGTCGAGGTCGAACAGCACGGCTTTCGTCTCGACGCTCATCATCCTTGCGATCCTGGCTTCTGTGTGGCGAACATGTAATTGACGCTGGTGTCGTCGCTGAGCCAATAGCGCCGGGTCAAGGGGTTGTGCTCCAGTCCACGGGTGTGCCGCAGGTCCAGGCTCGCCGCGCGGCAGTAGCCAGCCAACTCGCTGGGCCGGATCAGCTTTGCATATTCATGGGTTCCACGCGGCAACATGCCAAGGACGTATTCCGCGCCCACGATCGCCAGCATGAAGGACTTGAGACTGCGGTTGATCGTCGAGAAGAACACCCAGCCGCCCGGCTTCACGAGCTCGGCACAGGCCTGGATCACTGAAGCCGGCTGCGGCACATGCTCCAGCATCTCCATGCAGGTGACGACGTCGAAACTGCCTGGCTGCTCGGCCGCCAGCGCCTCTGCGCTGATCTCGCGATATTTCACCCCGCGGGTGCCGGCTTCGAGTGCGTGCAGGTGCGCGACCTTGAGCGCCTTGCCTGCCAGGTCGATGCCCAGAACCTCGGCGCCCTTGCGGGCCATCGAATCTGCCAGGATGCCGCCACCGCAGCCAATGTCCAGCACGCGACGCTGCGAAATTGGGGCAATACCGTCAATCCATTCCAGGCGCAATGGATTGATTTCATACAGCGGGCGAAATTCGCTTTCCAAATCCCACCAGCGATGCGCGAGCTCTGAAAACTTGGCCAGCTCGGCCGGATCTGCATTCAGGTTTTCTGTCATGCCGCGATTATGAAACGCGCAATGTCCGATAAACGCCGCTCAACCTTTACCGAAGATCAATCGCGAATTCGGCACCCATAAAAAACCCCGCCGAGGCGGGGTTTCATGATCGATGGAATCGATTGATTAGTTGGCGCGGGTGCCGACCACTTCGATTTCCACGCGACGGTTCTTGGCGCGGCCTTCCTTGGTGCGGTTGTCAGCCACAGGCTGCTTCTTGCCCTTGCCTTCGGTGTAGACGCGGTTGCGTTCGATGCCCTTCGAGACCAGGAAGGCCTTGACGGCTTCGGCGCGACGCACCGACAGACGCTGGTTGTAGGCGTCCGTACCGATCGAGTCGGTGTGGCCCACAGCGATGATGACTTCAAGGTTGACACCGCGGATCTTCTCGACCAGGTCGGTCAGCTTGGCGCGACCTTCGGGCTTCAGAACCGACTTGTCGAAGTCGAAGAACGCGTCAGCAGCGAAGGTCACCTTGTTGGCGGCGACTTGCGGTGCAGCCGGGGCAACCGGAGCAGCGGGGGTCGGAGCAACAGCAGCCGGAGCAGCGGGAACCAGAGCGCCGTCGCAACCAGCAGCAGCCGTTGCGGGCGTCCAGTTGGCATCACGCCAGCACAGTTCATTCGTGCCGTTCTTCCAAACCAGTTCGCCGGTGCCGTTTTGCCAGTTGTCGATCGTAGGACCGCCGTCCGCAGCGGTGACACGGGTCTGCGCGCCGGCGGCAGTGGCGAGCGCAGCGACTGCAAACATCATCGCCACTTTA
>DASVNP010000098.1:0-2610 GCA_036383775.1 Paraburkholderia sp. | reverse complement strand
GAATCGCATCATCTGCGGGAACATGATACGGACGAACACCCGCGATGAACTCATGCCATAGGCGAAGCCGGCTTCGAGCTGGCCGCGCGGCACCGCGAGGAAAGCGCCGCGAAACGTCTCCGCGAAGTAAGCGCCGTAGATGAAGCCGAGCGTAATCACCCCGGCCACGAACGGATCGATGTCGATCTGATCGACGTTCATGAGGTCGGTCACGTCGTTGAGCAGGATCTGAATGCCGTAGAACAGCAGCAGCATCAGCACGAGATCGGGAACCGCGCGAATCAGCGTGGTGTAGAGCGTGCCCAGACGCGAGAAGACCCGGTTGGGCGACAGCTTGGCCGCCGCGCCGGCGAGACCCAGCGCAAACGCCGCGGCGAGCGACAGCACCGCGAGCTTGATGGTGACCCACGTGCCCGCGAGCAGGAGCGGGCCATAGCCGTGAAAAAACATGTCTATGTATCCTTGAATGCCCGGCGCGGCGACGTGCAGCGTGTGGTCCGCCACCCGTTGGAGTGAGGGTGGATCGCGCTGCGCCGTTGCCGCCGCCGGAATGGGGATCGTCCGTCGTGCCAGGAAGGGCTTAGCCGCCGTACACGTCGAAGTCGAAGTACTGCTTCTCCAACTTCTTGTAGGTGCCGTCCTTGATGATGTCGGCGATCGCTTTGTCGATCTTCGCCTTCAGATCGGTGTCTTCCTTGCGCATGCCGATGCCCGCGCCGTTGCCGAGGGTCTTCGGATCGTCGATGTCCTTGCCGACGAAAGCGAAGCCGGCGCCGCGCGGCGTCTTCAGGAAGCCGATGTCAGCCTGCACTGCGTCTTGTAGTGCCGCGTCCAGGCGGCCCGACTGCAAGTCGGTATAGACCAGGTCCTGATTCTGGTAAGGCACGACCTTCGCGCCCTTCGGTTCCCAATAGGCCTTTGCGTAGGTCTCCTGAATCGTGCCCTGTTCCACGCCGACCGACTTGCCCGCGAGCGATTCCGGCGTCGGCAGCAGCGTCGAACCCTTCTTCGCTACGAGGCGCGTCGGCGTGTTGAACAGCTTCGACGAGAAAGCGACCTGTTCCGCGCGTTGCGGTGTCATGGACATCGACGACAGCACGCCGTCGAACTTCTTCGCCTTCAACGCGGGGATCATGCCGTCGAAGTCGTTTTCGACCCACACGCATTTGGCCTTCAGGCGTGCGCAGATTTCGTTGCCGAGGACGATGTCGAACCCGGTGAGCTTGCCGTCGGCGGCCTTCGATTCAAACGGCGGGTAGCTGGCGTCGACGCCGAACCGGATCGTGGACCAGTCTTTTGCATAAGCACCGGTGGCAGCGGCGGCAAGCATGATGCTCAGGACAAACTTCTTCATGAAAACTCCGTGGATTGACGAGGTGAAGGTCAGGGTTCTGCAAGACTCTGGTTGGTGAGGGGCATCCTGGGTCTGGATTCGCTCATCCTGTATGGACAAGTTAGCCGGAGCGACACGTGCCGTACTAAACACATCAACTTGTACATACAAGATATCTCGATAAGGCTTTGCGCGATAGATAGGGTTTTCGCTTGTAAATCCAGGCTATTACGCTTTGCTTTCGAGTGGTTTAAAGAGGTTCTGTGTGAAAATCAGGGTAAACATCGTACTTGTATATACAAGAATGTGGCGCTAGACTGCGTTCTATTGTCTATACAGGAATCGACCATGATCACTCTGAAGCCCGGCCACCTGACCCTCCCGCAACTGCGCCAGATCGCGCGCGAGCCCGTTTCGCTGAAGCTCGATCCCGCCAGCCACGCCGCCATCGACGCGTGCGCGCAGGCAGTCGCCGACATCACCGCGAAAGGTGAGCCGGCCTACGGCATCAACACGGGTTTCGGGCGCCTCGCGAGCACGCATATCCCGCGCGAGCAGCTCGAACTGCTGCAACGCAATCTGGTGCTCTCGCACGCGGTCGGCGTGGGCGAGCCGATGTCGCGCCCGGTCGTGCGTCTGCTGATGGCGCTGAAGCTGTCGAGCCTCGGCCGTGGCCACTCGGGCATCCGCCGCGAGGTGATGGAAGCGCTGATCGCGCTCTTCAACGCGGACGTGCTGCCGGTGATTCCGGTCAAGGGTTCGGTGGGCGCCTCGGGCGACCTCGCGCCGCTCGCGCATATGTCGGCGGTGCTGCTGGGCGTGGGCGACGTGTTCGCGAAGGGCGAGCGCATGCCGGCCACCGAAGGTCTCGCGCTGGTGGGCCTGAAGCCCCTCACGCTGCAGGCGAAGGAAGGTCTGGCGCTGCTGAACGGCACGCAGGCCTCGACCGCGCTCGCGCTCTACAACATGTTCGCGATCGAGGACCTGTACCGCACGGCGCTGGTGGCGGGCGCGCTGTCGGTGGACGCGGCGATGGGCTCGGTCAAGCCGTTCGACGCGCGCATTCACGAACTGCGCGGCCATCAAGGCCAGATCGACGCCGCGGCGGCCTACCGCTCGCTGCTGCAGGGCTCGGCCATCAACGTCTCGCACGCCGACTGCGACAAGGTGCAGGACCCGTACAGCCTGCGCTGCCAGCCGCAGGTGATGGGAGCGTGTCTGGACCAGATGCGCCATGCCGCCGGCGTGCTGCTGCTGGAAGCGAACGCGGTGTCGGA
>DASVNP010000097.1:0-30027 GCA_036383775.1 Paraburkholderia sp. | reverse complement strand
AATAAAAAACGGAGTCTGATTAGCATCGACCGGGGAGCCTGGCCCTGGCGTCGCTGGTCGCGCTAACCTCGCCTGAGGTACGCTGAAGCTCGTCTTCGGCAACCGTTTTTTACTTCGCTGCGCTCACGCGTTTTTTCCATCGCCTTGTTTCGCTGCATGGGTTGATTCGGCCGACGTGTACCCGCAAAGTACAGTTGTGCGCTGAAACCCCTTGCACGCGTCGATGGGAAACTCGTGCCGGTCGGTATCGATCGTATCGAAACGCCGAACGAACGCCTGACCGGCCGCGCAACGCCCCGCTTTGTCCGACGCACGCTGCCGCCGGACCACCGTACAGGATCGGAACATGACCGAACTCGAATTCCAGTCCCTCGCCAATGAGGGTTTCAACCGCATTCCGCTGATCGCCGAAGCGCTCGCCGACCTCGAAACGCCGCTCTCGCTGTACCTTAAGCTCGCGCAGAGCGAGCGCAACGGCGCCAACTCGTTCCTGCTGGAATCGGTGGTGGGCGGCGAACGGTTCGGCCGCTATTCGTTCATCGGCCTGCCGGCGCGCACGCTGCTGCGCACCCGCAATGGCGTGTCGGAAGTGGTGCGGGACGGCAAGGTCGTCGAAACGCACGAGGGCGATCCGCTCGAATTCATCCAGCAGTTCCAGGGCCGCTTCAAAGTGGCGCAACGCCCCGGCCTGCCGCGTTTCGCAGGCGGTCTGGCCGGATATTTCGGCTATGACGCCGTGCGCTACATCGAGAAGAAACTCGCGCACACGGCGCCGAAAGACGACCTGAATCTGCCCGACATCCAGTTGCTGCTCACCGAAGAAGTCGCGGTGATCGACAACCTCGCGGGCAAGCTCTATCTGGTGGTTTACTCCGATCCGACGCAGCCCGAGGCATATACCAAGGCCAAACAGCGTCTGCGCGAACTGCGTCAGCGGCTGCGCTCGACCGTGCAGCCGCCGGTCACCTCGGCCAGCGTGCGCACCGAGACCTACCGCGAATTCGCCAAAGACGACTATCTGGCCGCCGTGCGCAAAGCGAAGGAATACATCGCCGCCGGCGAACTGATGCAGGTGCAGGTCGGCCAGCGCCTGACCAAGCCGTACCGCGACAATCCGCTTTCGCTGTATCGCGCGCTGCGCTCGCTGAATCCGTCGCCGTATATGTATTACTACAACTTCGGCGACTTCCATGTGGTGGGCGCATCGCCGGAAATTCTGGTGCGCCAGGAAAAGCGCGGCGAGGATCGCATCGTCACGATCCGGCCGCTCGCCGGGACGCGTCCGCGCGGCAACACGCCGGAACGCGATGCGGAACTCGCAACCGAACTGTTGAACGATCCCAAGGAAATCGCCGAGCACGTCATGCTGATCGACCTCGCGCGCAACGACGTGGGCCGCATCGCGCAGATCGGCTCGGTGGTCGTCACCGACAAGATGGTGATCGAAAAGTACTCGCATGTGCAGCACATCGTGAGCTCGGTCGAAGGCAAGCTGAAACCCGGCACCACCAATTTCGACGTGCTGCGCGCCACCTTCCCGGCCGGCACGCTGTCGGGCGCGCCCAAGGTCCGCGCGATGGAACTGATCGACGAACTGGAACCCGTGAAGCGCGGCCTGTACGGCGGTGCGGTCGGCTACCTGTCGTTCACGGGCGAAATGGACCTGGCCATCACGATCCGCACGGGCGTGATCGCGAACGGCAATCTGTATGTGCAGGCGGCAGCGGGTGTAGTCGCGGATTCGGTGCCGGAATCCGAATGGCAAGAGACCGAGAACAAGGCACGCGCCGTGTTGCGCGCCGCCGAGCAGGTTCAAGACGGCCTCGATAGCGACTTCTGACCGGAGACACACCATGCTGCTTATGATCGACAACTACGACTCGTTCACTTACAACCTGGTGCAGTACTTCGGCGAACTCGGCGAAGACGTGCGCACCTATCGGAACGACGAAATCACGCTGGACGAGATCGCGAAGCTCAACCCCGAGCGCATCTGCCTGTCGCCCGGTCCGAGCAATCCGCAACACGCCGGCATCACGCTCGACGTGCTGCGCGAGTTCTCCGGCAAGACGCCGATTCTCGGCGTCTGCCTCGGCCACCAGGCCATTGGCGAAGCGTTCGGCGGCCGCGTCGTGCGCGCGCAGACCATCATGCACGGCAAGGTGAGCACGATCGAAACCGACTGCAAAGGCGTATTCGCCGACCTGCCGAAGCATTTCGTCGTGACGCGCTACCATTCGCTTGCGATTGAACGCGAGTCGCTGCCCGATTGCCTCGAGGTCTCGGCATGGACCGAAGACGGCGAGATCATGGGCGTGCGCCACAAGGAACTCGCAGTGGAAGGCGTGCAGTTCCATCCCGAATCGATCCTGTCCGAACACGGACACGCGCTGCTCGAAAACTTCGTGAAGCAGTCGAAGGCTGCCAGCGCCCGCTCGTCCAACCGCAACGCTTGATGAAGAGAGACGAAATCATGACGATTACGCCCCAGGAAGCGCTGCAGCGGACCATCGAGCACCGCGAAATTTTCCACGACGAAATGCTGCACCTGATGCGGCTCATCATGCGCGGCGAGCTCTCGCCCGTGATGGCGGCTGCGATCATCACCGGCTTGCGCGTCAAAAAAGAGACCATCGGCGAGATCACCGCGGCCGCCACGGTAATGCGTGAATTTGCCCGGCACGTCGACGTGCAGGACAACTCGAACTTCGTCGATATCGTCGGCACCGGCGGCGACGGTTCGCACACCTTCAATATTTCCACCGCCACCATGTTCGTCTCGGCGGCGGCGGGCGCGAAGGTCGCGAAGCACGGCAATCGCGGCGTGTCGAGCAAGTCGGGCAGCGCCGACGTACTCGAAGCCCTCGGCGTAAATATCGACCTGCAGCCGGATCAGGTGGCGGCATCGATCGCGCAAACGGGCATGGGCTTTATGTTCGCGCCGAACCATCACCCGGCCATGAAGAACATCGCGCCGGTGCGCCGCGAACTCGGCGTGCGGACCATCTTCAACATTCTCGGGCCGCTGACCAATCCGGCAGGCGCGCCCAACCAGCTCATGGGCGTGTTCCACGCCGACCTGGTCGGGATTCAGGTGCGCGTGATGCAGCGCCTCGGCGCCAAGCACGTGCTGGTGGTCTACGGCATGGACGGCATGGACGAAGTCTCGCTCGGCGCGGCCACGCAAGTCGGCGAACTGCGCGACGGCGAGGTCCACGAGTACGAGATCCATCCGGAAGATTTCGGCATGCAGATGGTGTCGAACCGCACGCTGAAAGTGGCCGACGCCACCGAATCCAAAGCCATGCTGCTGGAAGCGCTCGACAACAAGCCGGGCGTCGCACGCGAGATCGTCACGCTGAATGCGGGCACCGCGCTGTATTCGGCGAACGTGGCTTCGTCGATCGCGGACGGCATTCAGTTGGCACGCGAAGCGATCGCGAGCGGCAAGGCCCGCGCGAAAGTCGACGAACTGATCCGCTTCACCCAGCAATTCAAGCAGTAATCACGTAGCGAGACACTCATGAGCGACATCCTCGACCGCATCATCGCGGTCAAACGCGAAGAAGTCCGCGCGGCTGAACAGAGCGCGCCGCTCGAAGCGCTGCGCCTCGAAGCATCGTCGCACGACCTGCGCGATTTCGTCGGCGCATTGCGCGCGAAACACGCGGCGGGTCAAGCCGCGGTCATCGCCGAAGTGAAGAAGGCGAGCCCGTCAAAAGGCGTGCTGCGCGAAAACTTCGTGCCGGCGGAGATCGCGCGATCGTATGAAAAGCACGGCGCGGCCTGCCTGTCCGTGCTCACCGACGTGCAGTTCTTCAAGGGCAGCGTCGCGTATCTTCAGGAAGCGCGTGCGGCCTGCAATCTGCCGGTGCTGCGTAAAGACTTCATCGTCGATCCGTATCAGATCGTCGAAGCTCGCGCGATGGGCGCCGACGCGATCCTGCTGATCGCCGCAGCGCTCGAAACCTCGCAGATGCAGGACCTCGAAGCTCTCGCGCATTCGCTGGGTCTCGCGGTGCTGGTCGAGGTGCACGATCACAACGAGCTGATGGAATCGCTCAAGCTGAAAACGCCGCTGATCGGCATCAACAATCGCAATCTGCGTACCTTCGAGACGTCGATCGAAACGACGATCGGCATGCTCGAAGCGATTCCGGACGACCGCATCGTCGTCACGGAGTCGGGCATTCTGTCGCGTGTGGATGTGGAGCGGCTGCGCGCCATGGACGTGCACACGTTCCTGGTCGGCGAGGCGTTCATGCGCGCGGAAGAGCCGGGTGTGGAACTGGCGCGGATGTTTTTCTGAACACGGCGTCGATATAAGGCATACACAGGCATACGCGGCGAAACAGTCATGGGCATGGAACGCGAAATCAAACTGACGCTGCCGCCCGCGCAGGTGCAGGCGGCGGAGCAATGGTTCGTCGCGCGCGCGGGCGTGGCAGGCCAGCCGGTCAAGCTGGTGAATATCTATTTCGACACGCCCGGCTTGACGTTGGCGACGTCGAAGAGCGCCTTGCGTCTGCGCCAGACGCCGGACGGCTGGCTGCAAACCTTCAAAACGGTCGGCAAAGCCAAGGACGGTTTGCACAGCCGGCACGAATGGGAACTGCCGGTAGCGGGTGCAAAGCTGGAGATCGACGCATTGCTGCGCGCGTGCGACGAACCGTCCGCCGCGGATGCGCTGCGTGCAGCGGCACCGGCGTTAATCGAACTGTTCCACACGAACTTCACCCGGACGCTGTGGCACGTCGACGCGGACGGTTCGGAAGTCGAAGCGGCCATCGATCAGGGTGAAGTCCTCGCCGAGGTCAACGGCGAAACGCGCCGCGCGCCGATTTCGGAAGTCGAACTCGAACTGAAATCCGGCGACGAAACCGCGCTGCACACGCTCGCGGCGGAACTCGGCAAGCAGATCGCCGGGCTCGCACCGGACAACATCAGCAAGGCGCAGCGCGGCTATCAGTTGCGGGCGGGTTGAGCAACGCCGCTTTTGCTGCGACACTTCCCCGCCATGACCTCCGCATCCCGCTCCCGCTCCGCCCCGTCGCAGGCTTCACTGTTTGGCGACGTCCCATCCACTCCGGCCGGCGCCATGACGATCACGCAGCCCCAACAATCCGGCGCCAACGTGCCGCCGACGCTCGAAGCCCAATTCGACGCGCTGCCGCCGGTATGGCGCGCGCATCTGAAGCCTTTTATCGACAGCGACGCCTACGCGCCGCTCTGCCGTTTCGTCGACGGTGAGCGCGCGGCCGGCAAAACCGTCTATCCCGCCGACGTATTCCGCGCACTGCGCCTGACCAGCCCGGACGAAGTGAAAGTGGTGATCCTCGGCCAGGACCCGTACCACGGCGAAGACCGCGGCACACCACAGGCCCACGGGCTGGCCTTTTCCGTCGCGCCGAATGTGCGCACGCCGCCTTCGCTACGCAATATCTTCAAGGAAATCGCGGCGAGCCTTGGCCACGAGACGCCTGGTCACGGCTGTCTCGACACGTGGGCGAAGCAAGGTGTACTGCTGCTGAACACCGTGCTGACTGTCGAGCGCGACGCGGCGGCAAGTCACGCAAAGCGCGGCTGGGAGAAATGCACGGATACGCTGATTCATGAACTGGCGATGCGCCACGACGGCCTCGTCTTCATGCTGTGGGGTGCGCATGCACAAGCCAAGCGCGCACTGCTCGGCGGCAAATCGCATTACGTGCTGGAAGCGCCGCATCCGTCGCCGCTGTCGGCGCATCGCGGCTTTCTCGGATGCGGGCACTTTGCGAAGGCCAACGAGTATCTCGCGCAGCACGGCCGAGAGCCGATCGACTGGCGCCTGCCCGACGAAGCGCAAATGCTCGCCTGAACCCGCCGGCATCCAACGCCCGCGCTCTAAAGCAAACAACGCCACGAACCGTGAGGTCCGTGGCGTTGTTCATTTCATCGCTATCAACCGCCTTGCAGCGCGGTTGAGGCAGATCGGCCAGACTTACGCAGCGGCGATTGCTTCGCGCGCGGAAGCCAGCGCGGCGCCGGCTGCGTCCGGGCCCATGTTCAGGCCTTCGGCGTAGATGAAGTTCACGTCGGTCATGCCGAGGAAGCCCAGGAAGCTCTTCAGGTACGGCGTCTGGCTGTCGTTCGGCGTGCCTGCATACTTGCCGCCGCGTGCCGAGACAACGTGAACCTTCTTGCCCTTCACGAGACCTTCCGGACCGTTCGCGGTGTACTGGAACGTGATGCCGGCACGTGCGATGAAGTCGAAGTACGTCTTCAGTTGCGACGAGATGCCGAAGTTGTACATCGGCGCGCCGATCACGATGACGTCGGCGGCTTGCAGTTCAGCGATCAGCGCTTCGCTGCGCGCAGCGATCGCGGCTTGCTCTGCCGTGCGTTGCTCAGCCGGCGTGAAGAACGCGCCGAGGACGGCGTCGTCCAGGTGCGGCAGCGGTTCAGCTTGAAGATTGCGGACGACGACTTGCGCGCCCGGATTCGATTGTTGCAGCTTTGCGGTCAGCTCGTTGACGAGCAGCGTCGAGTTCGCGCCTTGCGAGCGTGCTGCCGAGTTGATTTGCAGGATCGTGGTCATCGTTTGACTCCAGTAGGGGGCGCGCTGTTTTGCGCGAGTGAAGCCATTGTGTTTATTTACCGCCGCGGGAAAAAGCCATCCGGCGGCGACGGATTGTTGCACTGGTAGAACAATCCGCCCCCTCGAGCGCCTATTAGCGACAACCAGAATTACGATCAGCTTGCGAGCCAGCGTTCCCGCGCTTTGCGCGCGGCGGGCCGCTTGTCGCTCACGGTGAGCTTGTAGCGTGCTGCCTCAGGCCCGTCCAGCTTGACTTGCGCGGTGCGCAGCTCGTCGCGGCGGAACGCGTGGACCTCGACTGTCGCGCCCGGCAGATAGCGGGCGAGCAGCGTATCGAGATTCGAGCCGGTTACGCGCAGGCCATCGAGCGCGATCAGCACATCGCCGGCTGAAAGCCCGGCTTTTTGCGCGGCGCTGCCGTCGTGCACCGCTGTCAGCGTGCAATCCGCGCCGCCGCGCACGCGCGCACCGAGCGAGGGCTTGCCGTTTTTTTCGAGCTCGGGTTTGAGATCGATGCCGAACGGCGCGAGCAGCGTGTCGAGCGGCAGATCGCGCGTACCGTACACGGCTTCGGCAAACAACTCGCCCAGTTGCACACCGGTCGCTTCCGCAAAAATCGCCTCGATCTCGCCTTCTTCGACGCCGGCCGGCTTGCCGCGATAAAAGTCACGGCCGAAGCGCTGCCACAGCAAGCGCATCACGTCGTCGAGCGATTTGCGGTTGCTGGTCTGCGCGCGAATCGTCAGATCAAATGCGAGTGCGACGAGCGAACCCTTGGTGTAGTAGCTGACGATCGCGTTCGGTGCGTTCTCGTCCTGCCGGTAGTATTTGACCCACGCGTCGAACGAACTCTCGGCAACGCTCTGCTTCAGGCGGCCGCTGCCACGCAGCACGCCACCGATTACCTTGCCGAGCATGCCGAGGTAGTCGTCAGGCGAAATCAGGCCGCTTCGCACCAGGATCAGGTCGTCATAGTACGAGGTGAAGCCCTCGAACAGCCATAGCAGCGACGTGTAGTTCTCCACGTTCAGGTCGTACGGCGCGAACACCGCCGGCTTGATTCGCTTCACGTTCCAGGTATGGAAATATTCGTGGCTGCACAGGCCGAGATAGGTCCGGTAGCCTTCGGTGAGCGCCTCGCGGCCTTCCACCGGCAGATCGCCGCGGCTGCAGATCAGCGCGGTGGAAGCGCGATGCTCGAGGCCGCCATAACCATCGCCCACGGCCTGCGTCATGAAGACATAGCGATCCATCGGCGCTTTTTTCGACTTCGGCTCGAACAATGCGATCTGCGCTTCGCAAATACGCTTCAGGTCGGCGGACAGACGTGCCATATCCAGTCCGATCACCCGCCCCGCGATCACCACATCGTGCGGCACGCCATGCGCCTTGAACGTCGCCAGCGCGAATTCGCCGAGCGTGACCGGATGATCGATCAGCTCGTCGTAGTTCTGCGCGCGATACTCGCCGAATCCATAGCGCTTCGTGCCGCGCGCCTCCGGCAGCGCAGTGGCGACGCGCCAGTTGCGATACGCGGCGCCGTCCGGCTTCTGGATATCGACCACGCACTGCGCGTCTTCATGGCCGAGCGGCGCCAGAAACACGCTCGTGCCGTTGAAGAAACCGGTCGTATCGTCGAGATGCGCCGCGCGCACCGACAGATCCCATGCATAGACCTCGTAGCGCAGCGTCAGCGCGCCTTTGACCGGCGCAGCCTGCCAGGAATGCTTGTCGGTCTTTTCGACCCGCACCTTGCGGCCCGCTTCGTTGACGGCACGCAGCGTGACGATGTTGCGCGCGAACTCGCGCACCATGTAGCTGCCCGGAATCCACACCGGCAGCATGAAACGCTGGCCGGCCGGGTCGGGATCGGCGACGGTGACGGTGACTTCGAACAGGTGGGCGGCGGGTTGCTTCGGAACGATGGTGTAGCGGATCGGCTTCATCGGCGGCGACTAGAAGTGTTCTGGCGGGGAGGTTCGGGCTTGATGTGAAAGGAGGCGCACTGCGCGCCTCCTTTCTTCGACGGGTGTCGCGTGCTCAGTGCACGGCGGACATTTCCTTGTCCAGCCGGTCGGCCGGCACGGCGCCGGGCAGGCGGCGGCCGTCGGCGAGGAACACCGTGGGCGTGCCGTCGACATTCATGGCGTGGCCGAGCGCCAGGTTCTTGTCGATCGCCGCGGTGTCGCAGGTGCCGGAGGCGGTGGGCGCCTGGTGGTCCTGCATCCACGATTCCCAGGCCTTTGCGCGATCCGTCGAGCACCAGATCGACTTCGACTTGGCAGTCGAATCCGGCGACAGAACCGGGTACAGGAAGGTGTAGACGGTCACGTTGTCGATCGACTTGAGCGTGGTTTCGAGCTGCTTGCAGTACGGGCAGTTCGGATCGGAAAACACCGCGATCTTGCGCGCGCCGTTGCCTTTCACGACCTTCACCGCGTTCGCGAACGGCAGGCTCGCGAAGTCGATGCGGTTGGTTTCCGACAGGCGCGCCTCCGTCAGATTCTTGCGCGTCTTCGCGTCGACCATGTCGCCGAGCAGCAGGTAATCGCCGTTCGCGTCGCTATAAACGATCTGCGCGCCGAGATTCACTTCGTAAAGGCCGGCAATCGGCGACTTCGTCACGCTCTTGATCGTCACGTCGGCAAGACGCGTTTGCAGCGTGGCTTTGAGCTTGTCGGTGGTCTGGTCGGCCTGCGCCGAGCAACCAAGGGTGACGGCGGCGATCGCGAACGCGGCGGCCGCCATGCGGAAGGTTTTTTTCATGCTGAATTCCTGGGTTCGATCGCGCCCACGGCGCGTTTTACGACATGTCCGGTCTGACTGGCAAAGCGTCCATCCGTTCATGATACCTGTGTCGCCGACCGCGATATGCTGGCCAGCGCGCTTTAACCCAGCGCGGCTGACACCAGCCAGCGCTTGATAAACGGCTGCGCGCCGACGAAAGCCATGCCGGTATTACGCAGCACCTTGGCGAACGGGCCGGGGACGGAGAAGAGCTTCTGCAGGCCGTCGGTGGCGATCATCAGCGCGCGGATGTCTTCACGGCGGGCGCGTTCGTAACGGCGCAGCAGCACCATGTCGCCGAGATCGCGGAACGACTCCTTGCCGGCGACGGTATCGGCAAGTGCCGCGACATCGCGCAGGCCGAGGTTCATGCCCTGCCCCGCCAGCGGATGAATCAGATGTGCGGCGTCGCCGACCAGCGCGACGCGCGGCGCCACCAGCCGGTCGACCGTTTGCAGCGCGAGCGGGAAACCTTGCGCGGGCGTTACGCAGTCGAGCGCGCCGAACTGGCCGCCCGTCACGCGCTCCACTTCGGCGGCAAGCTGCGCCGGATCGAGCGCGATCAACTGCTCGGCGTGCTCGGTGCGTGCCGACCAGACCAGCGAGACGTGGCCGTCCGGCATGGGCAGCAGCGCGACGATCTCGCCATCCTTGAACCATTGGTAGGCGGTCTCGCCGTGCGGCTTTTCGGCCTTGAAGTTGGCGACCACGCCGGTTTGTTTGTAGTCGCGCCGATCCATCTTCGAGCCGATCTGCGCCCGCACCCAGGAATGCGCGCCGTCCGCGCCGACCAGCAGATCGGCCTCGAGCACATTACCGTTGGCGAGGCCGACGCTGGCACTGTCAGCGCTCATGTCGAGCGCCTGAGCGCGCGTGTCGACCCACGTGAGATTCGGCTGAAAGCGCAGCGCCGCATCCAGCGCACGCTCGATCACCGACGACTCGACGATCCACGCCAATTGCGGCACCGAAGCCTGGAATGCGGAGAAATGCAGTTCGGCGTGGGCGTCGCCATAAACCCGCATGTCGTAGACGGGCCCGAGACGCGACAGATCGAGCGCCTGCCAGACCCGCAAGCGTTCCAGCAATGCTTGCGAACTCGACGATAACGCGTAGACCCGCGAGTCGAAAGCGGCGCCCGCGGGCAGCGCCGCGCAGGGCTGCGCGAGCAGCGCCACGCGCAATCCGCCTTGCGTGAGCGCCAGCGCCGCGGTCTTGCCGACGAGCCCGCCGCCGATCACTGCGGCATCAAAGGTCTGGTGGTGTGCGTTCATGCGCGCATTATAGCTGCGGGGGTTGCGGGGGACGGATCGGCGCGGGCGGCTTTTGCGCCCGGGCAAATTGAGCCCGGGCAACTCCGCCGCGACTCGCTAGTGCCCGGCCGCCGCCAGCGCCGCGTTCGCTTCGCGTAGCCGTATGAATTCGCGATCGGACGACAGAAGCCGCCACGCGCTCGCTTCGAGTTCGCTTTTGTGGTCCCGCTGGTCGCTCCGTACGGCACAGTCGGGGAAGTAGCGGTCGTATTCACGCCACAGGGAATCGAGGTCGTTGGTATCGGCGAACTTCGCGATGCGTTTTTTATCGTCCGGCGTCAAATGGTTCGTGAGGCATTCGACCGTCTGCCGGTCCGTGTTCGCCTGAGCGTCGTCGAAATTCGGCGTCACCCAATTCACGATAGCGCCGCCTAGCAGCACGACGGCCAAGCCCGCTGCCAACCATCCAACTGTTCGCATTTTTATCCCCGGAATGTGGGCTCTAGCGGCCCTGATCCGACGATTCTACAGCGCTTCCGAGCAATTGTTACCTAACAGTAAGACTGCGGCCCCAACCCGGAGCGCGGCTTTCCCGTTACCGTTCCAGTGCGCCCATCCGAACGGGTTACAATTACGCCTTTCGTGAAAACGCGCACCCCGTCGTTGAGCTCACGCCCCGATCCGGTGTCTTGCCCCGCTCCGCTGCGTGTCTCCGGCACGCCAACCGCGCAGACTTCCCGAGTCCTGCACACAGCGTCGAGCGCATCACGCAACTTACTGATTCACTGAAGGAATTTCCATGAGCCTCCAATGCGGCATCGTCGGCCTGCCTAACGTCGGCAAGTCCACCCTGTTCAATGCGCTGACCAAGGCGGGCATCGCCGCCGAAAACTACCCGTTCTGCACGATCGAGCCGAACGTCGGCATTGTCGAGGTGCCGGACGCGCGTCTGAAGGCGCTCGCCGAAATCGTCAAGCCGGAGCGCATCCTGCCGGCGGTGGTGGAGTTCGTCGACATCGCCGGTCTGGTGGCTGGCGCGAGCAAGGGCGAAGGTCTTGGCAACCAGTTCCTCGCCAACATCCGCGAAACCGATGCGATCACGCACGTGGTGCGCTGTTTCGAAGACGAGAACGTGATTCACGTCGCGAACAAGATCGACCCGCTGTCGGATATCGAGGTGATCAACACCGAACTGGCGCTGGCCGACCTCGCCACCGTCGAAAAGGCGCTGGCGCGCTATTCGAAGGCGGCCAAGTCGGGCAACGACAAGGAAGCCGCCAAGAACGCCGCCGTGCTGGAAAAGGTGCGCGCCCAACTCGACCAGGCCAAGCCGGTCCGCGCGCTCGACCTGTCGGACGAAGAAAAGGCCACACTCAAGCCGTTCTGCCTGATCACCGCCAAGCCGACCATGTACGTCGCCAACGTGAAGGAAAACGGCTTCGAGAACAATCCACACCTCGACGCGGTCACGAAATTCGCCGCGGCGGAAAACGCGCCGGTGGTGGCCGTGTGCGCCGCGATCGAAGCGGAAATCGCCGACCTCGACGAAGCCGACATGGAAGTGTTCCTCGCCGACATGGGCATGCACGAGCCCGGCCTGAACCGCGTGATTCGCGCGGGCTTCAAGCTGCTCGGCCTGCAAACGTACTTCACGGCGGGCGTGAAGGAAGTGCGCGCATGGACGATCCATATCGGCGACACCGCGCCGCAAGCGGCCGGCGCGATTCACACCGACTTCGAGCGCGGTTTCATTCGCGCGCAGACGATCGCGTTCAATGACTACATCACCTACAAGGGTGAGCAAGGCGCGAAAGAAGCCGGCAAGATGCGCGCTGAAGGCAAGGAATACGTCGTGCACGACGGCGACGTGATGAACTTCCTGTTCAACGTTTAAGCTCGAGCCTCGGCTTCGGCGCCGGGCGGCGACGGGTGAAAGCCCACGCGCCGCCGCCCGCAGCCTCGGACCTCACCAGAAGAGCCCGCACCACGCGGGCTCTTTGTTTTACTGCCGGCCACTTGCACTGGCATGCGCGCACTGCAGGGGCATTGCGATACCCTCCTTGACGGCCGCCATAGTCGCGGGGGAATCCGCGAGCACGGCGTCGATGCCGAGACACGCGGCCGTCCGGTAATCGTCCGCGTCATTCACAGCAATCGCCACGATTCGCACGTCGGGTTTTTGCCGGAAGCACGCGACAGTGGCCGGCGTCCATAGCGTGGCCTGTACGTCCGACCGCCCTTCCCCCAGCGTGAACTTCTCCACCACGCTCAGCGCGCGATGCAACTCGAACGCCGCCATGGCGTGTTCGGGCGGTGCGTCGACACAGCCCTGATTCAGCATGACTCGCACGAGCCGCCCACGCGTTGCATCGCGCGACTCGAACAGCCTTGCCTGCGGATACGCGGCAAAGCTCTGTTGATACGCTGCTTCGGTCGAATAGATCGACACGCGCCGCCATGCCTTTTCCTCATCCAGCACACGTGCCACAGCTTGCGTCTGCGGACCGGCAGGCAGCGCCTTCATATCGAGAATGACCGGCATGGTGGCAGGCAACGCTCGCAATGCCTCGCGCAGCGTCGGAATGCCGGACAGCCGAGTCCGATACGGATACGCATCTGCACGGCGGAAATTCCAGCCGGCGTTCACGCGCGCAAGCTCTGCCACGGTATAGGCCGACACCGGCCCTGTCGCGTCGGTCAAAGCGGATAGATCGGCCGGTCGATATAAAACCGGTACACCGTCCTTGCTCAACTGCACGGTAAGCCACATCTCGTCGGCATGATTTGCGACAGACAGGCGGATCGCTTCGAGCGTGTTTTCCGGCGCATCGCCCGTGCCGCCGCGATGCGCGATGATCCTGGGCAATGAGGTCACCGGCCCGGCGTCACGGTTTGGCGTTGCGGGTGTGAGAGAACAGCCTGTCAGAGCAAGGCTTAGCATTGCACTACTTACCACCCATCGCACTGATCTCAGCATCTGGAATCCTGACTAATTCTTACTGTGGCGTAACGTACACGAAGCCGGCAAAGCACGCGTCAGCTGAGGCCATCCATCATGCCAACGTGCAGGCAACCGCGTCCAGCCAACACGCTTCGGCCTGGACCTCGCGCAAATCTGCGCGTTCAGACCGCGACTGTTTCCGATTTGTGACACCGATGTTAAATTGCGGCATCCGGCACTCGTAAAAAACGGCCTACGCTGCCCGGCTTTCGACTCCGGATTGTCATCGAACACCAATAGAATCGCGCGATTCGCATCCGGGAGACCAATTGATGAGTTTGAAGACGTTAGTCCGTTCGCTTTCCGTGGCCGCCGTGCTGAGCATCGGCGTCACTCAGGCGGCTCAGGCCGCAACCGAAATCCAGTTCTGGCACGCCATGGAAGCCGCGCTTGGCGAGCGTCTGAACGACATTGCCAATGCCTTTAACGCGTCGCAAAGCGATTACAAGATCGTGCCGGTGTTCAAAGGTGCCTACGACCAGACGCTCGCCGCCGGCATCGCCGCCTATCGCAGCGGCAACGCGCCGGCGATTCTGCAGGTCTACGAAGTCGGCACCGCCACGATGATGCAGGCGAAAAAAGCCGTGATCCCGGTCTCGGAAGTGTTCAAGCAAGCGGGCGAGCCGCTCGACGAAAAGGCCTTCGTGCCGACCATCGCGAGCTATTACAGCGACGCCAAGACCGGCGAGCTGATCTCCATGCCGTTCAATAGCTCGACGCCGGTGCTGTACTACAACAAGGACGCCTTCAAGAAGGCCGGCCTCGACCCGAACCAGCCGCCGAAAACCTGGGCTGAACTGCAGGTCGACGCGCAGAAGCTGAAAGCCTCCGGCATGACGTGCGGCTATTCGTCCGGCTGGCAAAGCTGGATTCAACTCGAAAACTTCAGCGCCTGGCACGGCGTGCCGTTCGCGTCGAAGGATAACGGCTTCGGCGGCCCGGATGCCGAGCTGGAATTCAACAAGCAGGTGCAGGTCGCGCACATCCAGTTCCTGCAGAACATGCAAAAGGACGGCACGTTCACCTATGTCGGCCGTAAGGACGAACCGGTGTCGAAGTTCTATAGCGGCGACTGCGGCATCATCACGAACTCGTCGGGATCGCTCGCCACGATCAAGAAATACGCGAAGTTCAATTTCGGCACCGGCATGATGCCGTACGACGCCAACGTGAAGGGAGCGCCGCAGAACGCGATTATCGGCGGGGCCAGCTTGTGGGTGTTGTCGGGCAAGGATCCGGCCGTGTACAAGGGCGTGGCGAAATTCCTCGCGTATCTGTCGTCGGCGCCGGTTGCGGCCAAGTGGCACCAGGATACCGGCTATCTGCCGGTCACGACCGCCGCTTATCAACTGACCCAGCAGCAAGGCTTCTACGAGAAGAACCCGGGCAGCGACACCGCCATCAAGCAGATGCTCAACAAGCCGCCCCTGCCGTACACGAAGGGCCTGCGTCTGGGCAACATGCCGCAGATCCGCACCATCATCGACGAAGAACTCGAGCAGGTCTGGGCGCAGAAGAAGACGCCGCAACAGGCGCTCGACTCGTCCGTGTCGCGTGGCGATGAACTGCTGCGCCGCTTCGAGAAAGCCGGCAGCTAAGCCAGCGCCGCCAGGGTTTCGGCGCGCTCGCGCCGGAACCCGCGTTGGTGGCGAAACCCCGGGAATCATCGATGGAAAAGCGCTCCAGCTTCGGCACCAGCCTGCTGCCCTATCTGCTCGTCGCGCCGCAGCTCGCGATCACGGTGCTGTTCTTCCTGTGGCCGGCCGGCGAGGCGCTCTGGCAATCCACGCAGAGTCAGGACGCGTTCGGCACGTCGAGTGAGTTCGTCGGACTCGCCAACTTCAAGCAGCTATTCGCCGATCCGCTGTACCTGTCGTCGTTTAATACGACGCTGATTTTTTGCGCGCTCGTCACCGTGTCGGGACTCGTGATCTCGTTGCTGCTGGCCATGTGCGCCGATCGCGTAACGCGCGGTGCGAAGGTCTATCAGACGCTCCTGATCTGGCCGTACGCGGTCGCGCCCGCCATTGCCGCGGTGCTGTGGTCGTTCCTCTTCAACCCGAGCATCGGCCTCGTAACCTACGCGCTCGCGAAGCAAGGCATTGTTTGGAATCACGCGCTGAACGCAGGCCAGGCGATGTTTCTGGTGGTGCTGGCGTCCGTCTGGAAACAGGTCAGCTATAACTTCCTGTTCTTCTATGCGGGCTTGCAGGCCATTCCACGCTCACTCATTGAAGCGGCGGCAATCGACGGCGCCGGACCGGTGCGGCGCTTTTTCGGCATAGCGTTGCCGCTGCTGTCGCCAACCAGCTTTTTCCTGCTGGTGATCAACATCACCTATGCCTTCTTCGACACGTTCCCGGTGATCGACGCCGCCACCGGCGGCGGCCCCGCGCAATCCACCCGCACGCTGATCTACAAGATCTTCGCCGAAGGTTTTCAGGGCCTCGACATCGGCAGTTCCGGCGCGCAGTCGGTGATCCTGATGGTGATCGTCGTGGCGTTGACCGTCGTGCAATTCCGCTTCATCGAACGCAGGGTTCAATACTCATGATCGAGAACCGCCGCGGTTTCGACCTCTTCTGCCACGCGGTGCTGATTCTCGGCGTCGTGCTGGTGGTGTTTCCGGTGTACGTCGCGTTCTGCGCGGCGACCATGAGCGAGCACGAAGTGTTTAGCGTGCCGCTCTCGCTGGTGCCCAGCACGCATCTGTTCGAGAACATCGCCACAGTCTGGTCGCAAGGCAGCGGCAACGCGGCGGCGCCGTTCGGCCGCATGCTGTTCAACAGCCTCGTGATGGCGCTGGCAATTGCGATCGGCAAGATTGCCATCTCGATGATCTCGGCCTACGCGATCGTGTTTTTCCGTTTTCCGTTTCGCAACCTGTCGTTCTGGCTGATCTTCGTCACGCTGATGCTGCCGGTCGAAGTGCGGATCTTTCCGACGGTGCAGGTCGTGTCGTCGATGCATCTGAGCAACACCTATAGCGGCCTGACGTTGCCGCTGATCGCCTCGGCCACCGCGACGTTCCTGTTCCGCCAGTTCTTCATGACGCTGCCGGACGAATTGATGGAAGCGGCGCGCATCGACGGTGCGGGCGCCATGCGATTCCTCTGGGACGTCGTTCTGCCTCTGTCGAAGACGAACATGGCGGCGCTCTTCGTGATCACGTTCATCTATGGCTGGAATCAGTACCTGTGGCCGATCCTGATCACGAGCCAGCAATCGCTGACCACGGCCGTGGTCGGCATCAAGAGCATGATCGCCTCGGGCGACACCGCCACGGAATGGCATCTCGTCATGACCGCGACCTTGCTCGCCATGCTGCCGCCGCTCGCGGTCGTGTTGACCATGCAGCGCTGGTTCGTGCGCGGACTCGTCGACTCGGAAAAATAAGCCGTTTCATGGCGAACTCCGGTATTCAAATCTTGAACACCGCGCAAAGCAGCACACAACGCGGCACGCAACGAAAGGCTAAAAGGGCATGGCTGAACTGACTCTGCAAGGCGTTAAAAAAACCTACGACGGCAAACAGTTCGTGCTGCACGGCATCGACGTGAACGTCTCCGACGGCGAATTCATCGTGATGGTCGGCCCGTCCGGTTGCGGCAAATCGACCTTGCTGCGGATGGTGGCGGGACTCGAGCGCATCTCCGAAGGCAGCATTTCGATCGCCGGCAAGGTGGTCAACGAACTGGAGCCGAAGGATCGCAACATCGCGATGGTGTTCCAGAACTACGCGCTGTATCCGCACATGAGCGTGGCCGAAAACATGGGCTACGCACTGAAGATCGCGGGCGTCGAGCGTGCCCAGATTGACAGGCGGGTGCAGTCTGCCGCGCAGATTCTCGAACTCGAAGCGCTGCTGCAACGCAAGCCGCGCGAGTTGTCCGGCGGCCAGCGGCAACGCGTCGCGATGGGCCGCGCGATTGTGCGCGAGCCGGCCGTGTTTCTGTTCGACGAACCGTTGTCGAATCTCGACGCACGCCTGCGCGTGCAGATGCGGCTTGAAATCCAGCGTCTGCACGCACGGCTTGCCACCACGAGTCTGTACGTCACACACGACCAGATCGAAGCGATGACGCTGGCGCAACGCGTGATCGTGATGAACAAGGGCCACGCGGAACAGATCGGTGCGCCGACCGAAGTCTACGAGCGGCCGGCCACGGTGTTCGTGGCGAGCTTCATCGGCTCGCCGGGCATGAATCTGCTGGAAGGCTGCGTGTCCGACGACGGTGCGACATTCGACGTAGCCGGCAACGGTCCGAAGCTGCCGCTGACAGGCGTGGCGCCGGTCGGCCGTGAAGTCGCCAAAGGACGCGAATGGGTGCTCGGCATTCGCCCGGAACATATGAACGGGGATATAAACGCGGGTCGGGCGGACGCTCCTCATGCCACCCTCACCGTCGACTCCTGCGAACTGCTCGGCGCGGACAATCTCGCGCATGGCCGCTGGGGCAAGCACGACGTGACCGTGCGCCTGCCGCACGCGCATCGGCCCGCGGCGGGCGAAGCGCTGCAGGTGGCGCTGCCCGCGCAGCATCTGCACTTCTTCGATCCGGCGAGCGGACGGCGCGCGAACTGACATCCCCTCGGGCATCGCCGCGGACATAACGGCCGACGCCCTTTGCCGTCTCCCCCCCGCCCCGAAGTACAATGCCACCTGAACAAACCGCCCGTGCGCGGAGCGTCGCGAGGTTAAACACCGCGCCCGACGCCGCGCCGGCGGGCGCCAGGCGCTCCGCCCGGCCATCACACCGGTTACCCATCCACCCACGACCGCTCGCCCCCATGCGGCCGGCGTCGTCAACGTCTATTGCAAGCAAATGGCCCAATACGTCTTCACCATGAACCGGGTCGGCAAGATCGTGCCGCCCAAGCGTCAAATCCTGAAAGACATCTCGCTGTCGTTTTTCCCCGGCGCGAAGATCGGCCTGCTCGGCCTGAATGGCTCGGGCAAGTCGACGCTGATCCGCATCATGGCCGGTGTGGACAAAGACATCGAAGGCGAAGCCACGCCCATGCCGAACCTGAACATTGGCTACCTGCCGCAGGAGCCGCAGCTCGACCCGAGCAAGACGGTGCGTGAAGCGGTCGAGGAAGGCCTCGGCGACGTGTTCAACGCGCAAAAGAAGCTCGACGAAATCTACGCCGCCTACGCCGAACCGGACGCCGACTTCGACGCGCTCGCCGCCGAACAGGCCAAGTACGAAGCAATCCTCGCCACGTCGGATGGCGGCAGCGCCGAGCAGCAGATCGAAATCGCCGCCGACGCGCTGCGCCTGCCGGCCTGGGACGCGAAGATCGAGCATCTGTCGGGCGGCGAAAAGCGGCGCGTCGCACTGTGCAAGCTGCTGCTCGAAAAGCCGGACATGCTGCTGCTCGATGAGCCGACCAACCACCTGGACGCGGAATCGGTCGACTGGCTCGAGCAGTTTCTGACGCGCTTCCCGGGCACCGTGGTCGCCGTGACCCACGACCGCTACTTCCTCGATAACGCCGCCGAGTGGATTCTGGAACTCGACCGCGGCCACGGCATTCCGTGGAAGGGCAACTACAGCAGCTGGCTCGACCAGAAGGAAGAGCGCCTGAAACAGGAAGAGTCGTCGGAATCGGCGCGTCAGAAGGCGATCAAGAAGGAACTGGAGTGGGTGCGCCAGAACCCGAAGGGCCGTCAAGCGAAGTCGAAGGCGCGTATCGCCCGCTTCGAGGAACTGAATAGCCAGGACTACCAGAAGCGCAACGAGACCTCGGAAATCTTCATCCCGGTCGGCGACCGCCTCGGTAACGAAGTGATCGAATTCAAGAACGTCAGCAAGTCGTACGGCGACCGGCTGCTGCTCGACAACGTCAGCTTCAAGGTTCCGGCGGGCGCGATCGTCGGCATCATCGGTCCGAACGGCGCCGGCAAGTCGACGCTGTTCCGCATGCTGACCGGCCGCGAACAGCCGGATTCGGGTGAAATCGTGCAAGGCCCGACCGTCAAGCTCGCGTACGTGGACCAGAGCCGCGACGCGCTGGACGGCTCGAAGACCGTGTTCGAGGAAATCTCCGGCGGGGCGGACGTGCTGACGGTCGGCAAGTACGAGACGCCGTCGCGTGCGTACATTGGCCGCTTCAACTTCAAGGGTGGCGACCAGCAGAAGACTGTCGGCAATCTGTCGGGCGGCGAGCGCGGCCGCTTGCATCTGGCGAAGACGCTGATCGCGGGCGGCAACGTGCTGCTGCTGGACGAACCGTCGAACGACCTCGACGTCGAAACGCTGCGCGCGCTCGAAGACGCGTTGCTCGAATTCGCGGGCTCGGTCATGGTGATCTCGCACGATCGCTGGTTCCTCGACCGCATCGCCACGCACATCCTCGCGTTCGAAGGCGACTCGCAAATCACCTTCTTCGACGGCAACTACCAGGAATACGAAGCGGACAAGCGCGCACGCCTGGGTGAAGAAGCTGCACGTCCGAAGCGACTGCGTTACAAGCCGATCACGCGCTAAGCCAGACTTGGCGCCCGTCGCCCGACGGGCGCCAAGTCACGCGCATTGCGTGCGCCGGCGTCATGCATGTCGTCGCGGCGGGACGCACCTGTTCTGCCCGAACGAACACGGATAGCACGCGCCAAATGCGATGGCGAGGAGGCAGGCATGGCGATGTCGAAGGGCCAGCGCTGGACTGTGACCGCCGCCGGCGTGCTGCTCGCGCTGGTCGTTGTCGTGGTCGTTGCCCTGCAATTCGCGCAACGCGAAGTCAGGGCGCGCGTGATCGCGGCACTCGGTCCATTGGGCAGCGTCGAACGCATCGACGTCGGACTCACATCGCTCCATCTCACGCACGTCGTCATCAAAGCGCCGCCTGGCTGGCCGGCCGGCGATCCGCTCAGAGCGGACGAGATCACTCTGACACCCGATATTCGCGATCTGCTCGCGCGGCGCATGCACATTCGCAGCGTGGTGGTGCGCGGCTTCGACCTGGCCGCGCTGCGCACAAAAGACGGCGAGATCCGCTTGCTGCCCAAATTGCGCGAATCGGTGGAGAAGTCGGACGAACCAGCCAGCGGTGTGACGTCGGCCGCCTCACGCGAAAAATGGGTCGATCACATCCGCTTCGAGCAGGGCAACTTCCACTTCTACGACGCGAGCGTCGGCCCGCCGGCATTCAAGGTGACGGTCAGCAACGCCCGCGCGAGCGTCGACAATCTGCGCCTGCCCGCACTCGCTGAGCCGACCAGCGTCGACGTCACCGGTTCGATCAAAGGCCCGACACACACCGGCACGGTGTCGTTCAGCGGCTGGATCAACATCGCCAGCAAAGATTCGCAGACCGCGAGTCAACTGCATGGCGTCGACATTGCCATGCTCGATCCGTATCTGGTGAAAAAGGCCGGCACCAAAGCGCAAGTGACGGGCGGCACGGTCGACCTGACGATCGAATCGACAGTTCGCAACTATCAGTTGCACGCGCCCGGCACGCTGACGGTCCACAACCTGGAGCTCGCCGACAGCGGCAATCCGCTTGAAACCTTCATGTCGATTCCGACCAGGGCGGCCGTCGCCGCGCTGAAGTCGCACAACGGCGACATCACGCTGCATTTCGTGCTGGACGGGAATTTGCACGACCCGAAATTTTCGGTGCAGGAAGGGTTGATGAAGCGCATCGGCGCCGGCTTCGCCAATGCGCTCGGCGTCAGTGCCGAAGGCGTGGCGAAAGGCGCGGGGGAAACCGTGAAAGGCCTGGGTAACGCGTTGAAAAATCTGCTCGGTCAGTAGGCGCGAGCTAGCGCCTGAGCAGAAGTAGAGCGGCGCCGCTGGATAGCAGACACGCCGCCTTGCCGCTAGAGACGCGTGAACGTCAAACCGGCAGTCCCAGTTCGCGCAGTTTCGCTTCGGTTCGCGCTGCGCCGGTGTGATGCACGCCCCGCCAACCGAGCGCCGTCGCCGCCTCGGCGTTTTTCTGGTTGTCGTCGATGAACACCAGCTCGCCGGGCTCGATACCCGGCAATTGCGCCTCGATCCGCTCACGCATGGCCGCGAAGATCGCCGGATCGGGCTTGACCAGCTTCACCCGCCCCGACACTACGATGTCGCGAAACCGCCTGAGCACCGGGTAGTGCTCCCATGCATAAGGAAAGGTTTCCGCCGACCAGTTGGTCAGCCCGAAGAGCGGCACGTTGCCCGCTTCGAGCTTTTCCATGATCGCCACGCCCTCTTCCAGCACGCCGGCCACCATCTCGTGCCAGCGCTCGTAGAACGCGCGGATCAGCGCTTCGTGATCGGGAAACTTCGCGACGAGTTCCTCGGTTCCCTCAGCGATCGGCTGGCCGCCATCCTGACGCACCACCCAGTCCATCGAACAGACGTGAGTCAGAAACCAGCGGCGCTGGGTGTCGTCGGGAATCAGCCGGCGATACAGATACTCCGGGTTCCAGTCGATCAGCACGCCGCCGAAATCGAACACCACCGCCTTAATAGCCATGCACGCTCCGTAAGCCAGATCTCAGGCGTTTCAGATGGGTTGCGTACGCAGCTCCAGCCACGCCTTGGCGTCGCCAGAAACATGCGGCGACAGGCGCGTGCGCACCGTCTCGTGATACGCGTTGAGCCACGCGCGCTCGTCCTCGCGCAGCAGCGACAGATCGAGGCAGCGCGTGTCGATCGGGCACAGCGTCAGCGTTTCGAACTTGAGGAAGTCGCCAAATTCGGTTTGCCCGGCAGGCACGTTCAGCACGAGGTTTTCGATCCGCACGCCCCACTTGCCCGGACGGTAAATGCCAGGTTCGACCGAGGTGATCATGCCTTCTTCCATCGCGGTCCACGGTTCGGCCGGCGCGTAGTGCGAGATCACCTGCGGACCTTCGTGCACGTTCAGGAAGTAGCCCACGCCGTGACCGGTGCCGTGGCCGTAGTCGGCGCCGGCTTCCCAGATCGGCGCGCGAGCAATCGCGTCGAGCATCGGCGAGCGGATGCCGCGCGGGAATTGCGCGCGCGAGAGCGCCATCGTGCCTTTGAGAACAATCGTGAAATCGCGCCGCTGCGCTTCGCTGACGGTGCCGATCGGCACGACACGCGTGATGTCGGTCGTGCCGCTCAGGTACTGCGCGCCGGAATCGATCAGCAGCAGGCCGTTGCCTTCGATCACCGAATGCGATTCGGCCGTCGCGCGGTAGTGCGGCATCGCGCCGTTGGCGTTGAAGCCCGCAATCGTCGCGAAACTCAGCGACACGAAACCCGGACGACGCGCGCGGGCGGCCGTCAGGCGTTCGTCGATCGTGAGTTCGGTGATCGTCTCGCGGCCCAGCGCGCCTTCGAACCAGGCAAAAAATTCCGCGAGCGCGGCGCCGTCCTGCTCCATCGTCTCGCGCACATGCTCGGCTTCGGCCGCGGTCTTGCGCGACTTGAAGAAGGTGGACGGATTGATCGCCTCGACCACCGTCACCGCCGGCGGCACCGACTGCAGCGAGCCAATCGTGACGCGGCGCGGGTCGATCAGCAGCGTGCTGCCGGCGGGCAGCGCGGCAAGCGCGTCGGCAGCCTTGGCATACGGCTCGACGCTGATGTTGTCGCGCGCGAGTGCCTCGGCGAGCGCTTGCGGCACCTTGCCGTCGGCGACGAACAACGCAGCGTGATCGACGCCGATCAGCGCGTGCGCCACGAACACCGGGTTATAGCTGACGTCGGCGCCGCGCAGATTCAGCAGCCAAGCGAGATCGTCGAGCGTGGAAATGAAGTGCCATTGCGCGCCCTTGTCTCCCATTGCGCGGCGAATCTGCGCGAGCTTGTCCGAACGCGCGACGCTCGCATGCGGCGCGGCGTGCTCGAACACGGCGGCAGCCGGCAGCACCGGCCGCTGGGGCCAGATTGCGTCGAACAGGTCGACGTCGGTGCGCAGCTTGACGCCACGCGCGCTGAGCGCCTGGCTCAATGCCCGCGCCGCCGCGACACCTAGCACGGCACCGTCCACGCCGACCGTGCCGCCCGCGGCCACGTTCTGCGCGAGCCATTCGAAATGCGGTGCGGTCTGCTGGCCGCCAGTCATCTTCATGAGCTGAACACCGGTGCCTGCCAGTTGCGCGTTGGCCTGCTCCCAATAACGGCTGTCGGTCCAGACGCCGGCAAAGTCAGCCGTGACGACCAGCGTGCCGGCCGAGCCGGTGAAACCCGACAGCCACTGCCGGCCTTGCCAGCGCCCCGGCAGGTATTCGGACAGATGCGGGTCCGAGGACGGCACCAGATAGGCGGCGACCCCTTCGCGCGCCATTGCGTTGCGCAGTGTGGCGAGCCGTTCGGGGATGGAGGAAGTTTCAGGAAGTCGGGCATTCATCAGAGTCACCTGCAAGTATTCATCGACGGGAAAGCAAGCCGACCGTCACGGCAACGGAGATCAACGCGACAGCGGTGCACGCCGGCCACTCAAGCGTATCACCATCGTGAAAGAGGCCGATGACGTTGCCGGCCATCAGCGCGACAGCCGCGCCCAACACGCCCGCCAGCAGCGCCACCCACCAGCGGGCGCGGCTCGAACGCCGCAGCGGATGCAGCCACCACCCCACGAGGCCGATCACCGCTCCCAGCAAGACGACGCCGGGCCACCCCATTACCGGCCAGCCCCGCGCAGTTTCAGATTCGTCTCATGGGCGCAAGGGACCTGGACAGCTAGCATTTTTGTCTCATTAACTAATAAAGTCAGCACGGCGCTTTCCGCACAGCGGTTGAGTTTAGGGGTCGGGGTGATGTTAGGCAAGTTGTAAGCCTTACGGATAAACGATTCCCGGTCATTGCCAGGCTGAAAGCGCATCATGCGAATTGCCCTTATCGAGCCGGACACACGGCACGCCAAGCTGGTCGGCCGGTTGATCTTCGCCGCCGGCCATCTGTGCCAGCACTTCACGGCGAGCACCACCTTCCTGAATCACGCCGCGGACGACTTCTTCGATCTTCTCATCACCGAGAGCTGGGCCGGCGACCATAGCGCCGAAGACGTGATTCCGCGCGCCCGCGCCATCCTGCCGAGCTTGCCGGTGATCGTGCTGATGTCTGCGCCGCGCGAAAGCCAGATCGTTGCGGCCCTGCACGCCGGCGCCGACGACTGCCTGACCAAACCGGTCCGCGGACCCGAGATGCTGGCCCGTGTGGAAGCGCTGCTGCGCCGCGCGGGATTGCGCCGGCCGCCCAACCGGCGGCACGACGTGATCGGCGGCTACACGTTCGACGCGGCGCAGTTCGCCGTCACGTACCGCAATCGCACGGTCTCCCTCACGCCGAAGGAGTTCCGCCTTGCGCTACTGCTGTTCCACAATCTGTCGCGCCCCGTTTCGCGCGCGCATATTCTGGATAACATCTGGACGCGCCGCCGCGGCGTAACGTCGCGTACTGTCGATACCCATGCGTCACGCGTGCGGAGCAAATTGCAGCTTCGCCCCGAACATGGCTACTGTCTGACACCACTTTACGGCTACGGCTACCAGCTCGACGCAATCCCGCGCGAAGCCGTTGTGGAGGCCGTATAACGCGCGCACAATGTACGAATTGTGGAAACGCTATAATATTGGGCTAAACCATAGCTCCCACAAATGCAGCTTCTAACGATCGGAATCAATCACCACACTGCGCCTGTCGCCTTGCGCGAACGCGTGGCGTTTCCGCTCGAACAGATCAAGCCTGCACTGGACACCTTCAAGAGCGTGTGGCTTGGCCCTAGCGCCAGCACTGCGCCGGAAGCGGCGATTCTGTCCACCTGCAACCGCACCGAACTCTACTGCGCGACCGACGACCAGGCCGCGCGTGAAGCCGCGATCCAGTGGCTCTCGAAGTACCACAACCTGCCCATCGAAGAACTGGCGCCGCACGTCTACGCGCTGCCGCAGTCGGAAGCCGTGCGCCACGCGTTTCGCGTCGCGTCGGGGCTCGATTCGATGGTGCTCGGCGAGACGCAAATCGTCGGACAAATGAAGGATGCGGTGCGTACCGCGTCCGAAGCCGGCGCACTCGGCACATATCTGAACCAGTTGTTCCAGCGCACCTTCGCCGTGGCGAAGGAAGTGCGCAGCACCACGGAAATCGGCGCGCAGTCGGTTTCCATGGCCGCCGCCGCCGTGCGGCTCGCCCAGCGGATTTTCGACAAGATCTCGAAGCAGCGCGTGCTGTTCATCGGCGCGGGCGAAATGATCGAGTTGTGCGCCACGCACTTCGCAGCGCAGCAACCGCGTGAACTTGTGGTCGCCAACCGCACGGCCGAGCGCGGCGCGCGCCTCGCCGAGCGCTTCAACGGCAGGGCCATTCCGCTGTCGGAACTGCCTTCGCGCATGCATGAGTTCGACATTATCGTCTCGTGCACGGCGTCCACCTTGCCGATCATCGGTCTGGGCGCGGTCGAGCGGGCCGTCAAAGCGCGCCGTCACCGGCCAATTTTCATGGTCGATCTCGCCGTTCCGCGCGACATCGAACCCGAAGTCGGCAAGCTCGAAGACGTGTTCCTGTACACCGTCGACGATCTCGGCGCGATCGTGCGCGAAGGCAATGCGTCGCGGCAAGCCGCGGTCGCGCAGGCCGAAGCGATCATCGAAACGCGCGTGCAGAATTTCATGCAGTGGCTCGACGCCCGCAGCATCGTGCCGGTGATCCGCCACATGCACACGCAGGCCGACGTGTTGCGCCGCGCCGAAGTCGAACGCGCACAGAAGATGCTCGCGCGCGGCGACGATCCAGCCGCCGTGCTCGAGGCGCTGTCGCAAGCCCTGACCAACAAGCTGATCCACGGTCCCACGCACGCGCTCAATCGCGCGAGCAGCGAGAACCGTGACACGCTCATCGAGTTGATGAGCGGTTTCTACAAACACTCCGGCTCCACGGAGCGTTAGCGGCGCAGCCACCGCCGCTGTCCGGACCACCCGCAAGTGGCCCGCGACGTGCTTCTGACCAAAGCATCTGCCCACTCCCCTAGTTGCAGTCCTTGCCGGAGCCCGCTCCGATACCCGTCCGATGAAAACGAGCATGCAACGCAAGCTCGACCAGCTCACTACCCGGCTGGCCGAACTGAACGATCTGTTGAGCCGCGAGGACATCACCTCGAATCTTGACCAATACCGCAAGCTCACGCGGGAACACGCCGAACTCGGACCCGTGGTCGAGCATTACGCGCTGTGGCGCCAGGCCATGACCGACGCGTCCACCGCGCAGGAGTTGCTGACCGACGCGTCGATGCGCGACTTCGCGGAAGACGAGATTCGCGCGGCGCGGGAGCGCATGGACAAGCTCGGCGCCGAGCTGCAAAAAATGCTGCTGCCGAAAGACCCGAACGACGACCGCAACATCTTCGTCGAAATCCGCGCCGGCACCGGCGGCGACGAATCCGCGCTGTTCGCGGGCGACCTGCTGCGCATGTACCTGCGCTTTGCCGAGCGCAACCGCTGGCAGGTCGAGATGATGTCGGCGAGCGAATCGGACCTTGGCGGCTACAAGGAAGTGATCGTGCGTATCGCCGGTGAAGCCGCCTATTCGAAGCTCAAGTTCGAGTCGGGCGGCCATCGCGTGCAGCGCGTGCCGGCCACCGAGACGCAGGGGCGCATCCACACCTCCGCCTGCACGGTGGCGGTCATGCCCGAAGCGGACGAAATCGGCGAAGTCGAGATCAATCCGGCAGATCTGCGCATCGACACGTTCCGCGCGTCCGGCGCGGGCGGGCAGCACATTAACAAGACCGATTCCGCGGTGCGCGTCACGCACTTGCCGACCGGTATCGTCGTCGAATGCCAGGACGACCGTTCGCAGCACAAGAACAAGGATCGCGCGCTGAAAGTGCTGGCCGCGCGCATCAAGGACAAGCAGTCGCACGAGCAGCAGGCGAAGGAAGCCGCCACGCGCAAGAGCCTGATCGGCTCGGGCGACCGCTCGGAACGGATTCGCACCTACAACTTCCCGCAAGGGCGTCTGACGGATCACCGCATCAACCTGACGCTGTACCGTCTCGACGCGCTCATGGATGGCGAGCTCGACGAGTTGATCGCGGCGCTCGTCAGTGAGCATCAGGCCGAGTTGCTGGCCTCGCTGGGCGACGCGGACTAAGCGCGCATGACATTGGCTACGCCCGCCACACCGGCAACCCCGGCCGCGCTGTTGCGCGCCTCGCCGCTGCCGCCGCTCGAAGCGCGCATTCTGCTCACGCACGTGCTCGGCTGGCGTCCCACGCAGCTAATTACGCGCAGTGACGAACCGCTCGACAGTGCGAGCGTTGAGCGCTACCTGGCGTTGGAGGCACGGCGCCTCGCCGGCGAGCCGGTGGCGCAACTCGTCGGCACGCGGGAGTTTTTCGGGCTGGATTTCGAAGTCACGCCGCACGTGCTGATTCCGCGGCCTGAAACCGAATTGCTGGTCGAAACCGCGCTGACGGCAATGGAGCACTTCTCACGGCCACGCGTGCTCGATCTCGGCACGGGCACCGGCGCGATCGCGGTGGCCATCGCGTCGATGCGGCCCGAAGCGCAGGTCTGGGCTGTCGATCGTTCGGCCGAGGCGCTGGCGGTCGCCACGCGCAATGCCGCCCGATTGCTCGATGCGAAACGCCCCGGCGGCGCCGTGGCATTGACGCAAGGCGACTGGTACGGCTCGCTCGGCGCAACGCTCCGGTTTGACGTGATCGTCAGCAATCCGCCGTATATCGCGAGCGGCGACCCGCATCTGTCCGAGGGTGATCTGCGCTTCGAACCGCGCGGTGCGCTCACCGACGAAGCCGACGGCCTCAGCGCGATCCGCTTGATCATCGCCGGCGCGCCTGGGCGGCTCGCCGCCAATGGCGTATTGTGGATCGAACACGGTTACGATCAGGCTGGCGCCGTGCGCACAATGCTCTCCGCGCAACGTTTCGCGCAAGTCCGCTCGGAGCGGGATCTCGCCGGCATCGAACGGATCAGCGGCGGGCAGTTCGCCGGGGCAGCCGAAGTCGCGGGTTAGTCTGCATGACCTGAATACCCACAAACGGCGAACGGACAATGCGGCCGTCGGCCGTTGTTACTGAAATCCGCTATCATTTCAGCCTATTCTTTACACATCACGGAACCGCAAGGTCAGTCATGGATACGCAACAACGCATCAAGCAAATCGTCGACGACAACAACGTCGTGCTCTTCATGAAGGGCAGCGCCCAGTTCCCGATGTGCGGCTTTTCGGGCCGCGCCATCCAGATCCTGAAGGCATGCGGCGTCGGCGAATTCAAAACCGTCAATGTCCTCGAAGACGACGAAGTCCGCCAGGGCATCAAGCAGTTCTCGAACTGGCCGACCATTCCGCAGCTTTACGTGAAGGGCGAGTTCATTGGCGGTTCGGACATCATGATGGAAATGTACGAATCGGGCGAACTGCAACAACTGTTCGCCGCGGCCTGAACGGTCACGACTGACCGTTTGCCCCCGGGTTTCTTCCCGCATTTCTTCGCATAAGGCGCCGCGAGCCATGGAAACACGCGCTGCGGCGCCACGCCGACTGATCGTTGCCATCACCGGCGCGACCGGCGCCATCTACGGCATCCGGTTACTCGAAACGCTGCGCAGGCTGGGCGGCGTCGAGAGCCATCTGCTGATTTCGAGCGCAGGCTGGCTCAATATCCAGCACGAACTCCGGTTGAGCAAGGAAGACGTGCATCCCCTCGCGGATGTCGTCCATTCGGTGCGCGACGTCGGCGCGAGCATTGCGTCGGGCTCATTTACCACCGAGGGCATGATCGTAGCGCCGTGCTCGATGAAAACGCTCGCAAGCGTCGCGCATGGCCTCTCCGACAACCTGATCACGCGCGCCGCCGACGTCACGCTCAAGGAGCGCCGCCGGCTCGTGCTGCTCGTGCGCGAAACGCCGTTCAATCTCGCGCATCTGCGCAATATGACGGCCGTCACCGAAATGGGCGGCGTGATTTTTCCGCCCGTGCCCGCCTTCTACAACCAACCCAGCTCGATCGACGAAATGGTCGATCACACCGTGGCGCGCGTGCTGGATCTGTTCGCGCTAGGACCGGCTCTTTCGCCTGCCTGGACCGGGCTGCGCAGCACCCAGGAATAGGTTTTTTCTGGCGCGGCCAGTGTTGTCTGGCGCGAACGGATTAACAACAGCAGCGACACAATCAATTCCGCCTTCACCTGTTTATCAAACAGCGGTGCGGACCTATATTGGTAGCAATCCAATCTCTACACCGCGCCCTCGCGGCCGTGCTGCTGCCATGACCCGCTTACCTTCGCTTTTCCTGTCCCACGGCGCGCCTACGTTGCCGATCGACCCGTCGTTGCCGTCGGCGGAATTCGGCGCGCTGAGCGCGCAACTGCCCCGTCCGGAATCCATCCTGATGCTATCGGCCCATTGGGGCACGGCGCAGCCCGTGGCGAGCATCGCCACGGCGCCCGAAACAATCCACGATTTCTACGGCTTTCCGCGTCA
>DASVNP010000096.1:0-30486 GCA_036383775.1 Paraburkholderia sp. | reverse complement strand
GAAGGCCTCAAGCTCGCCCGCAACGACGCGATGCGCGGCGTGCTGATGCCGGACCAGTTGCAGCGCATCAACGACGCGCTGGTGGACATCGTCGAAAACCTGGAAGTCTCCGACGGTTTGCCGGACCCACTGTCGCGCACGGAGCCGGTCGACGCGGCGGGCGCACTGCTCGTTTCGGTTTCGGCTTCGGCCGATCACGCCGGGCGGCACGACGGCCACATTGCGGCCCGCTCACCGGCGCACCATGCGGCGGCCCTGACGTCCGTACTGTGCGTGCCCGGCCGCGGCGCGTTCGATGAGGTGACGACCGCGATCGTGGTGCAATTGCTGGGCCGTCATGGCCTCGCACCGATGATGGCCACGCACTCGGGCTACCGCAGCGCGCACGCCGACGAGCCGAGCTTCAAGGACGCGCCGATCATCTGCGTTGTCTCGCTCGATGCGCCGGAATCGCCGCCGTATCTGCGCAACATGCTGCGGCGCACGCGCGAATGGCGGCCGCGCGCCACGCTCGTGGTCGGGGTGGGCAGTGCGCCGGAGGGTAGCCCGGAGACGGGTGCCACCGGCGCTTCGCATGCGTCGCCCACCTTCCGCGCCATGATCGAGGAATGCCAGGCGGCGTCGGGCTTGCAGCACGCGCGCCATCCTTCACAGGTGGGCGCGGCCGATTGAGGGCGGCCGGAAGGCTTACCGGCGAAACCCGCCGTGCCGCATCCCGCCGCCGAAGCCGCCCCCGCCGCCGAAATGCCCTGAGCCGAACGACCTTCCCGAGCCACCCCACTGGCTCGCGGTGTGATCGAACCGTTGCTGGCCGATATCACGCGCCTGCCGCTGCTGGTCGAGATCGCCGCCGACATCCGCTTTCGGCTGGACCGATTGCCAGCCGTTGGCCGTGTGCTGCTGCCAGCCGCCGCCCTGCGTGTGTTGATAGACGTTGCCGTCACGCCCGGCGTAGACATCGCCGTTGTCCCAGGCCACGGTATTGCCCCGTGACTGGTTCGTCACGAAGCCCTTGCTCGCTGTCGAGTATTGCCCCGTTTGCGTGTTGCCGGCCACGCCGAACTCTGCCGCGCCGGCCCGGCCCGTCTGCGCGTTGTACCCCGCGACCTGACGGCCGCCCGCGAAATTGCCGTTGTACGCATTGCCGGTCACGCCGCCACGCGCCGCGCCCTCCAGCCCGGTGGACGGACTCGCGAAAGAACCCTGACGCCCCGCGGCATAGTTCCCCGAATACGGATTGAACGCGGCGCCCCGGCTACCCTGAAAATTCGCACCGGTCGCGGGGTTGTAGCCCGACATCGCGGCACCCCGCCCCTGCGTGCCAGTCCAAGGGTTCCAGCCCGACGCATGGGTCACCGTGCCTTGCCCCCAGCGTCCATAGAAATTGGCCTGGTTGACGTTGACGTTATTCCATCCGCCGCCGCCCCAGTACGGTCCCCAGTAGGGCTGCGCAGCGCCCCAGATCGCGCCCGCCGCGAAGCCGAAGCCGAACCCTTCCGCCGCGCTGAGCGCGAAGCCTGCGTCGTAACCGTAAGTGGGCGGATAGCCGTAATAAACGGCGCCGACGTACGGCGGATAGACATACCCCGTGCCATAGACCACGGTGCCGTCCGTGTTGACGACGACGCCCATGTAACCCGGCGTATAGCCCACCACCACGGTATCCGGCGTCACGGAATAAATGCGCACGTAGACCACGTAGTGCAGCGGCGAACTGGCCGGAATGCTGTAAATCACGTCGGGTACCGACGTGGCCACGCGCCATGCGCCGTCCGGCGCGCCCGCGGTGAACCAGACACCGTTCGATACGGCATAGTAGTGACCCGGATCCACCTCGATCACCGGTGTGGCGGTATTGACTGCATAACTCAGCGAGGTGCCCGCAACCGGCGTGAAGCGCGGTGCGCCGTCATAGACCACGGCCAGTGTGGCGGTCGCACGCGAGACCGTCGCCGTCTGCGCAATCGAAGCCGCGATGGCGGCCTCCTTGGCCTGAGGCGTGCCCGGAACGGAAACCAGCACATTGGCTTTGGGGTCATGCGGCGAGATCCTGGCGAAATCCGCAGGCAACTCGCGCCCGGCTACGTACTGCCAGGGACCGGCCTCCGAAGCGCTGCGAAACCATCGCCCCGAAACCAGCACATAGTATTGGTTCGTTGCGGGGTCCACGAATACGGCGTGGTCGGCATTCGAGGCCGTCAACAGGCTGACGCCCTCGACCGGCGCGAGCTTCATCTGGCCATCGGTGACAATCAGCTCGGTTGGTTCGGTGGCGATCAGCACGTGCGGTGCTTGCGCGGGGCGCTGGCCATTGGCCGGCAACAGCGAATCGGCCTTGGCGCTCGCCTCGGCCCGTTGCGCTGCTGCGAGCAACGCCTGCGGCGGTGCCGTTTGTACGTTCCATTGACTGCTTACCGATGCCGCGGAATACCAATATCCGGCTGCATGCAGATACAGCGTGCCCCGCTCGTCTTGCAGCAGCAACGCCCGGCTGTTCAATGCCCGCTGATAGGTCGTGCCGCTCACCGGCCGCCAGGCCGGCGCACCATCAACGAGGACCAGCACGGTCGGACTGGTGGCGAACACAATACGCGGGGCCTCGTTTTTCACGGCCATGCCCTGAGTGGCGGCAAGTTGCTTCGACGCAGCGTAGCTGGTCTGCAGTTCGTCGAGCGATGTGGTCAATCCCGCCTGTGGCAAATGCGCCAGCAACACCGCCCGGGTCTGATTGGCGATGCCCGGGTTGGTGGGCACCTCCACGCTCGCGATCTCGATGTGGGACAGTTGCACAAGACCCGACGCCTTGTCGATCTCGGCAATCGCGGAGAAATGCGCCACGCCGTACGTTGGCGCCCCGCCACTGGCGCCGACTGCTACCGCGGCACGGCCCGCCAGGCGGTTGCCATCCCAACTCTCGATCTGTGGCTGATAGAGTTCAACCTGCTGTTTATTGGCTTCGAAACTGCGTGGCCAGATCAGCGGCGCGGCCGGTTCCGGCGGATTCGCCGCCTCCACATGCGCACCCGACCACGCGAGGCACGTCGTGGCGAGCAGCAAGGTCAGATTCCTGTTCAATTTGCACATCGAATTAATTTCCTGTTCTGATTCACAATCCAGGGTGCGGTCTCGCGAATCCGCCGCACCCGCGTTCCGCTAGTGCGTGGAGGACTCCAGTCCGGCAAGTGCATCCACGCCCCACCCGCCGCCCATCGCCTTGTAAAGCGTGACGAGGGAGGTGTACTCGCTGCTGCGGGTTTGCGTAAAGGCCAGTTGCGCGCTGAACAGACTTCGCTCCGCGTCGAGAACTTCGATGTAGCTGGTGTAGCCGCCTTCGTAGCGTTGTCGCGCGAGCGTCGCGTACGTGCTCAGCGCCTTGACCTGGCGCCCTTGCGCGATCAGCCTTTCGCGCGACTTCTGCACGCCGATCAGTGCGTCGCTGACCTCCTGGAATGCGGACTGAATCGTCTTCTGATAGGCGAACAATGCCTGTTGCTGTCGCGCCTGAGCCTGGCTGACCTGTCCGGCAATGTTGCCCGCGGTGAAAATCGGCTGCGTGACCGCCCCCGCAAACGCCCATGTGTTGGCCGGCCCGCTAAAGAGCCTGCTCAACTGCGTACTCGACGAACCGAGCAACCCCGTGAGCGAAATCTGCGGAAAGTAAAGTGCACGTGCAGCGCCGATCTGCGCGTTGGCCGCGATCAGGTTTTGTTCCGCCTGCAAGACGTCCGGGCGGCGCTCGAGCAATGCCGACGGCAAGTCCGTCGGCACGTTCGGCGGATGGAGTTCGTCAAGCCTCCGGCCACGCAGAATGGGGCCCGGGTTGCGGCCGAGCAATATCGAGAGCGCATCTTCCTGCTGCCCGATCTGCTCTTCAATGGCGGGGATATCCGCGAGCGACGCCTCGTACTCGGACTGACTCTGAGCCAGTTCGACCTGCGAGACCTGCCCTCCCTTGAAGCGCAGTTCGAACACCTTCACCGAGCCCGCCCGGCTCGCCGCAGTTGCCTTGGCAATCTCCAGTTGCTGGTCGAGGCTGCGAAGATTGATATAGGACGACGCGACAGAGGCGACGAGCGTGAGGATGGTGCCCCGGCGGCCTTCCTCGCTGGCGAGAAGATTCGCGCGCGCGGCTTCGGTCTGGCGCTGCACACGGCCGAACAGGTCGATCTCCCACGAGATGGGCAAGCTGGCATTGAACGAGTTGTAGACTGTCCCTATGCCCGCCGGCAACGACGCTTGGGCGAGCGGCGAGACACGCTGGCGGCCGGCATTCAGGCCCGCGCTGATCTGCGGAAAAAGTTGCGAGCGCGTGCTGACGAACTGCCCGCGAAACTCGTCGACCCGGGCTGCCGCGATTTTCAGATCCTGGTTCTGCACAAGCGCCGTTGAAATCAGCTCGTTCAGCACGGGATCGTCAAACTGCGCCCACCATGCCGTATTGGCAACGTGCGCCTGGGTACTGTCCGACACGCCATCCGAAAAGCGGAACGTGGCAGGTGTTTCGATAGACGGCCGCGAATAATCGGGGCCCAGCAGGCAACCGCTCAGACACAGGGACAGCCCGATTGCCGACAGGCGAAGAAAACGGGAGACGACTGGACGCATATCAATTATCCCGCTTGGCAATCGAGGACATGCCGGCCGGACGACTGCCGGATGACAGCGCTTCGGGAAGCCCCGGCTCGCCGTATTCCTGTGACCGTGCATCGGCCTTTCTCCTGTTGGCGCGCCGCTCGCTCATCGATTCGAGCAGGAAGAAGAACATGGGAATGAAGAACACGGCAACGCCCGTAGCGCCGAGCATGCCCCCGATCACGCCGGTGCCGATGGAATGCCGGCTGTTCTGTGACGCGCCGGTCGCGAGCGCCAGCGGCACACAGCCGAGAATGAAGGCAAACGACGTCATGACGATGGGCCGCAACCGCTCCTTGGCGGCGCCCACCGCGGCATCGAGTACAGAAGCGCCTTGCTGCCGGTTCAGCACCGCAAACTCGAAAATAAGAATCGCGTTTTTTGCCGCGAGCGCGACCAGCATGGTGAGACCGATCTGGAAATAGACGTCGTTGTTCAGGCCTCTGAGCAGAATCGCCAGCAACGCACCGAACAAGGCGAACGGCACGGCCATCAGCACACCGACGGGCAGATTCCATCGCTCGTATTGCGCGGCGAGAATCAGGAACACCATCACGAGCCCGAACGCGAAGACGAGGCCAGACGTGCTGCCGGACTGGCGTGCTTCATAGGCTTCGCCGCTCCACCCCACGCCATATCCAGCAGGCATTGCCTGTGCAAGCTCCTCCAGCGCGGCGATGACCTGGCCCGAGCTGTAACCTGGCGCCGCGTTGGCGGTAATCAGCACGGCGGGGAAGTTATTGAAGCGCGTCATCAGGGCGGGTCCGGTCACATACCTGTACGTCACGACCGATTTGAGCGGCACCATCGTGCCATTGCCGCTGCGCACGAAAACCTGTTCGAGATCCGTCGGCTTCAGGCGGTACGACGGTTCCGCCTGAAGGATCACCTGCCACAAGCGGCTCCACTTGTTGAACTGCGAAACGTACAGAGAACCGAACATCGTTTGCATGGTGCTGTACACCTCATCGATCGGCACGCCGAGCGTGGCGGCCCTGTCGCGGTCCACGTCGACGCGCAACTGCTGCGAGGCGGCATTGAAAGTCGTTGTGACGCCCGCCAGCTCGGGGCGCGCCTTCGCTTTCGCGACAAAATCCTGCACCACCTGAGCAAGTTGCGCGGTGGTGCCGTCACCCTTGCTCTGAATCCACATCTCGGTGCCGCCGGTGGTGCCGAGGCCCGGAATCGACGGTGGATTCACCGGGATAACAATGCCTTCCTCCGTGCGCGACAAGGACCGGTACGCGCCAAGCAATACCGCATGGGCATTTTGCGAACGAATGTGCGCCCATGAATATCGTTCATCGAACCCCTTCAGCCCGACGAAGAAGGTCGCAGCGTTGTTCATGCTCTGGTTGTCGAGCAGGCTGAATCCGTCGACGACCGCCACGCTGTCAACGGCCGGCTGCTTCGTCAAGTAGTCGGTCACCTTGGACGACACCTTTCCCGTGCGATCCAGGCTCGCCGAATCGGGCATGATGACCGCGCCGAGCAGATAGCCCTGGTCCTCAGGCGGTAGAAATGCGCCGGGGATCGTTCTCATCATTGCCACTGCCAGCAGGACCATGCCGGCGAACAGCAGCAGGGCGACGCCAAACCGCCTGATCGCGAGCGACACGGCACGGCCATAGCCTGCCGTCACGCGCGCGAGCATCGCGTCGAACCACTTGAAGAAGCCACGTTTCTCGCGCGCCCCAGGCTTTAGCAGCAGAGCGGCCAACGCGGGCGACAACGTCAAAGCCACGATGCCCGACAACACCACCGAGATGGCAATGGTGATCGCGAACTGCTTGTACATCTGCCCCGTAATGCCGCCGAGAAACGCGACCGGCACGAACACGGCGCACATGACCAGTACGATCGTCACGACCGGGCCCGACACCTCATCCATGGCCCGCTTGGCGGCGGCGTTCGGGGAAAGGTTGAACTCGCTCATGTTGCGTTCGACGTTCTCGATCACCACGATGGCATCGTCCACGACAATGCCAATGGCCAGCACCATGCCGAACATGGTGAGCATGTTTATCGAAAACCCCAGCGCGGCCATTCCCATGAACGTGCCGAGAATGGAGACCGGCACCGCCAGCACCGGGATCAGCGTGGCGCGAAAGCTTTGCAGGAAGATAAAAACGACGATCACCACAAGCAGCACGGCTTCGAAGAAGGTCTTCACCACGTCCGCAATGGAAGCGCGCGTGAAGTTGGTGGTGTCCATGGCGATGCTGTATTCGATCCCCTCGGGAAACGACTGTTTCATCTCGGCCAGCGTTGCGCGCACCTGTTTCGATACATCGAGAGCGTTGGCACCCGGCTGCTGGTAGACCGCGAGGATGGTGGCGGGCTTGCCCTGGAATTTACTGCGTATCGAGTAGTCCTTCTGTCCGAGTTCAGCGCGAGCGATATCTTTCAACCGCACGATCGCGGCGCCGTTGCCCGACGCTCGAATGATGATGTTGTCGAACTCGGCGGGCGTGGCAAGCCGGCCGCTCGACGTCACCGCGAACGACTGTTCGACCGGTGAGCCCGTCGGCGACTCGCCGATTTGCCCCACTGCGAACTGCTGGTTCTGGTTGGCCACCGCGTGCTGCACGTCGCTGGCGGTTACGCCGAGCTGCGCCATGCGGTCCGGGCGCAGCCAGATGCGCATGGCGTAATCCGGCGTGCCGAAGACGCTGGTCTGGTTCGCCCCCGGAATCCGCTTGAGCGCATCGAGCACGTACACGTTCGCGTAGTTGGCAACGTAGGTCGGGTCGAAACGGTTGCCCGGCGAATAAATAGCAATCACCATCATGAACGCCGACGACTTCTTCTGCACCTGCACACCTTGCGACTGGACGGACTGCGGCAGTTGCGGCAGGGCGAGGTTGACGCGGTTCTGCACGTCGACCTGGGCCAGATCGGGATTGGTGCCGATGCGGAAGTACGCGTTGATCGTCAGATTGCCCGTGGACGAACTCGACGAGCTCATATAGATCATGTTGTCCGCGCCATTGACCTGCTGCTCGATGGGCGCGGCGATGTTGTTCGCCACCACGTCGGCGCTCGCGCCCGGGTAGGAGGCGTTGATCGTGATCTGCGGCGGCGTGATATCGGGGTATTGGGCAACCGGCAAGGCGAACATGGCCAGGATGCCGCCCAAGGCAATGACGATCGAAATCACCGATGCAAAGATCGGCCGGTCGATACAAAAATGGGAAATCTTCATCCAGCTTTCCGCCTAGTGCATGGTGTTTTCTTCGGACCGCTGCGGTGCGGCAGGCGATGTGGCATTCGCGGAAGGTGCGGTGGCGGACTGGTGCCCCGTTATGTTGAGCGCCGATTTCGGCGAGACCCGGATCGCACCATCGACCACCAGTGTTTCGCCGGCGCGCAATCCATCGTTGATGAAACAGTTGTCGCCTTGCCACTCGCCCAATTCGACCGGGCGTTGACTGGGCTTGTTATCCTTGTTCACGACCCACACGAAATGGCTTTTCGCGCCCTGCTGTACGGCGCGCTGAGGGACCACTACGGCGTTTGGCCGCACCGCGCCGGAAACCCTTGCGCGCACAAATTGCCCTGGGCGCAATAGACCCTTCTCATTGGCGAATACGGCTCGCACGAGAAACGTGCCGGTTTCGGCGCTGAAGACAGGATTGGCGAAGTCGATACGGCCGCGCGCGGGGAACGTCGAGCCGTCGGCCAGCAGAAGCGTGATCTGGAACTGGTCATTCGGGGGGAAACGCAACTGCCCTTTTGAAATCTGATCGCGATATTGCAGCATCTCGTTTTCCGAAATGCTGAACTCCACCCACATCGGATCCATCTGGTAGACGTAGGTCAGCAAGCCTGATTGAGCCTGCGTGACGTAGCTGCCGTCCTGCTGCCTCGCGTAACTCGACAGCCCCGCAAGCGGCGACTTGATGGTCGTGTAACTCAGGTTCAGCTGCGCGGTCTGAACCTGGCCTTTCGCGGCGGCCACGGCGGCCTGCGCCTCGTGCTCGTTGCCGGTCGCATCGTCGAGATCCTTCTTGCTCAATGCGTTCTGCGCGGCAAGAGGAATGACGCGTGCAAGATTGGCTTTCGTAACACTGAGCCGCGCCTGCTGCTGGGCCAGTTCGCCCTGGGCCGTTTGCAACGCCGCCTCGAAAGGCTTGGGATCCATCAGAAAGAGTGTCTGCCCCTCGCGGACCATCTGGCCTTCCGCGTACGTCCGCTTGTTGAGAAAACCATCAACTCGCGCACGAATTTCCACCGCACGCGAGCTTTGCGTCTGGGCGACGAACTCGAAGTCCACGGGGGTATCGCTCTGCGCCACCGTCATTACCGCTACGTCAACCGGCTGGGAAACCTCTGGTGGAGCCGATTTGCTGCAGGCAGCCAGCAAGGCGGACAGGCTCAACGTCAGGAGCACTCGCCCCTGCCTCCCGGCGAGCAGGTGCCTAGCCGCGTCTAACGAACGAATCATGCTTCTCCACAGCAAAACTGACATGGAACTCCCAAGAACATTTAAGCGATAGCCGGGCATCCGCACGAGCGCAATGGAATGCGACCAGATGCGCCGGACGCACTGCCGGCGCCGGTTCGCAGAAAATTGCGTTGGCTATGGACCGCTCATGCAGGAACGGAACGCCGAGTCCATTCAGCCCGGCGAACCCACAGGAAAGCAGAATCAGAACCGATGACGGATGCCGGTCGTCAGGACAACCTGATTGGTGGCCGTGGAAGGTGCGGAAGTGCCGTTGATCTGAATGATGTTGGTGCCGCGGCTGTTGTTCGGGCCAACCTGCGCCACCGCCTCCGCATAAAGATCCGTACGCTTGGACACCGAGTAGTCGGCCTGCAGACCGAACTGGTTCCAGTGAGCCGCGCCGGTGTTCGAATCGGTCGTGCCCGGCGTCGCACGCAACGACTGGCTGTAGGTGTAGGCCGCGCCCAGCGCCAACGCCGGCGTCAGGTTGTAGTGTGCGTTGACCTCGTAGTTGTTATAACGGAACGAGATATCCGCGAGCTTGTCCTGGAAGCGGCTCTGCGTGAAGACAGCGCCCACCACGAACGGACCGAATGCGTAGTTTCCGCCAAGGCCCCAGGTGCGTTGATTCTGAATGCCGCTGAACGGCGACGCCGCGAGGGTGCCGCCGTCGATCGCGCCAGCACTCTGATTGGTGTTCATGCCTTGAAACTGCAGATACGCGGCGCCCAGCGTGAAGCCGCCAATCTGGTATCCCGCGCCGACGCTGTAGGCCCGGTTATTGGCGAAGCCCGCCTGATTCGAGAAGCCATACATGCCGCTGAGCGAGAAGCCGCTGTAGTTCGCGCTCCGGAACTTGACCGAGTTGTTGACGCTGATCGAAGCGTTGGCATTGTCGTTGTCGCCGGGATGCGCGAAATACGTGCCGCCCCAGCTGCCGGTCGCGGTCAGCGGAGCCAGATAATCGACGACCGAGTCGTACTGGCGGCCGAGCGTGACCGTACCGTATTCGTTGGACAACCCCACGTAAGCCTGGCGGTTGAACAGCTTATTGGACACCGTCTGGTTGCCGTTCGCGATGTTGAATCCGCTTTCGAGATTAAAGACCGCTTTCAGGCCACCGCCCAGGTCTTCGGCCCCGCGCAGCCCCCAACGGCTTGCCTGGACATTGCCGCTGGTCATGCCGAACACGGCCTTGCCGCCCGTGACACGACCGCCTGGCGTCACGGTGGAATCCTGGCCGACTTCGTTGCTGACATAGGTGAGCCCCGCATCAACAATGCCGTAAAGCGTGACACTGCTCTGCGCATGCGCTGCGCACGCAAAGGTGGCGGTGACAGCGGTAGCAGTAATGATTTTCTTCATGTAATTACCCTGGCGTTAAATCTTAAAATTCGGTTGACGACATGGCTCGAGCGTTTCCGGAACCACAATGCACCAGACTCCCATTCCATTTAAATCAGTCTGGAATGGAGATCATATGTGCAGGCCGAATTCTAGATTCCCGACTCACCAAATATCCGGGCAAAACCATGCAAAAGTATTTTTTAATTTATTTTAAGAAAACATCTTGAGCAACGCGCAAGTTGCATGTGGCGGCGCCAGCGAAAGATTTTCAGCCTGTATGGCCAGTGTCAGCCCGTTGAGTTGACCGTTGTTGATGCCCAACAAAATAAATCACCGTCTTTTTTTGAGAAAGAATTGCCGATACCCTGGTTCGCCCGAATAGATTTCGCTCACCTTTATCGATAACTCATATGCCACGACAAACCTTGACTAATCTCTACATTTAAATCCGCAATTTTGATATTTTTAGTGTGTTGATAACATCATGAATCAGCTTCAGGCCATGCGGGTTTTTATAAACATCGCTGAAACCATGTCATTCGGTCAGGCCGCGGCCAATCTCCGCATTTCGAATGCCATGGCCACGCGTTACCTTGAGCAGCTTGAAGCTCATCTCAATACCAGGCTTGTCAATCGCAATACGCGCAGCCTCTCGTTGACTGAGGAGGGCGAGATATATTCAAGAGGTTGCCGCAACATACTCGATGAAATCGAGGAAATCGAGCTGGTTGCGATTCGTGGCACTACCGAACCTTCGGGCACCTTGAGGTTAGCGGCCGGCGCGTCCTTTTCACTGTCCAATCTGACGCCCTTGCTGCAGGAATATCGTCAGCGATATCCGAGCGTCAAACTTGCACTCACGCTCCTCCATCAGCACGTCGATTTCGTCAAGGAAGGCTTCGATGTGGGTATCGTCCTCCCCAAACAGATCAGCGGCACGACATTGATCAAACGCACGTTGCTGAGTGTGCGCCCGATTGCTGTTGCCTCTCCCGGCTATCTCGCGGCGCGAGGCTCGCCGTCGAAACCGTCGGATTTGACGACGCACACGTTTCTCGCACTCTCGTCAGCCTCACATGACGGCGACTGGGTTTTTGTCGCGCCGGACCAGCGCGAGCGCCGTGTGACGCTGGACGCGGCGCTGGTGGTGAATAACGCCCTGATGCTGCGGCAAACCGCACTTGCGGGCATGGGCGTGGCGATATTGCCCGAGAATCAGGTGCTGGCCGATTTGCGCGAGGGAGCACTCACGCGACTCCTGCCGAACTACCGCATCGCGAATGCCGACAAGGAGCTGGCGCTCGTGTACGCGGATCGCCGCCACATTTCCGCCAAGACGCGCTCGTTCGTCGATTTCTCGGTCGAGTGGTTTCGCACCAATGCCGATCTTCTCACCTCCACCGCATCGGCAAGCCGGTAATTCATGCCGCTGCGCACGCGCCTTGTACCTAAAATGAGGACAGCGCGGCGCGCACCCTCCTTCATACTTCGTTATCGATTCGCACCGCCTGCCGTCAAGCGCGAAACTGCCTCGGCGGGCGAATTGCCGGCATCGAAGATCGAGCTTTGCATGGGACCAGAGTAAGGCGTGTTGCGTGGGACTGGAGTAAGCGCTAAAGCGCGAACTCCAGTCGACAGCTAAAGCGCCAACTCTGGTCGACAGCTTTGCATGGGATGGGAATAAGTGCTGAAGCACTAACTCCCATCGACAGCTTTGCATGGGATGGGAGTAAGTGCTGAAGCACTAACTCCCATCGACAGGAGACGAGCATGAGCCGCCCTTTCAAACCTTATCCATTTACGCCGCGTCACTACGAGGGCGTGGTGCCCCCGTTGGCAGACGGGCGCGACCCTGTCAGACGGCCTGTGGCGATCGTAGGCGGTGGTCCGGTCGGCATGACGCTGGCGCTCGCGCTGGCTCGCCAAGGCGTGGGCTCCGTGCTGATCGAAGCCGACGACGGCGTATGCACCGGCAGCCGCGCGATCTGCATCTCGCGGCGCAGTCTGGAGATATTCAAGCGCCTTGGCGCCGCGCGGGGCTTCCTCGAAAAAGGCTTGCCGTGGACCGGCGGCCGCAGCTTCTATCGCGACGCCGAAGTGTTCCGCTTCGCGATGCATCAGGATGACGAACAATCGCTGCCGCCGATGATCAACATCGCGCAATACCAGATCGAACAGGTGCTGCTCGACGAACTGGAACGGCACGCCGGTCTGATCGACATCCGCTGGCAAACCCGCGTGACCGGTATCGAACAAGACCCAGTCGGAGACGGCACAGGCGGCGCGACGCTCATGCTGCGTACCGGCGACACTGCGTGGCGGATGCACGCCGACTGGGTGGTCGCCTGCGATGGCGGGCGCAGCACGATTCGCGAAGCGCTCGGCCTCAAGCTCACCGGCACCACATACGAAGGCCGCTATGTGATTGTCGATATCGAACTGGCCAGCACGCGCGCCACGGAACGGCTCGCTTATTTCGATCCACCGTCCAATCCCGGCTCGACCGTGCTGGTGCACAAGCAGCCTGACAACGTCTGGCGCATCGACTACCAGCTTCGCGACGACGAAGATCCGGAAGCCGCCGTCAAGCCCGAAAACGTCATGCCACGCGTGCAGAGCGTGCTCGACTCGATGGGCGAAACCGGCGACTGGTCACCGATCTGGATCACCGTCTACAAGGCCAACGCGTTGACGCTCGAACGCTATCGCCATGGCTCGGTGCTGTTCGCGGGCGACGCCGCGCATCTGGTGCCGATATTCGGCGTGCGCGGCGCCAATTCCGGCATCGACGACGCGGACAATCTCGGCTGGAAACTCGCGTGTGTCGTGAACGGTGTGGCGTCGCCGGATCTGCTCGACAGCTATAGCGACGAGCGCGTGTACGCGGCGCGTGAGAATCTGAGCTACGGCATGAAGAGCACGGAATTCATGGCGCCGCCCTCGTTCGCCTTCGACCTGATGCGCACCGCCGTGCTCAGCCTCGCCGAGCATCACGCGGCGGTGCGTCCGTTGATCAATCCACGGCAGACGCATGCGATCGCCTATCTGCAGTCGCCGCTTAACGACGCATCGACCGAGGCAGCGGGCGCATTCAGCCAAGGTCCGGTACCTGGCACGGTGCTACCGGAATGCCGGCTCAAACGCGCGGAGAACGGCGCGAGCGTCGACATCCATCTCACGGATCTGCTCGAGCCGTGCTTTACCGCACTGCGTTTTGCCCCGCACGCCGACGCGAATGAGGACACCGCCTGGCAGCGGTTGCAGAACGCGTTAGCGGAACAAGGCATTGCGTTCAAAGCCGTGACGCTGATCCGAAGCGCGACGGCAGGCGCCGCACGCGCCCACGCAATCGACGTCACCGGCCGCCTGCACGACATGCTCGACGCCGGCCCCGGCACGGTCTATCTGATCCGGCCCGACGGCCACGTGCTCGCCCGCTGGCGCAACGGCAGCGCGGCGGCCGTGCAGCGCGCCATCCACATGGCGTTGACGAACTAATCAAGGGAGCCCCGAATCATGACCGATAGCGATCTCGATCTCGTCTACACGACGCTCTGCAAGACTCTCACGAGCGCGGGCGAAGCGCAGGCGCCGCTCTATCTGGCCCGTCTGGCGATGCTCTGCATGACCGAACTCGACAATCCGCAGCGCGCGTTGTCATTGATCGATGCGGCGCGATTGCCGGCGGCCTCGCCCACGGCGGCAGCATAAAGTGCTGACGCACCGCCGTGCGTGCCGAGGCGCGCGGTGGTGTGTGTCCCGCAAGTGCCTGCTTCCACTTCACCGCTTCGGATATAAACCCAGCGTGCTCGCATGCAAACGCGCGAGGCCAAGCAGCGCGTCCGTGTACGGCGTGACCACCGCCGTCAGTTGTCCCAGTTCTCGCACCGCGCCCACCAGCGCGTCGAGTTCGACCGCTTTGCCCGCCTGTACGTCCTGCAGCATTGAGGTTCGCATCGCGCCGAGTTTGAGCGTGACCGCGTGCCGGTCTTCAGGCGCCTGTTCGATCGGAATCCCGAAGCGTGCGCCGATTTCCTTCGCTTCCAGCATGATGCTCGTCACGAAGTTGCGCGCCAGTTCATCGCTGAGAATCCGGTCGGTGGTCGCGCCGGTGATCGCGCTGATCGGATTCATCGTCATATTGCCCCACAGCTTGTACCAGACGTCCCGCTGAATCTGCGCCGACATCGACGCATTGAAGCCCGCCGCCGCGAGCGTTGCCGTGAGCGCGGCGACGCGCTCGCTCGCCTGTCCGCAGGCTTCTCCGATAATGAGCCCGTTACCCTGGTGATGCTTGATGACACCCGGCGCCTCGACGAGGCAACTGGCGTGCACCACGCAACCGACTGTCTGCGCGGTCGGAATCGCCGCCGCAATCGCGCCGTCAGGATCGATCGAGTTCAGGCGTTTGCCGGCGAAGTCGCGGCCGAGTCCGTCACAGAACCACCATGGCACGCCGTTCATCGCGGTCAGCACGATCGTGCTCGCGTTCAGCAATGGGCCGATATGCGCGGCCACCGAGGCCATGGCCGGCCCCTTGACGGCCACCACGACGAGATCCTGCGCGCCGAGTTCCGCTGGCTTGTCACTCGCATTCACCTTCACAGCATGCGTCACACCGCCTTCAATCAGACGCAGGCCGTGCTCGCGCAGCGCGCCGAGCGTGTCGCCGCGCGCCACCACGCTCACGTCGTGGCCTGCCTGAGCGAGCTTCACGCCCATCCAGCCGCCAATCGCACCCGCGCCGTAAATACAGACTTTCATTGTTTCAATCCTTGTAACTTGCATCGATGCGGTCCACTCGCCGCACCAGCGCGTCAAACACGTCCTGGCCCGCGCCGTGACGCGGATCGAACTGCAACGCGTCGCGCGAGCAGCGGATCGCCACCTCTTCCGGCACTGGCCGGGCGCGGCCCATGGCGAAGGTCGCCATCTGGATCTCGCAGGCGCGGTTGAGCGTCCATAGAACCGCGAAAGTTTGCGGCAAGGTCTGGCCCCATGCAAGCAGGCCATGGTTGCGCAAGATCACCGCCTGCTCGTCGCCGATATGCTCGATAAGGCGCGGGCCTTCTTCCGCGTGCACCGTGATGCCCTCGAAATCGTGGTACGCAATCCGGTCGTGCAACTGCGCGCTGTAGAAGTTGGTCTGCTGCAAACCGTCTTCCAGACAAGCCACAGCGACGCCCGCCGTGGTGTGCGTGTGCATCACGCAATGCGCGCCGGGCAAGCCTTCGTGAATCGCCGCATGCACGACGAAGCCCGCCGGATTCACCGGATACGGCGAATGGTCGAGCACGCGCCCCTTGGCGTCGATCTTCACGAGATTGCGCGCCGTCACCTCGCTGTAGTGCAGCCCGAACGGGTTGATCAGAAAGTGCCGCTCGCCGCCGCTCACGCTGGCCGGAACGCGCAGCGTGATATGGTTGTAGATCATCTCGGTCCAGCCGAGCATGTCGAAGATGCGATAGCACGCCGCGAGTTGCACACGCGCCTGCCATTCGTCCGGATGCATCGCGTGGGTCTTCGGCGCGTCCGGCGCCGGCTTGTCGAGGGTGCTCATCTGCATCTCCATGGTTATCGTTGTGCTTGTCGAAAAGAGCCGTGCTTATGCGCCCGACACCACCGACGCAATCGACGCCGCCACATACTCCGCGTTGCGTGCATTCAGGCCGGCCACGCACATGCGCCCCGAGCGCAGCACGTACACCGCGTGTTCGCTGCGCAAGCGCTCGACCTGACTTTCGCTCAAACCGGTGTAGGTGAACATGCCGCGCTGCGCGACGTAGCGGGCCCGCATCACTTCATTCACACGGCCGGCGAGTCCGGTGTGGATCGTCCCGCGCATGGCGAGAATCCGCTCGCGCATCCCGGCGAGTTCGGCTTCCCATGAAGCGCGCAGCGACGCATCAGCCAGCACGTTGGCAACGAGCCGCGCGCCGTGCGTGGGCGGATTGCTGTAGTTCGAGCGCACGGTCGACATCAGCTGACCGAGCACGCGGCCGGCCTCTTCCGCGCTTTGGCACACCACGCTCAACGCGCCGACGCGCTCACCGTACAGCGAGAAATTCTTCGAGAACGAATTCGCGGCGATCAACGGAATGTCCGCTTCGGCCAGCAGGCGCACGCAGGCGGCGTCTTCCTCGAGACCGGCACCGAAGCCCTGGTAGGCCATGTCGACAAAGGCGATCAGCTTGCGGCGCTGCAATACCGGCACCAGTTCCGCCCATTGCGACGGGCTCAGATCCACGCCGGTCGGGTTGTGGCAGCACGCGTGCAGCAGCACGACGCTCTTTTCCGGCAAGCGGCCAAGCGTTTCGATCATGTCGGCGAAACGCAGGCCGCCGGTGTGTTCGTCGTAGTACGGATAGGTGTTGACCGTGAGCCCCGCGCCTTCGAATACGACGCGATGGTTTTCCCAGCTCGGGTCGCTGATCCAGATCTGCGAGCCGGGGAAATAGCGCTTCAGGAAATCGGCGCCGACCTTGAGCGCGCCCGAGCCGCCGATGGTTTGCAGCGTGGCGATCCGGCCTGCCACACGCGCTTCGCTGTTCGCGCCGAATACCAGTGCTTGAGCCACGTCGCGATAGGCCGGCAGGCCCGCCATGGGCAGATATGAACGCGGGCCGATCGATTCGAGTAGCGCGCTCTCGGCGCGGCGCACGGCGTCCATGACCGGCAGCTTGCCGGCGTCGTCGAAATAGATGCCGATGCTCAGATTGACCTTGTTCGGGCGCGGGTCGAGTTGAAAGTCTTCGTTCAGGCTCAGAATCGGGTCGCCTGGGTAGGCGGGAATGTGTTCGAACATGGCAATTCCTTGAATGGGGTGTCGGGGCGGCCTCAGTGCTGCCTCGATGCTGCCCCGGCATGGCCTCGGGGCGAGCCGAAAGTCTAAGCGGGATTGACGGCGTGCGTCGATTGGGACAAGTGTCAGTGAACGGCTCCCGGCACACAATCAATCGATTTTTCACGATTCGTTAGATTTTCTTTAGAATCGCCCGATGCCACTCACTCGCGTCACACTCCGCCAGTTCGAAGCGTTTCTCGCCATCTCCGATCTGCATAGCATCGGCGCGGCGGCGCAGCGGCTCGGGCTGACCTCCTCAGCCGTCAGCCAGTTGCTGGCCGAGCTCGAAACCGAGCTTGGCTTTCGGCTGTTCGACCGGACCACGCGGCGCGTCAATCTGTCGAGTGCCGGGCAAGACTTTCTTTCGTCAGCGGAATCGGTGCTGCGCCACGTGCGCGCCGCCGCGCAATCGGCCAATGACATCCGCAACCGTGCCGCCGGGATCGTCCGCATTGGCGCGCCGCTGGTGCTGGCGGCCACCGCGTTGCCCGCCGCCATCGCCGAATATGCGCGCGGCAAACCGAAGGTGGTCGTGCGCATTTGCGACACCGTGGTCGAGCAGTTGGTGGAGCGCGTGGAAAGCGGCGACGTGGATCTCGCGATCGGCCCCGACAGGCAAAGCGGCGCACGCGTGCGCTGCGATCCGGCGTTTGCGAGCCCCTGGGTGATGTGGTGCGCGCCGAGCCATCCGTTGAGCGCGCGGCGCCGCGTGCTGTGGACGCATCTGCGCGATGTGCCGATTGTCGCTACCGGTCGCGATCATGAGCGCGCGGTCGACCAGATGCTCGCCAATCTGCCTGCGGAAGCGCGCATTATTCCGGTGGACGTGGTGGACAACGTGACCACGGCGTTCGGCCTCGCCTCGCAAGGGCTCGCCGTCACGCTGGCGCCCGCCTACGTCGCGCCGCTGGCGCGCACCTTTGGCCTCGTGATGAAGCGCATCGTCGATCCCGAGACCATCCGCGAAGTCTGCGTGTACCGTTCCACCGAGCGCGCGCTGTCGCCGCCCGCGGACGGTTTCGCGGATTTCCTCATGCCGTGGCTCAAGCGCTGGGATCGCGAGACCCAGGCCGACGTGCGGCCGAGGCGCGGATAGTACGCAGTTGCCCTGCGTAACGGGTAACGGCACGGGTCACGTGTTAGGAGTTAGCCCCGCTCAGGGACCATGCACAGCGCGAACAACTGACGCTGGCTTGAAATGCCGAGCCGCGCGTAGGCACGCTTCTGATACGTCACGACGCTCGCGGGCTTGACGCCCATTTGCAGCGCGATTTCTACGGCGGTCGCGCCTTCGAGCGTGCCGCGCAGCACGTCGAGCTCGCGTGGCGTGAGCGCCGGGCAAGCGCGCCTGACACGCGCGAGCATCGCCGCCGCCGCGCCCTGCTGATGCTGTCCATGCAACGCGTAGTGGCTCTTCGCAGCGTGAGCGAACAGATGCGCGACGCTTTCGACGCGTTCCAGTTCGCCCGGCTGAAACACGCCATAGGCGCTGTCGCGATACAGATTGATCGACAGCCAGACGTTGTCCATTGGCTGCACGAGCAGCGACAGGCGGTCGGACACGTTCGGCCGCGAGTAGCAGGCCGCGCGATAGGCTTCGTTCTCGATCTCTTCGCTTTGCTGCTGATGGAGCACCAACGCGTCGCGCGGGGATTTGCCGTGCGAACCGCCGATGATCGCGCGATTGCCGTCGAGCGCATAAAAGTGCGCGGCATAGCGATCGGCGACATCGCGCAGAAAGCGGCCGCCGCGATGGTCCGCGGCGGAAACGGTGCGCGGCCGCGCGTCGAATTCATACGCGAAGATGGTGCACTGCGAGACGGGCAGCGACTCGCCGATCGTGTTTAGCATGCTGGCGGCGAGCGCGTCGGCATTCGCGTGCGAGATCGACATGACGAGGTCGGTCGCGCGCGCGGTGCTGATCTGTTCGCTTCGGTGCGGTGGAGCGATGCGCCAGGAACGCATGATGGAAAGCGGCTCGCCGTATCGGGGTTCGGTTGCGGCAAGCTTAGCACAGTGGTGCGCCGCCGTATGCGGCGATGCCTCGCGCCGGTGGGGCGCATGGCAGCGCACGATCCGATGCTGAGCCGCTCTCCGGCTGCGCCGGCGTCACAGGCTGGCCGAGGCCGGCCAGCATGCCGTCAGAAACGGTAGTTGATCGAGATGTCCGCGACGCCATTGGCCTTGCGATGCGTAACCGGACTATTGCCGGCACTGCCCACTAGCTGCTCGAAAGCGCCGTCGGCGGTGGCGAACCAGTGCTTGTCGAACAGCCATATGAGGCTCATGCCAAAGCCCACCGACTTGAAGCCCGCGCTCGCGTGATACGGCGCATACGACGAGTGCGCGGCCTGATTCTGATTCACGCCGAACCAGCTGTTCATATAGTTGGAGTCCGCGAGCGTCACGTTCGGACCAGCGAACCAGAAGAACTTCTGCGTGCTGCCAGGCAGCGGCATGTAGGCACCCAGGTCGCCGATCCAGCCGTTCGAGCCGCCGAAATAACGTCTGACGTCGGCCCGCAGCACGAGCGGGAAATCCTTCGAAATCACATATTCACCGGACAGTTTCAGGCCCGGCGCCGGATTGATGTTGCCGAGGCCATTCAGCTCCGGCGGGTCGTCATGGCCGCGCCGCCCGAGGTCGTAGACGCCGGCAAGACTGGCACGCCAGTTCTCGCCTTGCGCGAAATTGACCCCGAACCCCTCGCCGCTGGACAGGAAGAACAGGTCTTTGTAGCGCACGTCGATGCTCGGGCCGGTCATCAGATGGTAGCGGTCGGAGCCTTCGTAGCGAGGCTGGAACGAGGTCGCCGCGCCGATGCGCACCTGCCAGTCGGGAACATTCGGTTGCCACATTTTCTGCAACGGAATGCCGACCGAGTATTGCCATTCGCCCAGCGGCGAAGGCGTTTGCGCCCAGGCCGAGGGCACTAACAAGGCAATACCGCCAAGAGTGGCGGCCGCCAGTGAGGCTGCCGCAAGGATTGTTTGCTGACTGCGGAGCCTGCCGCCCCGCGTTCCACCGCTGTTCACCACCGGAAACCTCCAGTCTCGCGTCCACGGATCACGGACCTGCAGACGCAAAATACGGACCTAACCTCGAATGAGCGGAGGCTGCCCGGCTGAAGGAAGGGACGGCGCGGGCCGGCCGCTGGGACGAACCGCTCCCAGGCGGGTATGGCGTGCGGAGTGCGGAGTGCGGAGTGCGCCGCGATGGTGCGCGAAATGCCCGAACGGCGCCGCGCGATGCGGCGCCGTTCAGATCTGCGGCCTTAATGCCTGGCCTTAATGCCTGGTGTTGTTGCCTGGCATTATTGCCCGGCTTCAACCAGCACCGGCTTGTCGCGATACAGATTGGGGAAAAGCCGCTTCAGGTTGGCGATCTTCGGCATATCGTTGATGGCGATATACGCGGAGTCCGGATGCAGCGTGAGGTAGTTCTGGTGATACGACTCGGCGGGATAGAAACCCTTGAACGGCTCCGTCTTCGTGACGATCGGCGCGGGAAAGGCGTGCGCCTTCCCGAGCTGGGCGATGTAGCTTTGCGCGACCTGCCGCTGAGTGTCGTTCAGTGGAAACACCGCCGAGCGATATTGCGTGCCGCTGTCCGGCCCTTGCCGGTTCAACTGGGTCGGATCCTGAACGACGGAGAAGTACACCTGCAGCAACTGGCCATAGGTGACTTTGGTCGGGTCGAACGTGACCTGCACGGATTCCGCATGGCCCGTCTCGCCACCGCTGACCGTCTCGTACTGCGCCGTGTCGCGCTGGCCGCCCGAATAGCCCGACACTGCCCGGGTGACCCCGCGCACGTGCTGAAACACACCCTGCACGCCCCAGAAGCAGCCGCCCGCGAACACCGCGGTTTCTTCGTGAGCGGTCGTTGCGGAGACCGGTTCGTCGAGCGCCGGCGGCGCAATCACGACCGCGGTTTCCGATGAGAATGCCACGCGCTGCGCAAACAGCAACGCCAGCGCGCCGCATCCGAGCGCGAGCGAAAGTGCCGCCGCGCGTGAGCGGGCCGGCTCGGCATCGATGCGGCTGATGCGTTTGTCGAAATTCATGAGCTGCCTCCTGATTCGATCAGCTCGCGCCGTTGGCTGCGGGCGTGAATGTCATGGCCAGCCCGTTCATGCAATAGCGCAGACCGGTTGGCTTGGGGCCGTCGTCGAAGACGTGGCCGAGATGGCCGCCGCAGCGCCGGCACAGCACTTCGTCGCGCGTCATGCCGAACGACGTGTCGGTGCGCGTAATGACGGCATGGTCGAGCGGCTGCCAGAAACTCGGCCAGCCGGTGCCGCTGTCGAATTTGGTCTTCGACGAGAACAGCGGCAGTTTGCAGCCGGCACACGAGAACGTGCCGGCACGATGCTCGTCGTTCAGCGCGCTGCTGAAGGGACGCTCCGTTCCTGCCTGGCGCAGCACGCGGTACTGCGCATCGGTCAGCAGTTTGCGCCATTCGGCGTCGCTGTGGGTTACCTCGTAAGCGGCTGCCGCACCGCTGTCCGCCCCTTGCGCCGCACGCCCCAGGCGCCACATCGAGGCGCCGCCGGCCAGCGACGCCGCGCCAATTAATCTGAAGAATATCCGTCTGCTGCAAGCCATGATGTTGCTCCGCATAGTCCGTACTGTTCACCCGTTGCGGCGCGAATTTCGCCACTCGCGAGTGGTCCCGATGCTTAGTCGCACGAGAGTGGGATACATGACAGCATGCGCGTCTTTTTTTACTGCTGCAGGCGCTGCATCGGCCATTACAAAGGAAAATTCGTGGTCGAGAGGATTTCCTTGAGCACTATGAATGAGCGGATTTGCCGGCCCGCCGGCAGGTAAAGCAACTGCTCCGCGTGCAGCCGGTTGAAGCTACGCTGTCGCGCGTGCGGATCGTCATGAAATAGTCGAATTCGCCTGTGACGACGTGACACTCCAATCACCAGCGAGGACGTGGTGCTCGACGAGCGCTTCGGCGGCCCGGAGTACGGCCTGCCGGATGACGGCACGCTGGAGGCGATCCGCCTGTGCGCGCGCCTGGAGGGCGTGCTGACCGATCCCGTGTACGAGGTCAAGTCGATGCACGGCATGATCGACAAAGTGCGCAACGGCGAGTTTCCAGCGGGTTCGCGCGTGCTGTACGCGCACCTGGGCGGCGTGCCGGCGTTGAACGGCCATAGCTTCATTATCCGCAACGGATAAGCGCTGCTCACGCCGCCAACCGTTTTCTCAAGTGTTCGCGCAGGAACTCAACGAAGGCGCGAATCGTGACCGAGGTTTGCCGGTGCTGCGGATAGACGGCATTGACGCTCGTCGCGGCAGGCAGGAACTCCTCCAGTACCGGCACGAGCTGGCCGCTCCTGAGCGCATCGGCCACGATAAAATCCGGAAGCCGAACTATCCCCAAGCCCGCGACCGCCGCGTCGCGAACCAGTTCGCCGTTGTTCGCCCGCAATGGTCCGTGTACTTCGACGCTTTTCGCCACGCCGTCGACCACGAAATCCCAGCTGACCGTGCCGCCGTGGCCGTACAGCAGGCAGGAATGACGCTCGAGATCGCGCGGCACCGCGGGCGCGCCACGGCGGCGCACGTAACCGGGGCTGCAGCACGCCACCATTCTGATATCCACGAGCTTCTGCGCCACCAGCGTGGAATCCGGCAACGCGCCGATCCGGATCGCCATGTCGAAGCCCTCGCCCACCACGTCGACGGTGCGGTCGCTCAATTCCATCTCGACGCGCACGTCGCCGTTCTGGCGCAGAAACGTCGCCACGAGCGGTGACAGATGCGCCATGCCGAACGACATCGGCGCGCTCACGCGTAGCAGGCCGCGCGGCCCGGCATGTAGCTGCGACATGGCCTGCTCGGCGTCTTCGACCTCCCCCAGGATGCGTTTGGCGCGCTCGTAGAAATCCTGACCGAGTTCGGTCACCGCCAGCTTGCGGGTATTGCGGATCAGCAACTGCACGCCGAGCGCCTCTTCCAGCGCCATCACCCGGCGGCTGACGAACTGCTTGGACAGCGCCAGGCGGTTGGCGGCCGCCGTGAAATTGTGGGCGTCGACCGTGGCGATAAAGATGCGCATGTCATCGAGCTGCATTTTATTGTCCACTCCATTGCGACAGTGTTTCCGTTTGTTGATAGATTATAACCATTCAGATTGACCTACACTCCTGTTCATGGATCGCGGCCTCACATCGGGCCGGACCGCACAACCCAAGGAGAAGAAGATGCTTGAAATCAGACACGCCAATCAACGCGGCCGCGCGGAGCACGGCTGGCTTAGCTCGCGTCATACGTTTTCCTTTGCGAACTATCACGATCCGAAGCAGAACGGCTTCTCCGACCTGCTAGTGATCAACGACGACCGCGTCGCGCCGGCTCAAGGGTTCGGCAAGCACCCGCACCGCGACATGGAGATTTTTTCGTACGTGCTGGAAGGCGCGCTGGAACACAAGGACACCATGGGCACCGGTTCGGTGATCGTCCCCGGTGACATCCAGTTGATGAGCGCGGGAACCGGCGTCGCGCACAGCGAGTACAACCATTCGAAGAGCGATCCGGTGCACTTTCTGCAAATCTGGATCGCGCCAGGCAAAATGGGCACGACGCCGCGTTATCAGCAGCGTCACTTTGGCGCGGACCAGAAGCGCGGCGTGTTGCGCCTCGTGCTCTCGCCGGACGGCGCGAACGATTCGCTTCAGTTGCAACAGGATGCGCGGGTCTATGCCGGTCTCTTCGACGGTGATGAAACCGCCCGGCTCGAGCTGGCCAGCAATCGCTATGCGTATGTCCACGTGGCACGCGGCAGCGTCACGGTGAACGGCGTCGAGTTCAAGGAAGGCGACGGCGCCCGTATCCGCGGCGAGCAAGCGCTGACCTTCACGCAAGGTCACGACGCTGAAGTGCTAGTGTTCGACCTGCGCGATAACGAAGTGTCGGAGTTGTGGGCTTAACGACCTAAGTACGGATCGCCGGAACCATGCCGGCGAACCAAACCTTTACTACCCTATAGAGAAAAATCATGTGCTACACGCTGTTTGAAAACCAGAAAGACTCCGTTCTTCTCGTTGCCCGTATCCTGTTGATGGTGTTGTTCGTCATGTTCGGCTGGGCCAAGCTCACCGGTTTTGGCGGCACCGTTGCGTACATGACGTCGAGCGGCGCGCCGATGCCCGAGCTGTCGGCGGTGATCGCCGTGGTCATGGAACTGGTCGTGGGCGTCGCGCTGCTGGTGGGTTTCTTCACGCGGCCGCTGGCGCTGCTGCTCGCGCTTTACACGTTCGGCACCGCGATCATCGGGCACCACTTCTGGAACATGACCGGCATGGTTCAGTACGACAACATGATTCACTTCTACAAGAACATCAGCATCATCGGCGGTTTGCTGCTGTTGTGCGTGAGTGGTCCTGGGAAGTATTCGATCGACCGCCGTTAAGTTCGCACGGCTTACGCTGCACCCATGAAAAAGCCGCTCGGTTTGCACCGGGCGGCTTTTCGCTTGAGCCGGACCTCGCGTGTCAGCCCGCGAACTGTGCCAGCACGCGTTCGCGGATCGCGGGACGAATATTCGACTGTCTCATGTCGCCACCATAATGCGCGACGACGCGCGGATTCATCACGCGAAACCACAACGGCGGCACGTACGCGAGCATGATCATCGTGGCGTAGCCTGAGGGCAATTGCGGCGCGCCGTCGAAATGACGCAGCGCCTGGTAGGAACGCGTCGGATTCGCATGATGATCGGCGTGGCGCTGCAACTGGTACAGAAAGAGATTCGTGACGATGCGATTGCTGTTCCATGAGTGCTGCGGCTGGCATCGCTCGTAGCGACCGCTTGCGAGCTGCTTGCGGCCAAGCCCGTAGTGCTCCAGATAGTTGACCACTTCGAGCAGCGACGCGCCGTACGCCGCCTGGATCAGCAGGAACGGAATCACCGTCTTGCCGAATAGCGCGATCATTCCTCCCCACAGCACGACAGTCATCGCCCACGAATGCAGGACCTCGTTGCGCCACGTCCAGGGCGATTGGCCGAGGCGTTCGAGCCGGTGTTTCTCGAGCCGCCACGCGGACGCGATGCTGCCGAATACCGTGCGCGGCAGAAAGCGCCAGAACGACTCGCCATAACGGGCGCTGGCCGGATCGGGCGGCGTGGCCACCCGCACATGATGGCCGCGATTGTGTTCGACGAAGAAGTGGCCGTAAGCGACCGGCGCCAGCGTCACTTTGGCGAGCCATCGCTCGAAGCGGTCGGTCTTGTGGCCGAGTTCATGCGCCGTGTTGATCGACACGCCGGTGGCCGCGCCGAGCGATAGCGCAAAGCCCAGGTAGTCGTACCATGCCAACGCATGCGTCCCCACGATCCAGAGCGCGCCGAAAAACGACACATATTCGATGAACGTGGCGAGATAGACGATGCGGCGGTAGTAGCGCTCTCTTTCGAGTGTCGGGACGACGTCGTCGGGAGGATTGCTGGGGTCGTCGCCGATCAGATAGTCGAGTACCGGAATGATGCCGAACACGAAGATCGGCCCGAACCACCAGAAAATATGCCAGCCGGTCTGCAGCGCCAGATTGGCGGCGTGCAGCGGCAAGGTGATCGTGAGCGCGCCGAGCAACCACAGATAACGCTTGCCGTCGACCCACCGCGCGGGGGCCGCTTGCGATGTTGCCATTGTCTCCCTCCTGGTTTTGTGGCGCCTCGCCGTCCGCGTCGCGGCATGCTGGCGCGCGGGTCGGCGATACCGTCCCCACTCCTCGATTTATATGGCTTGGAGAGCCGGATAGCCAAGGAATCGCGCCAGGTGGGAGTCTCCAAACAACGGAGCGGAGGATGGGGTAAGCGGGCTGTGGGTCGAGCGAATGTATCAAACGGGTGTTTTGGGCGTCGTATGGCCCGGTTGCGCGGGTATGGGGTGGTATCGCCGAGAACCGCGCCGTGCGGAGCCCGCTTGACCGTATGGGTGCAGTTTTTTATAATCAAACTTCAAAACTACGTATCAGCGGGTGCAAAAAACGTAGCGCCGCCCCGGCAACCGGGTTCCACCTGGAGTGGAAATTGTGTCGCAAGACACATAGAGAATCCCGCATGCGACGGCTGCCGAAAGGCGGCCGTTGGTTTTTGTACCCACGCTGTTTTCTGTGCCTACGCGCGAATCCTCCGACCTTCATAGGTCGCCCGCAATAACGTCTTGAGCGCCACTCGCTTTGCCTGCCGCTGACGTTTCGTCAACTCCTGTTCGAGCACGTAAGCGGATTGAATCCTCAAAATCAGTCGTTGCCGCCTCGTCCTGTCTTTTTCCACTTCGAAGAAAACGGCATATAACGACGTCGTGCCGTCCGCATTCGTTTCTTGCATGGTCACAAAGTTCGGCCGCCGCTCGTCGGCGACGACAATAGGCCGATTGGCCAACGTCATGACCACGTCCCTCAACAGGAGTTTCGACAACACGTAGCGCGCGGGGTCGAGCACCCTCTGCTCACGGCCGTCGTCGAAAATCTCCGCATTCGGGATCTGTGCGCGCACTCTTTTGTCACTGGCAATACCGCGCGAGAAACAGTGGCAGGAAAACATCACGACGACAGTCACCGGACAACTGACGCCAATATCACATTTGAAGGCAAAAGTATCGAGGTGGCTCAGGTCCCACACAGAGCCTTGATAGTCGATCGATTGAAAGCGGTGAGCTGAGTGTTCGGCTGATTCGAGAACTTGTATTTCAAACTTCGACATGGGCAACCGGTGGCTTTTGACCGGTTAGATTTTACGTTCGCCACTGTCATTCGTTATCCAAAATGATGGTGTCAAAAGATATAGGACAATTCAAGCCAGCATTGGCACACTCTTCAATTTCAACCACAAACAAAAACGGCGGCCCGAAGGCCGCCGTCCCTGACTCACACTACCCGCATCAAGCCGCCACTTCAGCCTCGGCCTCACTAACCGCGTCGACTTCCTCGCTATTGCGGATCAGGTGATCGAACGCTGAAAGCGACGCCTTCGCCCCCTCGCCGACGGCGATCACGATCTGCTTGAACGGCACCGTGGTCACATCGCCGGCTGCGAACACGCCCGGAACCGACGTCGCGCCGCGTGCGTCGACCACGATCTCGCCGTGCTTCGACAGTTCGACCGTGCCCTTGAGCCACTCGGTGTTCGGCACGAGACCGATCTGCACAAACACGCCTTCCAGTTCGACCGTCTTCACTTCGCCCGAGCGCAGATCCTTGTAGACCAGACCGTTGACCTTCTTGCCGTCGCCGGTGATTTCCGTGGTCTGGGCCTGCGTGACGATCGTGACGTTCGCGAGGCTGCGCAGCTTGCGCTGCAGCACTTCGTCAGCACGCAAGGTCGCGCCGAATTCGAGCAGCGTCACTTCGCGCACGATGCCCGCGAGGTCGATGGCCGCTTCGACGCCGGAATTGCCGCCGCCGATCACCGCGACACGCTTGCCCTTGAAGAGCGGGCCGTCGCAATGCGGGCAATACGCCACGCCATGATTGCGGTACTCGCGCTCGCCTGGCACGTTGATTTCGCGCCAGCGCGCACCCGTCGCCAGAACGATGGTTTTGGCCTTCAGCACCGCCCCATTCGCAAGGCGCACTTCGTGGATGCGGCCGGGGATCAGCGCCTCGGCGCGCTGCACGTCCATGATGTCGACTTCACAGCTCTTCACGTGCTGTTCTAGCGCCGTGGCGAACTTCGGTCCTTCGGTTTCCGTCACGGAGACAAAGTTTTCGATCGCCAGCGTGTCGAGCACCTGACCGCCAAAGCGTTCCGCCACCACGCCCGTCGCAATGCCCTTGCGCGCCGAGTAAATGGCCGCCGCCGCACCCGCGGGGCCACCGCCCACGATCAGCGTGTCGAACACAGGCTTCTTTTCCAGTTCCTTCGCGGCACGCGCGCCGGCATTGGTGTCGAGCTTGGCGAGGATTTCCTTCACACCGCTGCGCCCCTGGCCGAACACTTCGCCGTTCATGAACATGGTCGGTACCGCCATGATCTGGCGCGCTTCTACTTCGTTCTGGAACAGCGCACCGTCAATCGCCACGTGGCGGATGCGCGGGTTGATCAGCGCCATCACGTTCAGTGCCTGCACGACTTCCGGGCAGTTCTGGCATGACAGCGAAAAATACGTTTCGAATTGATAGTCGCCGTCGAGGTTGCGGATCTGTTCGATCACCGCTTCTTCGAGTTTGACCGGATGGCCGCCGACCTGCAGCAACGCGAGGACGAGCGACGTGAATTCATGCCCCATCGGAATGCCGGCAAAACGGATGCCGGTATCCTTGCCCGGCTCGCCGATCGAAAACGACGGCTTGCGCTCGGTATCGCCACGGCGTTCGATCACGGTGACGCGTTCCGACAACGTCGCGATATCGTTCAGCAATGCCAGCAGCTCTTGCGACTTTGCGCCGTCGTCGAGCGACGCGACGATTTCGATAGGCCTGCTAACCTTTTCGAGGTACGATTTCAACTGAGTCTTGAGATTGGCGTCAAGCATGGCGATTCGATTCCGTGACGTTGGTATGGGGTTCCCGGCGCCGCACGCATCCGGATAGGACGAGTACGGCCCGGGGACGCGCGAACCGCGGTATGACGAGGTTCGCGCGGTGATACGCCCCGAGGTGCAATGGGGCGCTAACTGCGACAGGTCGTGAGACCTTAGATCTTGCCGATCAGGTCGAGCGACGGGGTCAGCGTTTCTGCGCCCGGCGTCCACTTGGCGGGGCACACTTCACCCGGGTGAGCCGCGATGTATTGCGCAGCCTGCACCTTGCGCAGCAGTTCGCCGGCGTCACGGCCAATGCCGTTGTCGTGAATTTCGGCCAGCTTGATCTCGCCTTCCGGGTTGATCACGAACGTGCCGCGCAGTGCCAGGCCTTCTTCTTCGATCAGCACGTCGAAGTTGCGCGAGATTGCCAGCGTCGGGTCAGCCAGCATCGGGTACTTGATCTTCTGGATCGTGTCCGACGTGTCGTGCCATGCCTTGTGCGTGAAGTGCGTATCGGTCGAGACGCTGTAGATTTCGACGCCGAGCTTCTTGAATTCGGCGTAGCGATCGGCCAGGTCACCCAGTTCGGTCGGGCAAACAAACGTGAAGTCAGCCGGATAGAAAACGAAAACCGACCACTTGCCCTTCAGGCTTTGTTCAGTGACGGTCTGGAAATCGCCATTGTGAAAAGCCTGTGCCTTGAACGGTTTGACTTGACTGTTGATGATCGGCATTTGCTGAGTCCTCTTTCGGAGTGGGTGGAAAGTGGAGTCAGTATGTCAGACAGCACTTAATAGGTAAAGTGGATTGTTATAATAATTCGATAGTATTTTGCTATTTATCCCGCTACCGATGACTATCGCACCGCACAAAGTCATTCTTTCATGAGCCGCCAGAGGGTTGTGCGGCCTATGCCGAGCGCCCGGCTGGCCGCGGCGCGGTTGCCGCCGGCCTGTTCGAGCGCGTGCAGCACGTCCTCACGGGTCGGGGTCGCGCGGGCTGAAGCGGGTTCAGCGGACCCATTCGGCGCGCTCGCGGGCAACCTGGCAGCTGCCGACTGCTTCATGCGTCCAAATTCCGGGAAAAGCGTCTGGTCGTCCGAGCCCGCTTCGCCGTCATCATCGCCGAGATAAATCGCGGCGCGCACCAGCAGATTTTCCAGTTCCCGCACATTGCCGGGCCACGCGTAGTGCTCGAACAAGGGTGTCAGGAACGCCAGCACCCGGTCCAGCGCCGCCGCCGACAACCCATATTGGAGCGCGCTGCGGCTCAACAGGTGCCGCGCCAGAGGTGCGACATCGCCGCGCCGTTCCCGCAGCGGCGGCAATTCTATCTGAAGCAGATTCAGCCGAAAATACAAATCCGCGCGAAACGCGCCCTGCTCGACCAGCGCATGCAAATCGCGGTGGGTGGCGGCGATCACCCGCACATCGACTGGCGTGGCACGTCCCGAGCCGAGTTTCATCACTTCACGCTCCTGCAGGACGCGCAGCAGCCGGCTCTGCAGCGCCGCCGGCATTTCACCGATTTCATCGAGAAAAATGGTTCCCGTGTGGGCAATTTCAAAGAGACCCGGCTTGCCGCCGCGCCGCGCGCCCGTGAACGCGCCCTCCTCATGGCCGAACAGTTCGCTCTCGATCAACCCTTCGGGCAGCGCCGCGCAATTGAACGCGACAAACGGATTGCCGCGCCTGCGGCTGGCGTTGTGAATACCCTGCGCGACCAACT
>DASVNP010000095.1:0-19791 GCA_036383775.1 Paraburkholderia sp. | reverse complement strand
GTTCCTCACCGGCAACGGTCAGTACACCGACGACATCGTCCTGCCCCAGCAAACCTACGCGGTGTTCCTGCGCTCGCCGCACGCGCACGCGAAGATCAACAGCATCGACACCACCGCGGCAAAACAATCGCCCGGCGTGGTGGCGATCTTCACGGGCGCGGACATGGCCGCAGACAACGTCGGCGGCCTGCCGTGCGGCTGGCTGATTCACAGCATCGACGGCAAGCCGATGAACGAGCCGCCGCATCCGATCATTGCGCATACGAAAGCGCGTCACGTCGGCGATCAGGTCGCGCTCGTGATCGCCGATTCGATCAAGGCCGCAAAGGATGCCGCGGAATTGATCGACGTCGACTACGACGTGCTGCTGGCCGTCGTCGACACCGCGCATGCCGCCGACGCGGGTCAGGCCGCCGTCCACGACGAAGTGCCGGACAACGTCTGCTACAACTGGGGCCACGGCGACAAAGCCGCCACCGACGCCGCCTTCGCCAAAGCCGCGCACGTCACCACGCTCGACATCGTCAATAACCGCCTGATCCCGAACGCCATCGAGCCGCGCGCGGTCAACGCGAGCTACTCCACCCAGGACGACAGCTACACGCTCTACGTCGCGAATCAGAATCCGCACGTGGAGCGCCTGCTGATGGCCGCGTTCGTGCTATCGCTGCCGGAATCGAAACTGCGCGTGATCGCGCCGGATGTGGGCGGCGGCTTCGGCTCAAAGATCTTCCTGTACGCCGAAGATGTCGCGCTGACGTGGGCCGCGAAGAAAATTCGCCGTCCGGTCAAATGGACGGCGGAGCGCTCGGAAGCGTTCGTCTCCGACGCGCACGGCCGCGATCACGTGACCAAGGCCGAACTGGCCATGGACGCAGACGGCAAGTTCCTCGCCATGCGTATCCACACGATCGCTAACATGGGCGCGTACCTGTCCACGTTCGCCTCGAGCGTGCCGACCATTCTGTACGCCACGCTCCTCGCGGGGCAGTACGCCACGCCGGCGATCTATGCAGAGGTGAAGGCCGTCTTCACCAATACCGTCCCCGTCGATGCGTATCGCGGCGCGGGCCGTCCCGAAGCGACCTATGTCGTGGAACGTCTGGTCGAAACCGCCGCGAAAGAAATGAAGCTCGATCCGGCAGAGATACGCCGCCGCAACTTCATCCGCTCGTTCCCGTACGCGACGCCGGTCGGCCTCACCTACGACACCGGCGACTACGACACGATCCTCACCCGTTCGCTCGAACTCGCCGACGTCAAAGGCTTCCCCGCACGTAGACAGGAATCCGAAAGGAATGGCAAGCTGCGCGGCCTCGGCTATTCGTGCTACATCGAAGCGTGCGGACTCGCGCCGTCGAATATAGCGGGCGCGCTAGGCGCGCGCGCCGGCCTGTTCGAAGTCGGCCAGATTCGCGTGCATCCCACCGGCTCGGTCACCGTGTTCACCGGTTCGCATAGTCACGGGCAGGGGCATGAGACGACCTTCGCGCAGGTGGTCGCCGACCGGCTCGGCATCGCGCTGGAAAGCGTCGAGGTCGTGCACGGCGACACCGGCCGCATTCCGTTCGGCATGGGCACGTATGGCTCGCGCTCGATCGCGGTGGGCGGCTCGGCAATCATGAAGGCGCTCGACAAGGTCGAAGCCAAGGCAAAGAAAATCGCCGCGCATCTGCTCGAAGCAGCAGCGGAGGACATCGAATTCAAGGACGGCGTGTTCCGCGTCGCGGGCACCGACCGCACCAAAGCGTTCGCCGAGATTTCGCTGGCCGCCTACGTGCCGCACAACTATCCGCTCGACGTGCTCGAACCAGGCCTCGAAGAAAGCGCGTTTTACGATCCGTCGAACTTCACGTATCCGTCGGGGGCCTATATCTGCGAGGTCGAAGTCGATCCCGACACGGGCGTGAGCCGTATCCAGAAGTTCACCGCAGTCGACGATTTCGGCAACGTGATCAATCCGATGATTGTGGAAGGCCAGGTGCACGGCGGGCTCGCTCAGGGCATCGGCCAGGCGATGCTGGAGCGCTGCGTGTACGACAACGAGAGCGGCCAGTTGCTCTCCGGCTCGTACATGGATTACGCCATGCCGCATGCGTCCGATCTACCGAACTTCACCGTCGAAACCGTGAAGGGCACGCCGTGCACGCACAATCCGCTCGGCGTCAAAGGCTGCGGCGAAGCGGGCGCAATCGGCTCTCCACCGGCGGTGATCAACGCGATTCTCGACGCGCTCGCACCGCTCGGCGTGACCGATCTGCAAATGCCGGCCACGCCGCATCGCGTGTGGTCCGCGATTCACGCTGCCAAACAACCCTGAGATCCTGAGCGGAGCATTCGACATGTATTCATTCGAGTATCAACGCGCGACGGATCCGAAAGCGGCCGCCGCCCTCCTCGCCGCCGACAGCGAAGCCAAGTTTCTGGCCGGCGGTCAGAGCCTCCTGCCCACCATGCGGCTGCGTCTCGCCCAGCCGTCGCAACTGGTCGACGTGACGCGCATTCCCGCACTCAAGACGATCACCGTCGACGCGAAAACCGTGACGATCGGCGCCGCCGTGTGTCACGCCGACGTGGCGGAGCACGCGGAACTCCGGCGCGTGTTGCCGGCGCTGGCGGACCTTGCCGGCAACATCGGCGATCGCCAGGTGCGCGCGCTCGGCACGATCGGCGGTTCGCTCGCCAATAACGATCCCGCCGCCTGTTATCCCTCTGCGGCCATGGCGTTGGATGCGACCATCGTCACGGACAGGCGGCGCATCGCATCGGGCGATTTCTTCGTGGGCATGTACGAAACGGCTCTCGCGCCGGACGAACTGATCGTCGCCGTCGAGTTTCCGGTGCCTGAGAGCGCGGCGTACGAGAAGTTTCTCAATCCCGCTTCGCACTTTGCGTTGGTCGGCGTGTTCGTCGCGAAGTTCGCGAGCGGCGTACGCGTCGCGGTGACGGGCGCGGCGTCATCGGTGTTTCGCGTGCCGGAACTTGAAAGGGCGCTGTCGGCGAATTTCACGTCCGCGGCTGCTCGCGCGGTGAGCGTGTCGGCGGCAGATCTGAACGCCGACATGCACGCGAGCGCCGAGTACCGCGCGCATCTGATTCCGGTGCTGGCCGCGCGCGCAGTGACGAAGGCGAGCGCCTAGCGGTCCTCGCGGTTCGTAGCTGAGGTGTCCTGCGCAAACGCAGGCACCTCAGCCGCGTTCGCTCACGCTTGCGAATGCCGCTTCGCGCTTCATGAGCCTCGCTTCATTGGTACCGCCTTACAGCGAAGATCCATGAACACCATGCAGCCTGCTTCCATCGACGACACCCTCGCTCAACTCGCTGCCCAAAGCTATTTCGCGAGCCGCGAGCTTGCGACCGCGCTCTATCTCGCGCTGCGCATGGAGCGGCCGTTGTTCGTCGAAGGTGAGCCGGGCGTCGGCAAGACCGAGCTCGCCAAAGCCGCGGCGGGCATGCTCGGCACGTCGATGCTGCGCCTGCAGTGTTACGAAGGCCTCGACACGGCGAGCGCGCTTTACGAGTGGGACTATCCGCGGCAGATCATGGCGCTGCGTCTCGCTGAAGCCGCCGGCGAACGCCCCGACAACGACACCTTGTATCGCGGCGAATTCCTGCTGAAACGTCCGTTGCTGCAGGCGCTGATGCCGGACGAACATCACCCGGGCGCACGTCGGGTGTTGCTGATCGACGAGATCGACCGCGCCGACGAGCCGTTCGAAGCCTTTCTGCTCGAATTGCTTTCGGACTTCCAGGTATCGATTCCCGAATACGGCACGGTCCGCGCGGCGCAGCCGCCGCTCGTCGTGATGACCTCGAACCGCACGCGCGAAGTGCACGACGCACTGAAACGCCGTTGCCTGTATCAATGGATCGGCTATCCCGAGCGCGAGCGCGAACTGGAGATCGTCGCGGCGCGCGCACCGCAAACGTCGGCGGAATTGCAGCGGCGGGCAGTGGACTTCGTGCACCGGCTGCGCGGCATGGACCTGTTCAAGGCGCCGGGCATTGCCGAAACGATCGACTGGTGCCGCGCGCTGGAAGCCCTGTCGGTGACGGAGCTCGATCCGCAATCGGTGCAGAACACGCTCGGCGTGCTGCTCAAGTATCAGGACGATCTGGCGCGCGTCGACGCCGCGCAGATCACGCAGTGTCTCGCCGCGCCGGGATAGTCAGCATGACAACGCCAAGCGACGATACGCCCACGCTCGCCCGCAACGTGGTCCATTTCGTCCGTGTGCTGCGCGGCGCGGGCTTGCCGATGTCGCCGGCGCAAGCCGTCGATGCGCTCGCGGCGCTGCACTGGATCGACCTCGGCCGCCGTGACGACGTGCGGGCCGCGCTCGCCGCATCGCTGGTGTCGGCGCCCGACGAGCGCGAACTCTTCAATGCCGCGTTCGACCTGTTCTGGCGCGATCCCGATTGGGAAGGCAAGCTGCGCGCGCTGCTGCTGCCGAAGGTCCGCGACGGCCTGCCGCCGCCCAAACGCAACAACCGTCTCGCCGATGCGCTGGCCGTGCGCGCGCCGCCCTCACCGCACAACAAGGCGCAGCAGGAGACCGAGCAGCACGAACTGCACGCGCACCTCACCTTCAGCGCCGAAGAGAGGCTGCGGCATCGCGATTTCGACACGCTTTCCGCAGACGAATGGCGCACCTTACGTCATCTGATTCGCGGCCAGCGCCTGCCGCTCGCGACCGAGCCGACGCGCCGCCTGAAAGCCGCTTCGCACGGCACACATGCGGACTTGCGCGCGAGCGCCCGGCACGCCGTGCGCGCGGGCGGCGACTGGATGGTGTGGAAGTATCGCGCGGTGGTCGAACGCAAGCCGCCGCTCGTCCTGCTGCTCGACATCTCCGGCTCGATGAGCAGCTATTCGCGCGCGGTACTGTATTTTTGCCACGCTCTCCTGCAATCGCGCGAGCGTCTGCAAGTGTTTCTGTTCGGCACGCGCCTCACCAACGCAACACGCGCGCTGCGCGAGCGCGATCCCGACGTGGCGGTCGCGACACTTGCCGAACAGGTGGTGGACTGGTCGGGCGGCACGCGGATTGGTGCGGCGCTCGCGGAATTCAACCGCCGATGGGCACGGCGCGTGCTGACCGGACGGGCAACGGTGCTGCTCGTCACCGACGGCCTCGACCACGAAGCGATCCACGTGCTCGAGACCGAGATGGCCCGGCTGCACCGCTTCGCGCACCGCATCGTATGGCTCAATCCGCTGCTGCGTTTCAGCGGCTTTTCTCCGAAAGCGCGCGGCGTGCAGGCCATCCTGCCGCATGTCGACGCGCATCGTCCGGTTCATAATCTAGACAGCCTGACGGCGTTCGGCCACGACCTGGCGCAACTCACGCGCGCGCCGCGTCGCGGCGCCGGCGTCACGGCACCTGCAGGAGCAACATCATGGAATTGACCGAAACCCATACGCTGCCCGTTGCGCAGCAGCGTGCGTGGGACGCGCTGAACGACACGGAGATTCTGCGGGCCTGCATTCCGGGCTGCGAAAGCATCGACCCGGACGGCGAGAATGCTTATCTGGTGGCACTGAGCGCCGCGGTCGGCCCGGTCAAGGCGCGCTTCAAGGGGCGCATGCAGCTGACCGACATCGACGCGCCGAACTCCTACAACATCGTGTTCGAGGGCCAGGGCGGCGCGGCGGGTTTCGCCAAGGGCAGCGCGCATGTTTCGCTCGACGCCGATGGCGACGCCGCCACCAAGCTGAGCTACACGGCGAGCGCGCAGGTCGGCGGCAAGCTCGCGCAGATCGGCTCGCGGCTAATTGATGGCGCCGCGCGCAAGATCGCGGGCGAGTTTTTCAAGCGCTTCGGCGCCCAGTTCGGCGGCGACGCTGACAGCGCGGCGGCCGCGGATGACGCGCAGCCTGCAGACGATGGCGCAACCGGCGACAATACGGCATCGAATGAGGCTGCGGACGGCGAGTCCGGCGGCGACGGACAGAAAAGGAAGAAATCATGGACAGCGTGGATCTCGAAGTTCTGAAGTCCAGCGCACGTTGGCTGGAAGAAGGACATCGCGCGCTACTGGTTACGGTGGTGAAGACGTGGGGCTCGTCGCCGCGTCCCGAGGGCGCAATGCTGGCCGTGCGCGACGATGGGCTGGTGGTGGGGTCGGTGTCGGGTGGCTGCATCGAAGACGATCTGATCGACCGTGTGCGGCAAAGAGGGATCGAGCAAACGCACCCGGAGTCCGTCAAATACGGCATCACCGCGGAGGAGGCGCATCGATTCGGCCTGCCTTGCGGCGGCACGATCCAGCTGGTGCTTGAACCGTTGACGCAACAAAGCGGCATCGCCGAGCTGTGCCACGCGGTGGAGGATGGACGGCTCGTCGCCCGCGACGTCGATATGACGAGCGGCGTGGTGCGCCTCGATGATGCGCGGGCAACCGACGGCGTGCATTTCGACGGCGAGCGTCTGCTGACGATACACGGGCCGCGCTACCGGATGCTCGTGATCGGCGCGGGGCAATTGTCGCGCTACCTGTGCCAGATTGCCGTGGGGCTCGACTATCAGGTCACGGTGTGCGATCCACGCGAGGAGTACACCGAGGAGTGGAATATTCCCGGCACGAAGATCGTGCGGACCATGCCGGACGATACCGTGCTCGATATGAAACTCGACGAGCGCTGCGCGGTGATCGCGCTGACGCACGATCCGAAGCTCGACGATCTCGCGCTGATGGAGGCGTTGAAGACGCCGGCGTTTTATGTCGGCGCACTGGGTTCACGACGGAATAACCAGGCGCGGCGCGAGCGTCTGAAGGAATTCGATCTGGACGATATCGAACTGGCCCGGCTGCATGGGCCCGTGGGGATTTATATCGGCAGCCGGACGCCGCCCGAGATCGCCGTTTCCATTCTTGCCGAAGTGACGGCTGCGAAGAACGGGGTTTCCTTGCCGACGTTGCTGCAGGTGGAAGGCGCGAAGGCAGCGCGCGAGATTGCCGCTTCCGGCGGAGCGGTTTGCGGCGTTTAACCTGAGATTGTCCGCGCGGCGGCGCTTTTTTCGAGCGCCGCCGTGCAGCGGCAATGCGGAGCGGCGCGAAGTGAAGCTGAAGTTGAAGCGGCGCGAAGCCCGCCTACATCAGCCCGCACACCACGGCGGCGATCACCGACCCGCCCACCAGCACCACGCCCACCATGCGGCGTTTATTCAGCTCGGTCCACAGCAGGACACCGGTCAGCGAGAGCAGGATCAGGCTGCCGGCAATCGTATCGATCAGCAGCACCCAGCCGACGCTCAATCCCACGCCCTTGTGCAGATTGTTCATGGTCGCGAGAAACGAGTTCTGCGTGCGCTTCACCGCGACGAAGCTATTGCCCACCCAGTACTCGGCCTGCACGCTCTGCGACGGCCCCATGATGGCGACCTGCCAGAACTCCGGCTGCATCGTGCTGCGATCGCCCCACGCCACCGGATGCGCGGGCTCGCGCTTCGCGCGCCCCGGCTTGCCGTCGATCTTCAACTCGTGCTTGAGCCACTGCGCCATGTCCTTCGGCGAACTCAGCGGCTGTTGCGGCACGGGAATCTGCATTTCCTCGACCTGCGGCTCGCCCGTGGACACCTTCAACGGGCCGGCGCGATGGTTCAGCAGGAAGCCGGTCACGCCGAACATCAAACCCAGCACCGCGCCCCAAAGGCCGACCCAGCCATGCACCTTGCGCAGCCACTTGATGAAATTCGCGCGCCGCGAACGCTGGCGCCGGGCCGCCTGTTCGGCGTCGCCCATCGCTTGATGGCCGCGCTCCGGTGTGGGCGCAATACCTGGCGTAGCGTCGGCGGCAGGTTTCAGGTCGATCGTGTCAGGCGCGTTCACATCCAGGCTCCAGGCGCAGCGGTTAATCCGCCGCCGGCGCGCGGCGACGAAGCGCGCGCTCAACCAGCAGCGGTGAATGAAGTTATCGAACGGGAAACCCGGAGGGCCAGGCTTGCGGTCCGTGGCGTCCGGCGGAGAGGCTGGCTGGCGGTCACAGAGGGGGAGACGTGTGACGAAAAGCTGGCGATGCCTTTCAAATGAGAATGGCTATCATTACATATTTGCGGAGTTTGCTCAATCCGCATTGGGTCATCCTGCAGTTGATCCATCGTTACGCGCGATTACGCGCGGCATCCGCTTGACATCCGCGTGGCGCGAACGGACCCTAGCTGGCGATCCCGTCAACGTTACCGTTCGGATACCTGCCCGCCATGCGCCTCCTCTCTCTGGTCTGTCTTGCCTCGTTCGGCTGGCTTGCCGGCATCCACGGCGCGGGCGCGGCCATTCCGGCCAAACTGGACGATCCCTATACCAACGAAGCCGAGACCCAGACTTTCACCGTCAATGCCGACGGTTCCTACTCCAAACTCGATTCAATGACGCTGCGCGTGAACAACGAAGCCGGTGTCGCGCGGGTGGCGCAGCAATACGTCTGGTTCAACCGCAACATGGCGGACGTGCAGATTCTCGAGGCGTACACGATCACCGCCGACGGCGTGCGCCACGACGTGCAACCCGAGCAGATTCGCGACGTGCAGGAAGCCCGTTCGTTCGACGCACCGATGTTCCAGGACATTCAGGAAAAGGTGATCGTCTTTCCGGCCGTGGAGCCGGGCGCGCGGGTGCATCTCAGCTACCGGAAGACGCAGAAGCAGCCGATCGTGCCGGGGGAGTTCAGCGACTTCACGCCGCCCGATCTCGCACCGACTCACAACTTCCGCCTGATCTACGATCTACCCGCCGGCAAACCGCTCTACGCCGACGCGCGCGGCTTCACCGTGCTGCAGCCCGTTACGCGCAACGGCCGCACGCGCTACGAATACCGCTATGACAAAGCGCATTTCAGCCGCCTGGAGCGCGGCTCGATCGCGTATGTGTCCTATGGCGACCGGCTCATGGTCTCGACCTTCCCCGATTACGCCGCATTCGCCGCGACCTACCGCGAATCCGCGGTGGATCCCGACGCGCGCGACGCGGCCATCGTGCGGCTCGCACAGCAGCTCACCACCCACGATCACACGCCGCGCGACAAAGCCAAGACCCTGTACGACTGGGTCCGTCGCAATGTCCGCTACGTGGCGATCAACGTCGGACGCGGCGCGGTGGTGCCGCACAGTGCAAGCGCGATCCTCGCGAACCGCTACGGCGACTGCAAGGATCACGTCGCGCTTTACGGCGCGCTGCTCGACGCCGCCGGCGTGCGCAACGAACCGGCCCTGATCAGCAGCGGCACGATCTACACGCTGCCGAACGTGCCCGGCTACGGCGTCATCAATCACGTCATCACGTGGCTGCCGGATTTGCAGCTCTATGCCGACTCGACCGCGTCGAATGTCGAATTCGGTTTTCTGCCTTCCTCCGACATGAATCGTCCCGTCGTGCTGGTCGGCGAGGGCGTGCTCGCGCGCACGCCCGCCACCGCGTTCATGACACGCAGCACCGATCTGTCGATCAAGGTGGAGCCGGACGGCTCGGCGAGCTTCACTTATCGGCTGGAAGCGGCGGGCGCCTCCGCCGAGCAGGCCCGCGCGATGTTGCGTAGGCAGACGCCGGCGCAACGCGAGGAGTCGATTCAGGCCGAGTTGCGCAGTGTCAATCTGCGCGGCACCGCCACGCTCACCACCAGCGACCTCACCGCGCCGGACGGTCCGCTGACGATCACGATGAAAGGCACGCTGGAAAGTCTCGTGGTGCCGGGCGCGGCGGCCTCGATTCCGGCGCTGACGAGTCTGGCCGGCGGTCTGGCGGCGGATACGCGTTACTGGCTGGGCGAGCGCCAGCGCACGCAGCCTTTCGTGTGCCACAACCTGACGTTGCATGAGCGCGCGCGCATCGAGTTGCCCGCCAATTTTCGTGTGCTCGACATGCCGGAGGCAAAACGGACGCAAGACCGCTTTGTCGATTTCCAGTCGCAGTACACGTTCGATGCGCTTAGCAACGTCGTCACGATGGCGCGCGAAGGCACCACGCATTTCGATAGCGACGTTTGCACACCGGAGGACTTCGCGCAGATGCGACCGGCGATCGAAGCGATCGGGCGCGACGTGCGCGCTGAAGTCATCGTCAGATCGACGCTGGTGGAGTCGTCGAGTGTTGCTTCGCAGGCGCCCTGAACGCCTGCGAAAGCCGCTGCGTTGAACAGGAATAGCAAAGCACTCAGACGGGCCAGAGCGGCCCTTCCTGCATCGCGCCAAGCTGCTCGCGCAACTCGAGGATGCGGTCTTCCCAATAGCGCTGTGTGTTGAACCACGGGAACGCCGCCGGAAACGCCGGGTCGTCCCAGCGGCGCGCGAGCCACGCTTGGTAGTGAATCAGCCGCAACGTGCGCAACGCTTCGATCAGATAAAGTTCGCGCGGCTCGAAGTCGCAGAAGTCCTCGTAGCCGGCGAGCAGATCCGCCAGCGCACGCGACGCCTCGGCGCGCTCGCCCGGCAGCAGCAGCCAAAGATCCTGCACCGCCGGACCCATGCGGCTGTCGTCGAAGTCGACGAAATGCGGACCGGCGTCGGTCCACAGCACGTTGCTCGGATGGCAATCGCCGTGCATTCGCAACATGCGGATTTCGCCCGCGCGCTCGAACGCGCGTTCCACACCTTCGAGCGCGAGATTCACCACGGCTTCCCACGCCACGCGCACGTCGTCCGGCACGAAACGATGGGCCAGCAGAAAGTCGCGCGGCTCGTAGCCGAAGGTGTGGATGTCGAGCGTTGGGCGCTCGGTGTAATTCTGCGTCTGTCCGACCGCGTGAATGCGGCCGATAAACCGCCCCAGCCATTCGAGCGTGTCGCGCCGGTCGAGGTCCGGCGCACGGCCGCCGCGCCGCTCGAAGATCGAGAAGCGAAAGCCGTCGAAGCTGTGCAGCGTGCGGCCCTCGAAGGCACGCGCGGGCACCGCCGGAATCTCGCGCGCGGCGAGATCGGCAACGAAGGTGTGTTCTTCGAGAATGGCGGTGTCGCTCCAGCGCTCGGGACGATAGAACTTCGCGACCACGGGCGGGCCGTCTTCCACGCCCACCTGGTACACGCGGTTCTCGTAGCTGTTGAGCGGCAGCATGCGCCCATCAGTGCGCACGCCGATGGTGCCGAGCACGCTGTCGAGCGCGTCGAGCACGATTTCCGGCTTGAGCCGGGCGAAAGGCACGGCGCTGTTTGCGCCGTCCTGGGTATCGAGAGTGTCGTCGTTCATGCCCGCATTGTGCGCCGCGCCGCCGTCAAAGACGAGGGCGAGCACGCACAACGCGATTCAAACCGCGGCTTACAACTCGCACACGGCACGTACTCAACTGCTTTCAATGCATCTGCGCGCTTGACGGACGCACCATCTCGCCCGTATCGATCAGGTCTTCGAGGAAAAAGGGTTCAGTGTTCAGTTGCAGCGAAGCGCCGGGCTCGCCGGCATACCACGCCACCATGGCCATGTCGCCGAGAATGCGCATGACGATCCCGCGCGCGCCTTGCGGCACGGCGATATGCACCGATCGGACAATGGAACCGATTTGCATGATGTTTCCCCGTTTCTCCCATAGCCGGCTTTATGGTGTCCACGCCGGTCAAGGTGATGATAAAAGCGCCGCTTCGCCCAAAACGTTGCGTACGCACCCAATCTGCTGCGCGTAATACGCGTGCGAGGTTCGAGTCATTGTTCCCGTTTTGCGGGGCCACGGAAAGCGCGAAAAAGGGGGCTTCCCCCGTCGTTTCGCCCTATTCCCATTACGGCGCGGCAGGCCGATGATGCACAGCATAACGCGTCATAACGAGACCATCATAAACCCTGCTGGGGTGAGATATCAAAAACGTGCACCGGCTGGACGACAAGCTCAATCCGACCGCCGCGACCGCCTGTCCGCGCCGCCGCGGTCCGCGTCACGCCCGCCACGTTCAACGCGCGCGCGGCGCCGCTTGCCACGGCTATGAACGGCGGCGCTAGCCATGTGGATCGTTCGTCTCGCGCTGCGGCGCCCCTACACCTTCGTTGTCCTGGCCCTGCTATTGCTGATCGTCGGACCGCTGACGATTCTGCGCACGCCGACCGACATCTTCCCAAATATCGACATTCCGGTGCTGTCGGTGATCTGGTCGTACAACGGCCTGCCCGCGGACGAGATAGAAAAGCGCATCGTGCTCAACTACGAGCGCGGACTTTCGGTGGCGGTCAACGATATCGAGCATACGGAGTCGACGTCGCTGAACGGCATCGCGGTAGTCAAGATCTTTTTTCAGCCGCATGCCAATATCGATGAAGCGCTGGCCGAAGTCACGGCACTGTCACAGGCGCAATTGCGTTCGCTGCCGCCGGGTATCAACCCGCCGTTCATCCTGCGCTACAACGCTTCGACCGTGCCGATCCTGCGGCTTGCGCTGTCGTCCAATTCGCTCACCGAACAGGAGCTGTACGACTTCGGCAACAACTTCCTGAAGACGCAACTCGCCACCGTGCCCGGCGCATCCGCGCCGTTGCCCTACGGCGGCAAGCAGCGGCAGATCATGGTGGATATCGATTCGCGCAAGCTGCAGGAGCGCAATCTTTCGCCGCTGGACGTGGTCAATGCGGTCACCGCGCAGAATCTGATCCTGCCCTCGGGCACCGCGAAAATCGGTTCGACTGAATATTCGGTGGAAATGAACGGCAGCCCGGATTCGCTGGCCGGCCTGAACAACATTCCGATCAGGACCACCGCCAACGGCACCGTCTATATTCGCGACGTCGCGCATGTGCGCGATGGTTTCCAGCCGCAGACCAATATCGTGCGCGTGAACGGCCAGCGCGCCTCGCTTCTGACCATCAACAAAAGCGGCAACACGTCCACGCTCGAAATTGTCGATCGCATCAAGAAGATGATGCCGACGCTGCGCAATCTCGTGCCCGCCTCGCTGAATATCGACCCCGTCGCCGACCAGTCGCTGTTTGTGCGCGCGTCGGTGGAAGGCGTGCTGCGCGAGGCGCTGATCGCGGCCTGCCTGACCGGCCTGATGATTCTGCTGTTCCTCGGCAACTGGCGCGCCACGCTGATCATCGCCGTGTCGATTCCGCTCTCGATGATCACGTCGATCATCGCGCTCTCCTTGCTCGGCGAAACCATCAACATCATGACGCTGGGCGGGCTCGCGCTCGCGGTGGGCATTCTGGTGGACGATGCGACCGTGGCGATCGAAAACATCAGCCATCAGCTCGAACAGGGCAAGACGCTGGAGCAGGCGATTCTGGACGGCGCGCATCAGATTGCGATACCGACGCTGGTGTCGACCCTGTCCATCTGCATCGTATTCGTGCCGATGTTTCTGCTGACGGGCGTCGCGCACTATCTGTTCATCCCGCTCGCCGAGGCGGTGGTCTTCGCGATGCTAGCCTCCTATTTCTTCTCGCGCACGCTGGTGCCGACGCTCGCGAAATACCTGCTGCGTCATCACCATAAACCGGCGGACCTGCACCACGCGCCGGCGCAAACGCGCAACCCGTTCATGCGCGTGCACTACGCGTTCGAGGCCGGCTTCGCGCGCTTGCGCGAACGCTATCGAGAGTTTCTCGAAGCACGCGTCGCGCGGCCCGGTGGGTTCGTGACGCTATTTCTGGTCTGCTGTGGCGCGTCGATGCTGTTGATGCCGTTTCTCGGCCGCGACTTTTTCCCGGCAGTGGATGCGGGCACGATCGCGCTGCATCTGCGTGCGAAGACCGGCATGCGGGTGGAGGAAACCGCCGTGGTGACCGATCGGGTGGATACGCGAATCCGTCAGTTGATACCGGCGGGCGAGCTGCATTCGATCATCGACAATATCGGCTTGCCCGTTTCGGGCATCAACCTCTCGTACAGCAACACCGGTACGATCGGCACCTCGGATTCCGACGTGCTGATCACGCTCAACCCCGATCATCATCCGACCGCGAACTACGTGCGCACGCTGCGGCGCACGCTCACCGACGAATTCCCCGGCGTGCAGTTCGCATTCCTGCCCGCGGACATCGTCAGTCAAACGCTCAACTTCGGCATGCCGTCGCCGGTCGATATCCAGATCGTGGGCCGCGAAGTGGCCGGCAATCGTGCTTTTGCCGCGAAGCTGCTGAACCGTCTGCGCGCGGTGCCCGGTCTCGTCGATGCACGCATCCAGCAGCCCGCCGATTTGCCGCGCATCTTTATCGACGTGGACCGCACGCGCGCGCAGCAAGCCGGTTTCACGCAGCGCGACATCGCGAGCAATCTGCTCATCACGCTGTCCGGCAGCCAGCAAACCACGCCGACCTTCTGGCTCAATCCGCGCAACGGTGTGAGCTACAACGTCATCACGGAAGCGCCGCAGTACACCATCGACTCGCTGCAATCGCTCGCTAACATTCCGCTAAACGCGAACGGCCGCAGCAATATTCTCGGCTCGCTCGCCACCATGACGCGCGAAGCGGGCAACGCGGTGCTCACCCACTACAACGCGCAGACCACCATCGACATCTTCGGCACTGCTGACGGCCGCGATCTCGGCGGCGTCTCCGACGACATCCGCGCGATCATCGACGACGCCCGCGCCGATCTGCCCAAAACCTCGACCGTCGAAGTGCGCGGCCAGGTGCAGACCATGAACGATTCGTTCTCCGGACTGTTCGCCGGTCTCGTGTTCGCGATCGTGCTGGTGTATCTGCTGATCGTGGTGAATTTCCAGTCGTGGCTCGACCCGTTCATCATCATCACCGCGCTGCCGGGCGCGCTCGCGGGCATCGTGTGGATGCTGTTTCTCACGCACACCACACTATCGATTCCGGCGCTCACGGGCGCGATCATGTGTATCGGCATTGCCACCGCCAATTCGATTCTCGTGATCAGCTTCGCGCGCGAACAGCTGCGCGAACACGGCGACGCGGCGCGCGCGGCAATCGAAGCGGGCTTCACGCGTTTTCGTCCGGTGTTGATGACGGCGCTCGCGATGGTGATCGGCATGGTGCCGATGGCGATCGGTCTGGGCGAAGGGGGCGAGCAGAATGCGCCGCTGGGGCGCGCGGTGATCGGCGGTCTGGCGGTCGGCACTCTGGCGACGCTGATCTTCGTGCCGGTGGTGTTCTCGATGATTTACCGGCGGCTCGCGGCGCGGCATCAGCGCGCAGCCGAGCATGTGGTGGGCAAACAATGAGTGCCGCCGCCAAGGTGGCCACGCAACTCCGCCCAACAGGGGAAGCTTGATGGAAGGACAACGTCCAGACGGTTCTGACTCCGCGCGCGATGCCGCGCAGGGACACCGTGCGCGCTGGATCGGCATCGCAGTGGCCGTCGTGGTCGTCGCGCTCGCAGCGCAAGGCATCTGGTCGCGCCATAACGCACACGCCGCACTCGAACGCGATGTCGAGCATACGAGCCAGACAAGCGTCGAGGTCGTGCGGCCGCAGAAGTCGACCAGCGGCCCCGATCTTATGCTGCCCGGCAACGTGCAGGCCTTTCTCGACACCCCGATCTATGCACGCACCAACGGCTATCTGAAGAAGTGGTACGCCGACATCGGCGCGCACGTGAAGAGCGGCCAGTTGCTCGCGGAAATCGACACACCGGAAGTGGACGATCAACTGCGCGCCGCCCGCGCCGATCTCGCGAATGCCGACGCCAACTACGCGCTCGCGAAAAGCACCGCCGACCGCTGGACCGACATGCTGAAGAGCAAATCGGTCTCCAAGCAGGAAACCGACGAGAAAGTCGGCGACATGCTCGCGAAGAAAGCCACACTCGACGCCGCGCGCTTCAACGTGGCACGCCTCGAGAAAACACAATCGTTCCAGAAGGTCTACGCGCCGTTCGACGGCATCGTGACGGTGCGCAATGTGGATGTCGGCGCACTGATCGATGCGGGCAGCGCGGGCGGCCCGGCGAAGGAGTTGTTCCATGTGGCGCAGGCGGATCGTCTGCGCGTCTATGTGAACGTGCCGCAAGCTTACGCGCAGCAGGTCCGCGCGCAACAGAGCGCGTTCCTGACGCTGACCGAAACGCCGTCGCGGCATTATCCCGGCGTCGTGGCGCGCACGGCGGGCGCGGTCGATCCGCAACAACGCACGATGCTGGTCGAAGTCGATGTCGACAATCGCAACGGCGATCTGCTGCCGGGTGCTTACGCGCAAGTGCATTTCGCGTTGGGCACGGGCGTCGCCCCGTTCACGCTGCCCGGCAACACGCTGCTGTTCCGCCCGGATGGCGTGAAAGTCGCGACTGTCGACGCGCAGCACAAGGTGAAGCTAATACCGGTGTCGCTAGGGACGGACTTCGGCACGCGTGTGGCGATCGTGTCCGGCTTGCGAGGTGACGAGCAGGTGATCGTGAATCCGCAGGACTCGATCGTCGATGGCGCACCGGTGCGGATCGTGGCGGCGAAAGCGGAAGGGGCAGCGGGTGCGTCGAGTGCGTCGGTTCCTTCAGGCGCTCCAGCGGTCGAAGGCGCAGCGAGCACAACAGGTGCGCTTGCGACTGATCTGCCAATCATGGAAGCGTCTTCATGAACGCGCCTGCATCGCGCCGCGAGTTCGTCGCGCCGCCGTTTGGGCGCGTCGGCCGGCACGTCGCTGCGTTGGCGTTGGTTTCAGCATGCGCGCTCACCGCTTGCACCGTCGGCCCCGACTACGTGAAGCCGTCCACGGTCACCGCGGCGACCTACAAGGAACTCGACGGCACCGGCTGGAAACCCGCGCAACCCGCCGACACGCTCGCACGCGGCGCGTGGTGGAGCGTCTACGCGGACCCATCGCTCGATGCACTCGAACAGCAAGTCGCGAGCACGAACCAGAACGTGCAGGCCGCCGAAGCGCGCTTTCGCGCCGCCCGCGCCACCGTCGCGCAATATCGTTCGAGTTTCTTCCCGGTCGTCACAGCGAACAGCGACTATTCGCGTGCGCGTACCTCGGGGAACATCGCGCATAAATCGACCGCCGGTCTCACGCTGAACGACTACCTCGTGCAGGCCGACGCGTCGTGGGAACCCGACCTGTGGGGCCGCGTGTCGCGCAGCGTCGAAGGCGCGAAGGCGGAAGCGCAGGCGAGCGCCGCCGATACCCAAAGCGTGCTTCTGTCGATGCAGGCCGAACTCGCCACCGACTACTTCGAACTGCGCGGACTCGATCAGGAACGCCAACTACTGGACGACACGATTCAGGCCTATCGCGAAGCACTCGATCTGACGCAGCACCGCTACGCCGGCGGCATCGCCACCGACGCCGATGTCGCGCAGGCGCAAACGCAACTGAAAACCACCCAGGCGCAAGCGCTCGACCTCGGCGTGCAGCGCGCGCAGCTCGAACACGCGATCGCGATCCTGATCGGCCAGACGCCTTCCACTTTTTCGCTGCCGGTTGCGCCGCTCGTGGCGGTGCCGGTCGTGGCAGCGGCGGGCGTGCCGTCCGAATTGCTCGAGCGCCGCCCCGACATTGCGGCGGCGGAGCGGCACGTCGCCGACATGAACGCGCAGATCGGCGTGGCGACCGCGGCGTATTTCCCGAACCTCATTTTGTCCGTGACAGGTGGGCTCGAGGCGACCAACTACAGCCAATGGCTGCTGGCGCCGAGCCGGCTGTGGTCGCTGGGGCCGGCGTTGGCGGTGACGCTGCTCGACTTCGGCGCACGCGCCGCCGTGAAGGAACAGGCCCGCGCGCATTACGACGAGAGCGTGGCGCAATACCGGCAGACGGTGCTTACGGCCTTTGGCCAGGTCGAGGACAATCTCGCCGCGTTGCGCGTGCTCGAACAGGAAGCCGCCGCGCAGGACGATGCGGTCGCCGCGGCGCAGCGTGCGCTGGCGGTCGTGTCGAACCGCTACAAGAACGGCGCGATCACGTATCTCGACGTGGTGGTCGCGCAAACCACCGCGCTTACCAATGAGCGCAATGCGGTGTCGATCGCGCGCCGGCGGATGGCCGCGAGCGTCGCGTTGATCAAGGCGCTGGGCGGCGGCTGGGATGCCTCGGCGTTACCGACCGACGATCAGATCGTGCATCCCGTTACGCCGGCGAGCGATGCCGCGGCGCATGGATAGCCGTCGTTTTCAATGCGACGCAAGAAACCCTAAGCATCGCTTTGGGCCGCGTGGTGATCGGGCGCATCCAACTCGCATTGAAAAGGGCCGAAAAGTAAGGCGTACGTAATCAACCGCAGCCCGTTTTTCGACGCCTTTGCTGCGCCACAACAATCGCGGGCACCCTTGCCGCATCGGGTTCAGCGGCTTGCGAATAGCCGCTGCAGCGCGGCAAAAACGCGGGTACGCTGATCCGGCCGTCTCCTATACTCGAATCGCGCGTGGGCGGCGCATGACTTCATCAATGGAGCCGCCGCCTTCGTCCGTAATACATAAGGAGACGAGAATGACGACGTACTTCACGATCGGTGATTTCATCCTGGTCATTCCGATGGCACTGGCCGGGGCTTTGTTTGTCGGTGCGCTTCCCTGCAAGACGGAATTCAGGCACAACGCGCTGCGCGTGCTCGGCGCGCTGATCGGCGTCGTGTTCGCGGTCGTGCTGGTCGAAGGTTTGCCGGCGCTCGTTTAGAAAAAAAGCCGCCCGATTCACACACCGGGCGGCTTTTGCATTGCTACGGCCTAAGCGTCGGACGAATCGTCCGCGGCGCGTGGATCAGATCGCCTGATCCGTCGACGGCTTTTCCCACAAATTGATGCCACCTTCGGTCGCGTAGCGATCGATCTCCGCCAGTTCGTCCTTCGAAAACGCGAGGTTCTTCAGCGCGCCGACGTTCTCGCGCACCTGCTCCGCACGGCTCGCGCCGATCAGCACGGAGCTCACGCGCGAATCGCGCAGCGCCCAGGCAAGCGCCATCTGCGCAAGGCTTTGTCCGCGGCGCTGCGCAATCTCGTTGAGCTTGCGCACGTGCTCGATGTTCTGCGGGCTCAAATGCTCCTGCTTCAACGAACCGCCGCCCGGCTTGTTGACGCGCGCATCGTCCGGCACGCCGTTCAGGTATTTGCCGGTGAGCAGCCCCTGCGCCAGCGGTGTGAACGCGATGGCGCCCGAGCCTACCTTTTCCAGTGCATCCAGCAGCTCGCGTTCGATCCAGCGATTGAGCATGTTGTACGCCGGCTGATGGATCAGCAGCGGCACCTTGTACTCGGCGAGCAGCTTCGCCATTTCCAACGTCTTGGCCGCCGAGTACGACGAAATCCCGATATAGAGCGCCTTGCCTTGCTGCACGGCGCTCGCCAACGCGCCCGCGGTTTCTTCGAGCGGCGTGTCGGCATCGAAACGATGCGAGTAGAAAATGTCCACGTAGTCGAGCCCCATGCGTTGCAGGCTCTGGTCGAGACTCGCGAGCACGTATTTGCGCGAGCCGCCGCCCTGGCCGTACGGACCCGGCCACATATCCCAGCCGGCCTTCGACGAAATCAGCAGTTCGTCGCGATACGGCTTGAAGTCGTCCTTGAACAGCCGGCCGAAATTGGTCTCGGCGCTGCCGTACGGCGGGCCGTAGTTGTTGGCGAGGTCGAAGTGCGTGATACCCAGGTCGAAGGCGGTGCGCAGGATGTCGCGCTGCGTGGAGATGGGCGTGGTGTCGCCGAAGTTGTGCCACAAACCGAGCGACAGCGCCGGCAGTTTGAGACCCGACTTGCCGCAGACGCGGTACTGCATATCCGAATAGCGTTCTGAAGCTGCTTCGTAAGCCATTGCTAGACATAAGGTATTGGACCTGCTCTACCACAAGCGACGCGGGTTAAGCTTGAGGCTCCGAAGAACCGAAGGCTCAGAGCCGCAATTGAGGAGAGCAGGTCGTGAAGCAGTTTAACAAGTTCGTTGGGATGGATGTCCACAAGGCGACGATTGCGGTTTCTGTAGCCGATG
>DASVNP010000094.1:0-56663 GCA_036383775.1 Paraburkholderia sp. | reverse complement strand
CCGGCATCGGTGAACACACTACCGCCGCCCGGACCGACGATGTTGCCGTGGGTGCTGAGCAGGATCGTGCCGCCGCCGGCGGTCAGCGCGACGCCGCCCCGGTCCACATACGGCCCGGTCACGCTGGTCGAACGACCGACGATGGTGCGGTAGGTCGACGACGAGCTGCAGCAAGGATTGATCGGCGCGAAGAAGTAATAGTAGCCGTTGTAGTAATAGATGAACGGTCCTTCCACGGCCGACACCGGCGAACCGCGGCGCGCGATCGTGTAGACGTTGGTGTTGGTGGTCGACTGCAGGCCGGTGGCCGGATTCAGTTGCATCAGATGCAGGCCGTCGGTCCACGAACCCCACGTCATCCACCAGTTGCCGCTGGCGTCGCGGAACGGCGCCGGATCGATCGCGTTATCGGTCGTCTTCTTGAAGCCGGCCGGCGGCGTGTCGTTGCTGGTCCAGGAACGGGTGACGAAGCCCTTGTCGGTCCATGGACCCTGTGGCGCGGAACTGGTGGCGACGCCGATCACCGCCTTCGGCTCCGTGCTAGGCAGGTAAGGAATCGAGTAATACTGGTAATACGTGCCATTCACCACCATCAGGCTGGGCGCCCAGACGTCGATGTTGGCGCCGTTGTTCCAACCCTTAGGCTGCTGCAAGCTGCTCCACGACGGGAAATCCGGCCCGATCGGCGGGCAGCTCGCATAGCCGCCCTTCTGCGCGGCGGTGCAGTTGGTGTACAGCGTGAAGGTATTGAGGTCGGTCGAAGTGGCCAAGGTCTGGTGGCTGCCATACAGCCAGTATTTGCCGGCCGAATCCCTCAGCATGAAGGGATCGTGGACGAACCGGCCGTCGCCGCTGACGGCGCGCGGCGCCGGATACGGACTGGTTTGCGTGTTCACGAATTGCCATTCCTGGCAGGCGCAGCCGGTCAAGCCCCACTGGTCGATGGTGGCCGTGTTCAGGTTGCTGTTCTGGAACACCTCCAGATACTTGCCGCTGTTGACGTTCTGGATCAGGAAGTTGCCGCTGGCGGCCTGGGTGACGGTCCACAGGTGGTCCGAGGTGCCGTTGTCGGCCCACTGGACGACCTGCCCGCCGTCGGCGGTGGAGGCGTTGGCCACGCCCAGCACCTGGTGCGTGAGCATGTTCTCGATGTTGTACTGGCCATTCCCCATCGGCATGAAGTGCCACAGGTGGTCGCTGGTGCCGTTGTCGGCCCACTGGACCACCTTGGCGCCGGCGGCTTGACTGGCGCCGTCGATGCCCAACACCAAGCCGCTGGCGGCGTTCTTGATCTTGTATTGCACGCTGGTGTTCATCGTGATGGCGGCGTGCGCGGAAAAGGCCGAGCCCGCCAAACCGGCGAGCATGGCCATACATAGCAGTATGCGCTTCATTTATTGTCTCCAAGGATAGTGATTAGGAAGTCCGGAACGATGTCTGCAACCGTACTTGCCCGAAGGCCACATCGCCGAACCACGCATGTCGTCTTTGTTTTTGTCATTCCATGCTACGGCGCGCAAGAAGTTCCCTCCAATCACATTTTTTTCAGCGCCGATACGGGTTTGGATATGGCCCCGGCCGCCGCCGGCAAGGCCATTCGCCGTTTCACTCAGCAGCTGAAACCCCGTTTCACATCGCGGGAGAGCGCCGCAATTTATGCCGACTCAGCCATATCATTTTTTGAAAATAGGTTTCACATGCCAAAATTAACAAACTAAGCCATTGAAATCAAACGGATAAATTTATGTCCTATGTCTTATATAAGACCTTGATGCAACGCACCAAACTAGCCTACTATTTAGTCATGGAGTTCGCGACGGAAAACACAGCGGAACTCGACCGATTTTCTCAAACGCGCTTTTACTTTCAGGAGATAGACATGTCCCAATACCAAGACGACATCAAGGCGGTTGCCAATTTAAAAGAACAACAAGGCAGCGCCTGGAACGCCATCAACCCCGAGTCGGCCGCCCGCATGCGCGCGCAGAACAAGTTCAAGACCGGCCTGGACATCGCCAAGTACACCGCCAAGATCATGCGCGCCGACATGGCCGCCTACGACGCCGACCCGTCCAAGTACACCCAGTCGCTGGGTTGCTGGCACGGCTTCATCGGCCAGCAGAAGATGATCTCGATCAAGAAGCACTTCAACAGCACCGACCGCCGCTACCTGTACCTGTCGGGCTGGATGGTGGCCGCGCTGCGCTCCGAGTTCGGCCCGCTGCCCGACCAGTCGATGCACGAAAAAACCTCGGTGAGCGCGCTGATCCGCGAGCTGTACACCTTTTTGCGCCAGGCCGATGCGCGTGAACTGGGCGGCCTGTTCCGCCAGCTGGACGCGGCCGAAGGCCCTGCCAAGGCTGCCATTCAGGAAAAAATCGACAACCACGTCACCCACGTCGTGCCTATCATCGCCGACATCGACGCGGGTTTCGGCAACGCCGAAGCAACCTATCTGCTGGCCAAGCAGTTCATCGAAGCGGGCGCATGCTGCATTCAGATCGAAAACCAGGTGTCCGACGAGAAGCAGTGCGGCCACCAGGATGGCAAGGTCACCGTGCCGCATGAGGACTTCCTCGCCAAGATCCGCGCAATCCGCTACGCCTTCCTGGAACTGGGCGTGGACGAGGGCATCATCGTGGCCCGTACCGACTCGCTCGGCGCCGGCCTGACCAAGCAGATCGCCGTGACCAATGCACCGGGCGACCTGGGTGATCAATACAACTCGTTCCTCGATTGCGAGGAATTGTCGGCCGACCAACTGGGCAATGGTGACGTCATCATCAAGCGCGACGGCAAGCTGCTGCGTCCCAAGCGCCTGCCGAGCAACCTGTTCCAGTTCCGCGCCGGCACGGGCGAAGCGCGCTGCGTGCTGGATTGCGTCACCGCACTGCAAAACGGCGCTGACCTGCTGTGGATCGAAACCGAAAAACCGCATATCGCCCAGATCGGCGGCATGGTTAGCGAGATTCGCAAAGTCATCCCCAACGCCAAGCTGGTTTACAACAACAGCCCGTCGTTCAACTGGACTCTGAATTTCCGGCAGCAGACGTATGACGCAATGAAGGCCGCGGGCAAGGATGTGTCGGCATACGACCGCGCCCAGCTGATGAGCGTGGAATACGATCAGACCGAACTGGCGATCGCCGCCGACGAAAAGATCCGCACCTTCCAGTCCGATGCGGCGCGCGAAGCAGGTATCTTCCACCACCTGATTACGCTGCCGACTTACCACACCGCCGCACTGTCGACCGACAACCTGGCCAAGGAATACTTCGGCGACCAAGGCATGCTGGGTTATGTGGCTGGCGTGCAGCGTAAGGAAATCCGTCAGGGCATCGCATGCGTCAAGCACCAGAACATGTCCGGCTCGGACATCGGCGATGACCACAAGGAGTACTTCAGTGGCGAAGCGGCGCTGAAAGCGGCGGGTAAAGACAACACGATGAACCAGTTCTAATACCGGTAGCACCGCAAGGTAAAACGCCAACCCACACGGGTTGGCGTTTTTTTTATCCGGCAAAGTAGCTCGGCGTTATCCAATATATTTCTTGCCGATATGTTTCGCTATTCGCCATTTGCCATCCAGCTTGCACCAACTTGCCGTTTGGCCGGGGTCCAGCATCATGGAGTTGGTTGCCTTTTGGGGAATACTTTTGAAGCCTAAGGCCAGGTAGGCGCGGAGCGCATCCTCATCGAGTGCCCATAGCTCCAGCTTTCCGGAACCTCCATGGGAGTCCGACCACTGTGCGGCATGCTCTATCAGAATGCCCCCGGCCTCGCCTGATCCGGGATGTGTGACCAAATCACAAATATAAAAACTATTGTCAGATCCGATGTCATCAATCGTCATGATGCCGATCGGCTGGCCATCGACAAAGTACCCGAAATTCGTTTCGTCAGAGAAGTCTTTCTTTAGCATGGAATTCGTGCTTGATATTCGCTGATTCCATCGTTCCTCTTGCGTGCGCTTTGGGTCTTGCCAGTCCGTTACGTCTACTGTTCCCAGGTGCGCATCTTTTACTGTGTCCCACCCCGTGAGGTTGCCTTTCAACTGATTGATTGCAAATCCGGTCTCTTCCTTCGTCAACTGGCGGATCGGCGGCTCCGTCACCCATCTGAGATTCAGCGTTGCCTTGCTATTTTGCGTGAGTGGCGTTGACATGGTTTTTCCCTCGGAGAAAGGCCCGCATTCCGTAGATGCAATGAGGTTGTCACGCAGGCGTTCCCAGAACGTTTCCCTTCAAAAAGAGACCTCGCAAAAGGATGACCGTTGTACTGTAGAAACCTTGAAAGCTATCGTAGATATTGCACCGACTTGACGAGCTGCAATGGGGCACGCTATACCTTTTGCATAGCCTCGCCTACTTGGGACAACCTGGGATTCAATCGTGAATCGGCGTGTGGGCATGAATCGTCGCTCGCTCATACAATCGTTTGAAACTCCAGCGGCTGTTCTTCACGGCAAAGTGTCTTGGCGAACACGGCCATGCGGATTCTGTCTCCGCTTTCGACGCGCCTTGCCTCGGGGGCCGAATTTGGACGCGGAATATTCCACACGGAGGAGACCGACATGGGTATTGAGAAAACCGAATCAAACGGGCAGATCCAGGTTGGCGGATTGGGTGTTCGGTACCTGCATGACGGGACTGCGACCGGCGGCATGGGTGTGTTCGAGTTGAGCGTACTCCCAGGAGCAGGCGTGCCACCACCCCATAGCCATACGCTCAACGAGGAGTACGTTTACGTGCTGCAGGGAGTGCTTCGGTACTCCGTTGACGGCATGGTCCGTGATCTGGCGCCCGGGGAGTCGATGCATTCTCCGCGTGGCTCAGTCCACCACTTCAGCAACCCGCACGATGTCCCGGCGCTCGCGCTGATTGTCCTGACACCGGATATCGGGGCGCAGTACTTTCGCGATGTCGCGGCGATATTCAATGCTGGTGATCCGCCGAATCGCGCCATGCTCATGGATGTCATGTCCCGATACGGACTGGTGCCGGCGGCACCGCCTCAATGAACTCGAGCTGCAATAGGACGTAGGGCGGCTGGCGGCAGCATGCCTGTGCACCACCGTTCCGCGTTCCGTTACGTTACATGCGCTCGTAGCACGGCACTGTTTCTCGACACATCGTGGTCGACGGACATGGCGATGGCGTGAATTAGAGTGGCATGTCATTGTTTTATAACAGTTTTTATTCTCGCGAACTAACTTCCTACAAAAGGCATGGGCCTTGCAGTTAGCTCCCCCGATTATTCAATCACAGGGGAGCAAACATGAATAACAGTTTCAAGAAGACGACGATCGCCATGTGCGTATCGTCGATGATCATCCTGACAGGATGCGGATCCACTTTGACCACGCCGGGCCTCCCGAATACATCGGGAACTGGCGCTGGAAGCGGTTCGGGAAGTGGCTCGGGCTCCGGCGCGGGGGGGAGTGGCTCGGGAGGCGGCACTCATACGCCGACACCGACACCGACACCGACACCGACACCGACACCGACGCCGACACCGACACCGACACCGACACCGACACCGACGCCAACGCCAACGCCAACGCCGACGCCGACGCCGACGCCGACGCCGACGCCGACGCCGACGCCGACGCCAACGCCGACGCCAACGCCGACACCAACCACGGGCGCCAATGCCCTCGGTGTAGTCGTGCAGAACGCTGGCAACGTTGTCACCACGACCGGCCAAACCGTATCGGCGCTCGGCAATCAAGTCGGCCTCACGCCGATCCCGGGCGGCAACTCCGCGACCGGCACCGCGCTCGGCAACGTTCTGTCGAACCTCGGCAATGGCGTCACCGCAGTCGGCATGGGCGCTACCAATGGCCTCGGCCAATTGGGGAATTCGACCGATCCGCTCGGCGTCACGGTGTCGAGTACCGGCGGCCTCGTTTACTACGCGGGCCAGGCGGTCAATAGCGCGGGGCAACTCGTGACCAGTCTGGGCAGCGGCCCGACGGCGGCCCTCAGTCCGCTGACCACGCCGCTCGGCAACACGGTATCGACGGTCGGCAACGCCGTCAGCGGCCTCGGACAGCCGAACGGTCCGGTCCAGCAGATCACGCAGGCCGTGAGCACGGTCATCACGCCAATTACGAACACGGTCTCGCAAACGACCCAAACCATCGGCGATACAACGGGCCTTGGGTCGCCTCTCAATGGCCTGCTGTCGACCCTCGGCCATGGTGTGAGTAGCGCCGGCAACACGATCAGCGTAGCGACCGGCAACCCGGTCGGCCAGAACCTGGGCAACGTCGTCACCAAGCTGGGTGACACCGTCACGTCAGTAGGCGGTTTGCTGACTAGCGGCACAGGCAGTGGCAACCCGCTGGGCGGCACGCCGCTCGCACCGCTCACCGGCATCCTGACGTCGCTGCCGGGTACGCTCAGCGGCGGACTGACGGGTGGCGGCTCCGGCAATCCGCTCGCACCCATCACCACTGTGGTGAACGGCCTGACATCGACGTTGACAGGCGGTCTCGGCGGCGCCACCGGCGGCAGCGGCAATCCGCTCGCGCCAGTCACTGGCTTGGTGAACGGCCTGACATCGACGTTGACAAGCGGCCTTGGGGGCGCCACCGGCGGCTCCGGCAATCCGTTGGCGCCGGTCACCTCCGTAGTCTCGTCGCTCACTGGTGCGCTCGGTTCGGTGGGAGGAGGAACCGGCTCGGGGACGGGATCCGGCTCCGCCGGCAGCAGTAACCCGCTCGCGCCGGTCACCGGCCTTGTCAGTTCGCTGACAAGCGGACTGAGCGGCGCCACCGCGGGCAGCGGCGCCACGACGGGCAGTTCGGGCGGCTTGCTTGGCGGGCTGACCGGGCTGGCAGCGAAAAAGTAGCGAACGTGAGAAAGGCGGACCGGGCAACCGGTCTGCCTTTTACCACCGCTGATCGCCGCCGCGTTACCTGACACTCATCTATTTACAGTTGTCCTTATCTTTGCAGGAAACCGTCGCAGATGCCTGACCATCACCTCACAACGCCTATCCTGAAGAGCGCCGTGAAGCTCGTAGTGTGGGATCTGGACGAGACTTTCTGGAAAGGTACGCTGTCTGAGGAAGGCGCGACGCCGATTGCTGAGAATGTCGAGATGGTTAAGCAACTCGCCCACCGCGGCATTATCTCGTCTGTCTGCTCGAAGAACGAGTACGACAAGGCCTTGGAGGCTTTGCGCAACCTTGGGGTGCTGGATTACTTCGTGTTGCCCAGCGTGAGCTTTCAGCCCAAGGGCAAGTCGATTTCTGACATCGTGTCGGCGCTCCAGCTCCGTGCGGAGAACGTCGTCTTTATCGACGACAATCCGTCTGTCCTCGCCGAAGCCGGCTACCGTTGCCCAGGCTTGGTCTGTCTGGAGAGTCCAAGTCAACTCGCTGCCCTGATGGACGACCCTTTCCTGCAAGGTGCACCTGACCAGGAGCTCACCCGGTTAGGGCAATACCACTTACTGGCTGAAAAACAGAATCTCAAGCAAGCAGAGGGCGGGAGCGACGAGAGCTTCCTGCGCCAGAGCGATATACGCGTCGAGATCGATTTCGCGGTCGAAGAGAACATTGACCGTGTTATCGACCTTAGCGTCGGTTGAGCTCCGTGGGTGTCTCGTTTCGTATCACCAGTTCCATGAACCCTGAACCTGGGTCGTACTCCCGGGAGAAGCGATGTTCGGGAAGAAGCGCCAGCAATATCTCCGCTGTTGTTCGGACCACGCAACCGCGCGCCACATGACCACCGAACACTCGACCGTGCGCGTCGGCAACGGACATGTGCAGGTGTGCTCCATCAGGCGATATGGACCCGGCGAGCGTGAGAATCTCCAGATCGCCGCGTAGCTCAGTTGGATCCTCGTTTCCGGCAAATCGCAATTGGGCAACGCTGAGGCTTCCAATGCCCTGGATCACGAAGGCCGCCTGCACCTTGAACTGACACAGCACGTCTTCGAGGGCGGCACGCAGATCGTCGCCGGGAGAGAGTCGCAAAGGATGTACTTGCATTGTTGAAAAAGCGTCGAATGATCACCACACGATTCGCGTTTTTGGAAGCGCCGCTTTGAGATCGTCGACGTTCCTGGCCTGAGTGCCATACAGAACGAGTTCTCGCAGACCAGTGAGCCCTTTCAGCGCGTCGACGTTTTCGACAGGGGTGTTCGCAAGGTAGAGTTCCTGCAAACCGGTCAAACCTCTCAGTGGATCGATGTTTCGAACCCTGGTGCGAAAGAGATTGAGCATTCGCAGGCTTTTCAGGTCTGTCAGCGCCTCGACGTTCTCGACCCGGGTGTCGGCCAGATTGAGCCTTTGCAGACGGGTGAGCCCCTTCAACGCATCGATGTTCGTCACTTGCGTGCGAGCGAGCACCAGCGTGTCCAGTTGGAGCATGCCTTGCACCGAGTCGATATCATCGACCTTTGAACCGTCCAGCACGAGCGTCCTCAGTGCGGACATTCCTTTTAGTGCGTCGATGTCCTGCAGCGGTGTGTTCGCAAGATAGAGCGCTTGCAGACCGCGGAGCTTGTTGAGCCCGCTGATGCTGCTGACCTGGGTTTCGTTAAGGTCGAGCGTCTGCAAGGAGGTGATCTGGTTGAGCGCGTCGACGTTCCGGACGTTCCTCGCTCCCCCGAGTTTGAGCGTTTCCAGATGAGGCAAATCTTCGAGCGGATTGAGATCGCGAACCTGTGTATCCCGCAGGTCGAGATCGCGCAGATCGCGCAGGTTCTTGAGCGCGTCAAGATTCGAGACGCGGGTATTCCAGAGGTTCAGCGATTGCAGTCCGGTCAGCCCTTTTAGCGCGGCGATATTTTCGACTTCGGTACGACGGAGCACGAGCCTTTTCAGCGAGCGCATTTCCTTCAGAGCATCGATGTTCCAGACGGGCGTGTCCGTCAGGTCAAGCGAGTCCAGATCGTCCAGTTCCTTCAGCGAATCGAGGTTATCGATCTGGGTGCCGCTCAGATTCAGTTCGATCTTGCGGTCGGAATTCTTTAGATGTGGCAAAGCAGCCGCGACCTGAGATGCCGTCATTGTCGGTTTCGCTCGCAACGCCAGGCATTCCGAGTCAGGCGTGGCTGTCGACGCGTCGCTGTCGTTGCAGGTGGCTTTGATGAATCCCAGTTCGCTCAACGCCCGTTCATCCAGACTCTTGTGGAACGGGTTGAAGATCAGCAGCAAAATGCCGAGCAACAGCACGATTGCGCCGCCGATGGCCCACCGCTTGATGATTCGCGGTGAGGGCGGGGGCGAACCTTCAGCGGTTGAGTTCGCGGTTGACGGCGGGGGTTTGGGCACGGAGGGCTCCCGTAGTACAGGCTTCCTCCTTTATACACGAAGAGCGGGGCGCATTCCGCACAGGCGGCGCCGCTGTTCGCGCTACGCGTTGGAGCCGGCGACACGTGTTGCCAGCCTGGCGTCGTAGCTCGAATGAATGCGCAGGTGCTTCTTGTCCGGCAAAAAGCAAAAGAAGTGACCGCTTCTGAAATAGCTACGATGACGCGGGGCAAGCACAACCGTTGCCTACTCCAGAGCCCTTATAGCGATGCCCCCTCCAGAAACTTCCTGATCTCGAGAGAGTAGGCGCCAGGATGCGAGAACCTGAACATGTGACCGGTGCGCGGCATGATGACTTCCCGCGAACCCTTTATGCCTTGCAAGAGAATCCGCGCGGCTTCTTCGCCAATGAGCTTGTCTTCCTCGGGAGTCAGGATCAGCGTGGGGACGTTGATCTTGTTCAACTGGGCCGTATAGTCCGTTTTCTCGATCGAACGAACGCGGTTGATGTATGCCTTGTGCGGCGTATTTCTGATGAACAAGGTGCGACTTTTTCCGGTTGACCAGGGTATCTCCCCTTCCTTGTCAAACGACGACGCCAACTGCGTTGCGTGGAACCATAGGGTCAAGTATCGGTAAAAGGGCCCGGGGAAGAACGGAGCAAGTGCTGCCAGAAACTTGAGCAAGGGTGAGGTGATTGGGCTCCTGGCAAAACCGCCAGAGAGCACCAGGCCCTTGAGACCCTTCGGTTGGCGCGTCGCAACCGCGATCGATGAGACCGCGCCGTACGAATCGCCAACTAATACGTAGCTCTCGAAGTCCTTCACCTGGTCGGCGATGCAGTCGGCTAATGTTTCCAGGTCGCGCACGTCGTCCGGCAAACGAAGGGTATGCATGGGGCGATCTTGCAAGTGGGTCAACTGATCGAGCTGCCACGGAGCACCTGCGAAGCAAGGGATCATCACCAGGGTGGGCGCTGTTTTCATCGGGAATTTCCGGCAGGACGGGTAAGCAACAACCGCACTCTAGGAAACCCAAGGCATTCGATCCAATGGCATTTACACACCATGTCGATGCACAGAATTCATAACCCTTGGGTTGCCCATTCGAAGCAGACCCCTGCCGATGTTTAGGCGGCGATCATCATGTTCGTAATCCACTGAACGGCAGGTTCATTGGTACGCCCTCGGGCTCGAATGACGAGCACCTCCCAAGTTGGCAACTCCAAGGGCAGCTCAAAAAGGCTTAGTTGCGCGGTCTCCTGCATCCGCAGTGCAACCCGCTCGGCGATCACTGCAATTGATGGCGAAGCGCCGACCATGAACGGAACAGCCAGAAAGCTGGGGCAGGTGACGATCACCTTGCGGGTACGACCCAAGGTCTCAAGCGCCTCGTCGACAGCACCCCGCATATCGCCGCGCGGCGAGACCAGAATGTGGGGCAGCCGAACGAAATCATCCAATTCCATGTGCAGCTTCTTGCCTCGCTTGACTAGCGCTGGATGCCCCTTGCGCGCGATGCCGACGAAACGCTCCTCATGGACAAGCTGGCAATCAAAACGCTGCGGAACCTGGGCAAACGAACCCGATCCCAGCACGATGTCGAGCTCGCCGTTGTCTAACATGCGCAGTGCGGATTCGGCATCGGCCGGCCTGAGCTTCAGTACGACACCCGGCGCAACAGCCTGGATCTCGGCCAGAACGGGGGCGACGACGGTCAAGATGGCGTGATCGGTGGCCGCCACGGAGAGCGTCGCTTGCAGACGGCCTGGATCGAACGGTCCACGTGGACTGGCGACGAGCCTGACCGACTCGAGCACCTCCGCCACGCGTGGCATTAACTCGATTGCCAGTGGCGTCGGCTCGATCCCGCGGGGGTGACGAATGAAAAGCTGATCAGAAAAAGCAGTACGCAGCCTCGATAAAGCGTGGCTGGTTGCGGACTGAGACAAATGCAGTCGTTGGGCGGCGCGGCCGACGTGCCTTTCGGTCCACAGCGCCTCAAGTACAACCAGAAGGTTGAGGTCGAAACGTGTTAGATCTAGGGGCTTCATGGGGGCTGGCCTCAACGTTCGTAACTGACTGTTCCTGTGGAGTCTGTCCGTTCCTGCATTAGCAAGGTTACACGTCGCTAAACTGACGCGCCGTCAACGTCGTTCCCAGGAAATTCGCCACGTTGGTCAACCGAACGGCAGCTTCTATGCGAACTAGTCCGCTGTTGACATTGGTCCGAAAATCACTCGATTTCGAGTGTAACCGGTGGCTGAGACAGGGCAAGGATGGAATAAAAAGCGTATCTACGTGTTTGCATTCAGTCGACCAGGTCTTCAGGAGGAAGTACGATGCTTCGACTTTTTGCAGGCAATTGCTCCGGGAACTCCCGTATCTTCGCCCGACTTGGATGCGCGTTGGCTGCAGCGACCATCGCAATTGCCGTGAACACGGCTTTGCTTTTAGGCGCGGACCATTTTCAGCTAGTAACTGGTCGTGGCGGCCTTCTTTCGTTGCTTCTCCAGGTAGCAAGTAGGCACGTCACCGTACGCCCCATTTTTCAGACATATAGCTTCCTACAGGCTTTTCGTGTTGCAGTCGGAATCGCAATGGGCATCGTGTATGCATTCCTGTTTGTGTTTCTGCCCGGTGGCGCGTGGAGAAGAGGTGCGACGTACGGGGCGCTCGTCTGGCTGGCGAATGCCTGTATCGTCCTGCCGATGATCCATCAGGGCTTTGCGGGATATCGGGTTATAAGCGTGGGTGGCATGTTGTATTTCGCCTTCGCTCACATGGTGTTCTTCCTGCTTTGCGCCGTTCTCTTTGAATGGTTTTATCACGAGCCCTCGGCACGCCGTAGTCCACCCCACTCGGCCGTATGAGGATGCCGGCGCTCTTGCGCTAACGAGACGCAGCGCGGCTGCCGCCAGTAGCTGCCGTTCGGCTGCTCGATACCGCCACCGTCAGCAATGTGGCAGGTTGCTGACGGGAGACGTCAAGGAGAGGGAGGGCAGCTTTCTGCGTCAGTGAACTCAAACTCCTGTTAAGCGTTGCCTCGCAGCACTGTGAGTGCGTGCTCGACAGCATGTGCAGGCAGGCGTTGGACAATGCTCGAGAACGCATACCACGGAGTGGGCCGGGGAGGAGATGATTGCAGAACGGAAAATGATGCGTAGGCAGCAGTGCTCACCGCCGCCCAGCTCACCCTTAAGTCTTATAAATTTTCGCGGATCATGGCGAACACATCTGCGGACTGCCCCTGCAGCATGGCTTTTTCTGAATACAGGACCATGCCGTACGCAGCCCCCCCCACTCGATCTTCGGGGGCATCACGAGCGTCACCTCAGCTTTGCTTGTAAGCAGCCGTACAGATGGTGTATTGGGCTCAATTGCGTGCGACCGGCCGCAGCGGCCCCACACCAACTCCCTCCGTCCTAACCCCCCTTATCCTTTCGGCCAAATCAAACATTTTTGACCTACCCGGCTGAAGGCAACCGGGCTCCCCTGATTTATAATTACGAAGTCGTCGGGAAACACCCGGCGGCCAGGTTTGACAGCCTGATTGTTACGTCCGCACCCCGCTCAGGCGGGGGTGCGTTTGCTGCCGCACGTCTATATTGCTATGGGCGGGCCGTGGTGGGGGAGCCACAAGGCTCGCCGGCTTGACGTAACACCGGTCTGTCAACCCTACTTCGTGCCCGCTCACCCCCTTCCCAAGCGAGTGTCGGGCGATCCATGTAAGTATCAGGGAGATCGCACCATGAGCAAATCCATCAAGAATCAACCTTCATCACGTCCGCCGGTCGACGCACTCCAGTACGAAAAGCTTGCCCTGTCGGCATTCGACTTATGCGACCGGCAGGTGGGTCAACTGGATACTCTGATCACACTTACGTCCTCAATATGTAGGAATCCTGCCGTAACGAGTGATGAAAGACGGCGTCGTCAGACGCTTCTTGAGTTGCTGGTAGACACGATGGAGCAGTATCAGCGGGATCTCGAATGCGACCGTGAGCTATACCAGGTGATCGCACTCGACGCGAAGGGCGTTTCTCAAAGCCGCATCACGGCACGCCATGCAGCGAACTTGCTTGCAGAGGCATCACAACGGGCAAAAGCGGAGGAAACCACCGCAAACGCTCACCAACGCAAGAGCCCGCAATCGGAAGGCACCGCCGCGTTGACAGTCGACACAGCGCAACAACCGACCACCGCGCCGCACTAAGCGACCAGCACAAACCCGCGAGTGGCTAGGACTAGCGCCCAACCCCTCGTAGCCTCGCATAGCATTAAATAAGATGGCTCAGAGCCCAATAGACATTCCCCGGCGACGCATCGCCTAAATGCGCCGCCGAGGGAACGAGTTGACGATCTGGCAGGGCCGCCAAATCACGCCTTCAACGGCAACCAAATCTCAAGCCCACCCATCCCACTAACAGGATCAAACTTCTCGTCATACCGCTCGAAATTCGGCGCATCCGCCGGAACATGCCCCGACGTCGGCAGCCACTGATTCCAGATCGCATTCCACGTATGCCGCACAGTCGACACATGCTCGCGATGGCTAAACACCGCATACCGCTGCGGAGAAATCCGCAACCGGCTCAACTCAGCAGGCAAAGCAGAAAAATCGCTAACCTCGACACCGCACATATAGTCGACATTGCCGGCGTCATCGGCGTTATAGCAAATGCCGTATCCCACATTACTAATCTGGCCCGGCACATTACCGAAGTAAGGCCCAAAGCGCTGCCACTGCGAAGGAATCGCGGCGGAGGTTTCGCTTGTATAGCGCTCGCTGAGTCCCGCGACGAGAAACGGCTTGCCGTCCTCAAAGCGAGGCGGTTCAAGATGGATAAGAGGGGCGTCGTTCATTCTGATTGGCTCCACGATGGCAAGGTTGTCGAGATGACCACGCGCGCGCAGCGCTTCGGGCGTCACGCCGAATTGCTCGCGAAACGCGCGCGTGAATGCTTCGTGAGAGCCGTAACCGGCGTCGATGGCGACCGCCAGAATGTCAGGTGCACCGCGCGCGAGGTGTCGTGCGGCTTCGCTCAACCGCCGCGCGCGAACGTAGCGCATGACCGAAAATCCGGTGGCCGCTTCGAAGGCGCGCGCCAGGTGAAAGCGCGACACGCATCCGCCGTTGGCGATGTCGTCGAGCGTCAGCTCGCCGGCAAAGTGGCTTTCGATAAACCAGAGGGCTTTTCCAACCGGGTTCATATCGGCTCTCATGTCAGCATGGAACCAGCATAGCTAGTGGCGATCCGCTGCATTTGATCGTGCTTGCGGTTTTGCAAGTGCGCTCGCCAAGCAACCGCACGCGGCGAACCTCCACCGCCTCCCGCTCAATAATTCTCCGTCGCGGCGCCGCCACCAGGCGCACGAGAATGCTCCTCTGGCGCCGCCTCGCCATGACCCTGCGCACCAGCGCCACCCGGCTGCCCCGGCCGCAACAGCAACCCACCCAGCACACCCGCAGCGGCCGCAAAAACCGCCCCAAACAGAAACGCCACGTGATACCCGCTGTTCAGCGCCACCAGAGCATTCCCAGACGCCTGCATCGCCTCAGTACGCGCGGCAGCCAGACTCGCCAGCACCGCAAGCCCAAGCGCGCCCCCCATCATGAACGACGTATTGACGATCCCAGACGCGAGTCCTGAATCGCTCGGATCGACATCGCTCATGGCGGCCAGCAGCATAGGATTGAACGCAATACCGGCACCAACGCCCAGCAGAATCATGCCCGGCATCACATCAACCACAAACGTGCCGCCCACCGGCGCACGCGCGAACAACGCAAGACCGCACGCCGCGAACAGCAGCCCAGCAGCGAGCGGAACACGCAGTCCAAAGCGCATCACCACACGCGCCGACAGACCTAAAGAAAAGAACCCCATGATCAGATTCGCAGGCAGGAACGCGAGCCCAACCTGCAACGGCCTATAGCCGAGCACGCGCTGCAGATACAGCGCGGAGATAAAGAACCACGCGAACATTGCCGCCGCCCAAAGCACGCCGGCCACGTTCGCGGTCGCGACATTGCGCAATCGGAACAAGCCGAGCGGCATCAACGGATGCTGCACCCGCGATTCGATCATCAGGAACGCGGCCAACAGGACGAGCGCGGCGAAGATCAAGCCGAGCGTTTGCACGGAGGTCCAGCCCGCTTCATTACCGTTCACCACCGCGTAGACCGCCAGCATCAGCGACGCGGTGACGGATACCGCGCCTGCCACATCGAGCCGCTCGCCATGCGCATGACCGCGTGCGGACGGCAACAACGCCACGCAGAGTGCGTACACGGCAATTCCAATCGGCAGATTGACGAGAAAGATCCAGTGCCAGCTAAGCAGATTGGTCAGCAGGCCGCCGAGCAACACGCCGATGCTGCCGCCGCCCGCGCACACAAAACCATACACGCCCATGGCTTTCGCACGCTCGCCGGGTTCGGTGAACAGATTCATGATGAGCGACAGCGACACCGCGGAAACAATTGCCCCGCCCAAACCCTGCACGGCGCGCGCGCAGACCAGCAGGATTTGCGAATTCGCCATGCCGCAAGCGAGCGACGCCAGCGTGAACAAGGTGATGCCGCCGAGAAACAGCTTGCGGTGCCCATACAGATCGCCGAGCCGGCCGCCGAGCAGCAGGCAGCCGCCGAACGTCAGCATGTACGCATTGACCACCCAGACCAGCGACGTCTCGGTGAAGCCGAGATCCGCGGCGATAGACGGCAGCGCAACGTTCACGATCGTGGTATCGAGCACGATCATGAGCACACCGAGGCATAGCACGATCAGTGCGAGCCAGCGTTGGTTGCCGTGAATGGAATGGGGCATGCGGGAACTCCTTTGCCGCGATTGGCCCGAGTCAGCCGGGTTCAATCGCTCTCAAGCGTAGTCAGGCGGATGCCGCACGTGCAACCGCCCGGCGCGACATGGAGGTCGGCAGCGCGTTGATGGCAATGGAATATCGAGTCTAGCACCCGCAACTTTTGTGTCACAACTACGAGTTTCAGGCCGGCGCGCCCGTTAATGTTCGCCGACGATCTCGTACTTGCCGCCGCGCTCCAGCGCACGCTGATAAGCGGGCCGCGCGTGAATGCGCTTCAGAAAGTCGGTGATCGCGGGAATCTGGCCCTCCATGCCGCCGCGCGCGGTGGCGGCTTCGAGCGGGAAGCTCATTTGCACGTCGGCGGCGGTGAAGTCGTTGCCGACGAACCAGCCGGTCGCGCTCAGTTCCTTGTCGATATAGCCGAGGTGCAATTTCAGCTGCGGATCGACAAAACTGGATTGCAGCGTGGCCGCGATCTTGCGCGCGATCGGCTTGGCGAAGAACGGCATGGGCGCGCCAGCAATGCGCAGCGCCACCAGTTTGAGCAGCAGCGGCGGCATGGCCGAGCCTTCCGCGTAGTGCAGCCAGTAGGTGTAGCGCAAGCGCTCAGGCGTCCCTGGCGTCGGAGCAAACCGCCCCTGCCCGTATTTGTCGATCAGATACTCGATGATGGCCCCCGACTCGGCGATAGTCTGGCCGTCGTCGGTAATGACGGGCGACTTGCCGAGCGGATGCACCGCGCGGAGTTCGGGCGGCGCCAGCATCGTTTTCGGATCGCGCTGGTAACGCTTGATCTCGTACGGCACACCGAGCTCTTCGAGCAGCCACAGCACGCGCTGCGAGCGGGAATTGTTCAGATGATGGACAGTCAGCATGGTCGAGGGACGGTGGCCAGTGAAGTGTCACATCATAAGGATGTTGTGCCGAGGCGGGACTCTAAGCCAGGTTGCGCAACTCGAAGCGTTTGAGCTTGCCGGTTTCGGTGCGCGGCAGGGCATCGACGAAAACGATCACGCGCGGGTATTTATACGGCGCGACACTGCTTTTCACGTAGTCCTGCAGTTGCGCGACCAGTTTGTCGTCCCGTTTGAAACCGGCATTGACCACCACGAACGCCTTGACGATCTGCCCGCGGGTCTCATCCGGCACACCGATCACGCCGCATTCGGACACCGCTTCATGTTGCAGCAGCACGCTCTCCACTTCCGGGCCGGAGATGTTGTAGCCGGCGGAAACGATCATGTCGTCGGCGCGCGCCTGATAGAACACGTAGCCGTCTTCGTCGAGATAGACGGAGTCGCCCGGCAGATTCCAGCCGTCGCGCACGAACTTCTTTTGCCGGTCGTCGGCAAGATAGCGGCAACCGGTCGGGCCGCGCACCGCGAGTTTGCCGATCGTGCCGGCCGGGACCGGCTGCATGTCGTCATCCACGGCTTGCACGACATAGCCCGGCACCGCGCGGCCAATCGCATGCGGGCGAATCTCGTCGCCTTGCGCCGCCACGAAAATGTGGATCAGTTCGGTGCCGCCAATGCCGTCGATCATGTCGATGCCGGTTGCGTCGTGCCAGAGGCGCCGCGTGGAATCCGGCAACGCTTCACCGGCGGACACCGTTTTCTTCAAACTCGAAACGTCGTGGTGCGCAACGAGGGGCGCCATTTGCCGGTAGAACGTCGGCGCGGTGAACATCACGGTCGCATGAAAACGTTCGACGGTCTGCAGCAGCGTCTCGGGCGTGAGCTTCTCGATCAGCACCGTGGATGCGCCCACCCGCAGCGGAAAGCACAACAGGCCGCCCAACCCGAACGTGAACGCGAGCGGCGGCGTGCCGCAGAAAATATCGCTCGACGTGGGCTTGAGCACATGACGCGGGAACAGATCGCACATGGCCACGACATCGCGATGGAAGTGCATACAGCCTTTCGGCGCGCCAGTCGTGCCGCTGGTGAAGGCGATCAGGCAGACGTCGTCGGCGGCGGTGTCGCAGGCGGTGAAATGATCGGGCTTGTTGATCGCGAGCGTATCGAGCGAATCCGCCGCGTCGTCGTGGAAGAAGCGCGTCTGCTTCAAACCAGCGCAGTAGAACTCGTCTTTCGGATCGGTGCAGCGTGCCAGTTCTTCGGCGAGGCGCGCGTCGCACAACGCCGCGCTAACCTGCGCCTTCTGGATGATCTGCTTCAGTTCCTTGGCGCGCAGCAGCGGCATGGTCGGCACCACGACTAGCCCGGCCTTCAATGCAGCGAGCGCAGCGACCGCCATTTGCAGCGTGTTGGGACCGCGCAGCAGCACACGGTTGCCCGGCTGCAGCCCCATTTCGTCGACCAGCACATGCGCGCTGTGATTCACGAGTGCAAGCAGTTCGCCGTAAGTGGTAGCGCGAGGCGTGCCGTCCACATCGGACCAGATCGCGGGATGGTCGCGGTGGCCGGCTTCGATGGTTCTGTCGAGCAGCTCCGTCGCGCAGTTCATTCGCGCCGGGTAGGCGACGTCGGGGTTATCGAGCAGAAAGACGGGCCATTGATCCTGCGGCGGAAGATTGTCGCGCGCGAAGGTATCGACGTGGGCTGACGGTTCCATCATGGTCTCCCGGAATGTGTGCCGGCTGATTGCGCTTCGGTTAGTTTCGTGTGCGGGCTATCGTTGTTTGACTTACTGCGGCACGACGGCGGTCGCCTCGATTTCGACCTTCGCTTCGTCTTCCATCAGCGCGACGACTTGCACCGCGCTCATCGCGATGTCGTAGTCGCCGATCAACTCGCGAAACGCGCGGCCGATGTCTTTCAACGACGCAAGGTATTCGCGCTTGTCGGTGACGTACCACGTCATCCGCACCAGATGTTCGGGCTTGCCGCCCGCTTCGTGCAGCACGGCGACGATGTTCTTGAGTGCCTGAACGGCCTGTTCGGCGAAGTCGGTGGTCTGGAAGCGCGCCTGCTCGTCCCAGCCGATCTGGCCGGCAATGAACACTTGCGTGCCGGTCGCCGCGACGCCGTTCGCATAGCCACGTGGCTTGACCCAGCCGGCGGGAAGGAGAGCTGTTTTCATGAGCGTTGTGCCTCGGCAATGTCGGACTGTGGGGCGTACGTCGCGAGCGCGCTCGCGATGTCGGCGGGAATATCGATGGAGGTGCCGCTTTCAATCGAGATCGTCACGAGCACCTGTTTCGAGCGGAAACGCGTTTCGCCATTGCAATGGCCGACAATCTCAATGCTGATCGAACGCCGGCCGATTGCTGTCACGTTGAGCGTCAGCGTGATCGTTTCGCCCATCTGGCTCGGCCGCGAAAAATCGCAGTCGAGTTTGACGATCGGCAAGCCGACGCGGCGTTGTCCGATCATGTGCGCATAGTCGATGTTCAGGCCTTCGTTGAACCAGTCTTCGACCAGCGCGTTGGTCATCACCAGATATTGCGGGAAGTACACGATGCCGGCCGGATCGCAGTGCGAGAAGCGAATACGCACTGGCCGTTCGAAGGTCGCGTTCATTTGGCGCTTCCTTCAGCCGAGGCCGCAGCATGCGCTTTCAGCAAATCGCGCCCAACGATCAACTGCTGCACTTCGGTTGCGCCTTCGTAAATGCGCAGCGCGCGAATTTCGCGGTACAGCATTTCGACAGCCGTTCCGCTTTGCACGCCCATGCCGCCATACAGTTGCACCGCGGCGTCGATCACCTGTTGCGCGCCTTCGCTTGCGTGCCACTTCGCCATCGCGGCTTCGCGTGTCACGCTTTCGCCCTGATCGCGCAGCCAGGCGGCGCGGTAGACCAGCAGCGCGCTGCTGTCGATGGTCAGCGCCATCTGCGCGAGTTTGGCCTGCGTCAGCTGAAAATCGCCTAGCGTCTGCCCGAACATTTTGCGCGACGCGGCGCGCGCAATACCCTCGGCCATGGCATGACGCGCGAAACCGAGCGACGCCGCCGCTACCGACGTGCGGAAAATATCCAGCGTGCGCATGGCGATCTTGAATCCTTCGCCGGGTGCGCCGAGCATCTGGCTGCGCGGCACGCGTGCGCCTGCAAAGTGCAGACGTGCGAGCGGATGCGGCGCGATCACGTCGATGCGTTCCGCGATTTCGAGTCCCGGAGTGTCCGCGTCGACAATGAAGGCGCTGATGCCGCGTGCACCTGGTGCTTCGCCGGTGCGGGCGAACACCACGTAGAAATCGGCAATGCCGCCGTTGGAGATCCACGTCTTGTCGCCGTCGAGCACGTAGGCGTCGCCGTCTTCGCGGGCGGTAAGCGCCATGGCGGCTACGTCCGATCCCGCTTCGGGCTCCGACAGTGCGAAGGCGGCGAGGGCCGTGCCGTTCGCCACGCGCGGCAGATAGCGCGTCTTTTGCTCATGTGTGCCGGCGAGCGAGATCGCGCCCGAGCCGAGTCCTTGCATCGCCAACGCGAAGTCCGCGAGGCCCGAGTGTTTGGCCAGCGTTTCGCGCAGCAGGCAGACGGCGCGCGTGTCGATGGTGTCGCCGTGGCCGCCGTATGCCACGCCGCCCACGCCGTATTTCAGCCAGCCGGCGGCGCCGAGTTCGCGCACGAGATGCTTGCAGGTCGCGTCGACGTCTTGATGGTCTTCGTGCGAGAGGTTCGCCTGGCACCATGCCTCGATACCGGCGGCCAGTTCGCGATGGCGCGGCTCGAAAAACGGCCAGGCCAGCGCGCTATGCAAATCCAGTTGGGAATTCGCGCTCACCTTAGTCTCCCTCGAACACCGGACGCGACTTTGCGGCAAACGCGGTGTATGCGCGCTCGAAGTCGCGTGTGCTCATGCAGATCGCCTGAGCTTGCGCTTCGGATTCGATTGCTTCGTCGATGCTCATGCTCCATTCCTGATGCAGCATCTTCTTGGTGATGCCGTGCGCGAAAGTCGGGCCGGCGACGAGATCGGCGGCGAGCTTTTGCGCGTCTTCAAGCAGCGCGGTGGGTTCGCACAAGCGGTTATAGAAACCCCATGCGTAACCTTCGTCGCCGCTGGCCGAGCGCCCGGTGAAGAGCAATTCGGCGGCGCGCCCCTGGCCGATGATGCGCGGCAGGATCGCGCATGCGCCCATATCGCAGCCCGCCAGACCGACGCGTGAGAACAGAAACGCGAGCTTGCTGCGCGCCGTGGCGAGGCGCATGTCGGAGGACATGGCGAGAATCGCGCCGGCTCCGGCGCACACGCCGTCGACGGCCGCGATGATCGGCTGCGGGCAATGGCGCATGGCTTTGACGAGATCGCCGGTCATGCGCGTGAACAGCAGCAGTTCCGGCATGGGCAGATCGATCAGCGGCGCGATGATGTCGTGCACGTCGCCGCCGGAACAGAAGTTCTCGCCCGCGCCGTGTATCACGACGGCTTTGACGTCGGTGGCATAGGTCAACTGGCGGAACAGGTCGCGCAACTCCGCATACGATTCGAAGGTCAGCGGGTTCTTGCGCTCCGGGCGGTTCAGCGTGATCGTCGCGACCTTATCGGCGACCGACCAGCCGAAGTGCCGCGCCTCGTAGTTGGAGAGCGTCAGGCGGTTGCCGGCCAGCAGCGCGTCGGCGTTGGATCTTGTCATGTGTGTCTCCTCGGTCCCATGCAAAGCAATATCAATCTTTCAGACTGTCGAGCAGATGCTGCTTGAGCTTGCCGAGCCGCTGATGGGTGCGCGATTTCTCCTCGAGACTCAAGCCGCCGAACATCTCGACCACCCATTGCTCGTGCGCGGTCGCCATTTTGTCGAACGCTTTTCGTCCAGCAGGTGTCAGGCACACGCTGATCGAACGGCGATCGTTCGGATCGTTGTCGCGCGACACCAGTCCTTCTTTTTCGAGCTGATCCGTAATGCCGGTGACGTTGCCGCCCGTCACCATCAAACGGCGCGACAGTTCGGTCATCTTCAGGCCTTCCGGGTGGCGCTCCAACTGCGCCATCAGATCGAAACGTGGCAACGTGGTGTCGAATTCGTTGCGCAGGCGCTTACGCAATTCGGCTTGCACAAGGTTGGTCGTAGTCAGCATGCGCAGCCACAGACGCAAGCCCATATGACTATCCGCGCCGGTGCTCATTTCGAGGTCCACGACGTTCTCCGCGGGTTTGGCGACGCCCTTGCGCGCCGGCTTCGAATCAGCCGCCGCCGCGGGCTTCTTGATGTTCAATGTCTTGCTCACATCACTTCTCCACCAGAGATGGAAATGGATTGCCCCGTAATAGCGTCCGAGCCAGGTTGGCAGAGCCAGAGCACTGCGTTGGCCACTTGCTCCGGACTCACGAAGCGACGTTGCGGATTCGAGCGAAGCAAGGTTTCGCGTGCCTGCTGTTCGGTGCGCGAGGTCTTGCTCGTGATCTGTTCAAGCGACGCATGCAGCAGTTCCGTTTCCGTGTAGCCGGGGCACACGGCGTTGACGGTGACGCCTTTCGTCGCGACTTCCAGAGCGAGGGAACGCGTCAGACCGATCACGCCGTGTTTCGCCGCGCAGTAGGCGGCGACGTACGCATAGCCGATCTGGCCCGCCGTGCTCGCCACATTGACGATGCGGCCGTGGCCGCGTTCGAGCATGCCGGGCAAGACCGCGCGCGTGCCGAGAAACACGCCGGTGAGGTTGACGTCCAGCATGCGCTGCCAGAGCGCCATGTCGGTATGCGTGAACGGCGCGGCTTGCGCCTGGCCCGCGTTGTTGATGAGGATGTCGACCGTGCCGGCCTGGCTGAACGCATTCGCGACGGAATCTTCCTGCGTGACGTCGACACTGATGCTGGCGATGTCGCCGAGCGAACGGCATTTCTCCCGCTGCATGGCGAGCCGCTCCGCATTGCGGCCCATCAGGGTGACGCGCGCGCCGGCACGCAGAAGCGTCTCCGCGACCGCTGCGCCGATGCCGCTGCCGCCGCCGGTGACTACCGCGTGCTGTCCCGCGAGCGTCGACGTCGAGTTCTGCGTATTCACGAGGTTCCTTCGGCGCGTTGCGCGCGTTCTTGCGGCGACAATCCGGCGTTCGCTGCGGCCAGCGCGCGCTCGCGTTCCAGGTTGCGTTCGAGTTGAGATTTCGCCGCGGTGTAGGGCTTGGGCCAGTTCACATCGAAATAGCCGATCTTGGCCGCTTCGTTCAACGTCCACGCAGGATTCGCCAGATGCGGCCGCGCAATCGCACAGAGGTCCGCGCGGCCCGCCGCGATAATGCTGTTGACGTGATCGGCTTCCGAGATCGCACCGACCGCAATGGTCGCGATACCGGCTTCGTTGCGCACGCGGTCTGCGAACGGCGTCTGGAACATGCGTCCAAACACCGGCTTTTCGTCCTTGCTCACCTGACCCGACGACACGTCGATCATGTCGGCTCCCGCTGCCTTGAAGGCTTGCGCGATCTTGACGGCGTCGTCCGGCGTCGTGCCGCCTTCGACCCAATCGTTCGCGGAAATGCGCACGGAAATCGGCTTGTCTTGCGGCCAGACCGCACGAATTGCTTTGAACACGTCCAGCGGATAACGCAGGCGGTTTTCGAGCGAGCCGCCGTATTCGTCCGTGCGATGATTGGTCAACGGCGACAGGAAGCTCGAGAGGAAGTAGCCGTGCGCGCAGTGCAGTTCGAGCCAGTCGAAACCGGCCTCGGCGGACATTTCCACCGCGCGTACGAATTGCGTTTCGATTTCGCGCAGTTCCTCATGTGTCGCTTCGCGCGAATGCTGGCTAATGCCCCGCAGATATTGTTGCGGCGACGCTGAGACGAGCGGCCAGTTGCCTTCGTCGAGAGGTTGATCGATGCCTTCCCATGCGACGCGCGTCGAACCTTTCGCGCCGGAGTGTCCGAGCTGAATGCCGATCTTGGCATCCGACTGACGATGCACGAGGTCGACGATGCGCTTCCACGCGGTGAGATGCTCAGGCGCATACATGCCTGGACACGCGGGCGTGATGCGCGCATCGGGCGAGACGCAGGTCATTTCCGTCATAACCAGGCCGGCACCGCCCATTGCGCGGGCGCCGAGATGCATCAGGTGATAGTCGCCCGCGATCCCGTCGACGGCCGAGTATTGCGCCATCGGCGAGACCACCACGCGGTTTTTCAGCGTGACGCCGCGCAACGTGAAGGGCGTGAACATGGGCGGCACGGAATGCTTGTCCGGTGCGCGGGTTACACCTGAGCGCTTGGCGAGCCAGTCTTCGAAACCGGACAGGTAGCGCGCGTCGCGCTCGCGCAGATTTTCGTGCGAGATGCGCTGCGAGCGCGTGAGCAGCGAATACGCGAACTGTTCCGGCTCGAACGACGTGTATCGGTCGACATGCTCGAACCATTCGGTCGAATTGCGCGCGGCGTTCTGAATCCGCAATACGTCGATGCTGCGCACCTGGGTGTAATGCTGCAGCGCGGCAGCCAGGTCGCCGGGGTGCGCGCCCATGCTGTTGGCGAGTTCGATCGAATCTTCGAGCGCGAGCTTGGTGCCCGAGCCAATCGAGAAGTGAGCCGTGTGCGCGGCGTCGCCCATCAGGACGACCGGCGTTTGCGTGCCGTCGGCGTTGCGGCGCCAATGCACCCATTCCTCATTGACGACGCGCGGAAAACGAATCCATTGCGACGACCCGCGCAGATGCGCGGCGTTCGACATCAACGCATTGCCGTCCAGATACTTTGCGAACAGTTTTTCGCAGAAGGCGATGCTGTCCTCCTTGCTCATTTCATCGAGACCGGCGGCGCGCCACACGCGCTCCGGTGTTTCGACGATGAACGTGGAAGTCTGATCGTCGAAACGATAAGCATGGGCCTGGAACCAGCCGAATTCGGTTTCTTCGAAGGCGAAGGTGAAGGCGTCGAACAGCTTTTTGGTGCCGAGCCAGACGAAGCGGCAATCGCGCATGTCGATGGCGGGCTGATAGGTGGCCGCGTACTTCTGACGGATCGCGCTGTTGGCGCCGTCGCACGCGATGATCAGATCGGCTTCGTAGACGCTGTCGTCCGTGACCTGGGTTTCGAAAACCAGCTTGACGCCGAGTTCTTCGCAGCGCGCTTGCAGGATATTCAGCAGACGTTTGCGACCGATACCGCAGAAGCCGTGGCCCGACGAGCGGACTTGCCGGCCGCGGAAATTGATCTCGATGTCGTCCCAGTGGTTGAAGGCGTCGAGGATCGACTCGGCGCTGGGCGCGTCCGCTGCGCGCAGGTTGCCGAGCGTCTGATCGGAGAACACGACGCCCCAGCCGAAGGTGTCGTAAGGGCGGTTGCGCTCGACGACCGTGACTTCGTAGGCCGGGTTCCGGCGCTTCATCAACAGGCCAAAGTACAACCCTGCAGGGCCGCCACCAATACAGACGATGCGCATGTTTGATCCCCAAATATCAACGCTGCCATTGGGGATAATTTAGGTTTATATAGTTTAGATGTCAAGTAAATATCGGCGACCGAATCGATCGCCGACCCAAGGTGCCCACTCGTTATCGAAATGCTGCACTTGGCCTACAACATGCGCCGCAAGACATCGTTGCGGCGATCCGCGTCCCAAAAGCGATGCTTCAACGCACCGAGGATGTGAAGCGCGACGAGCGCGAGCAACGTATAGGCTAACGTCTTATGCAACCACTGGAATACCTTGAACCAATTGTCGTTTTTAGGCAGCAGCTCAGGCAATTGCACCCCGAAAAACGGTACACCGTCGCTTTGAGTAAAGGTGCTCGACATCGAGTAACCCATCAACGGCACCACGATAGCCAAAGCGTACAGTAGGTAATGGGCTGCCTTGGCGCATTTCTTTTCCCAGTCGGCATGCCCCGCCGGCGGAGCCGGCAGCGTCGTCCGAGAACGGATCGCGAGCTGAACCAGAACGAGCAAAAGAGTCAGAATCCCGAACTCCTTATGAGTCGGGTAGTACCAGTCGAACTTGGCTGGAAGGTCGTCGCTAAGTCTGACCATTGTCCATCCCATCCACAGTTGTCCGAAGATCAGGAACGCTCTGGCCCAGTGGAGAAGCCGAACGACAAGCGGATACTTGTCTTCCGCCAATTTTGCAACTTGGATATCCATCTCAATTCCCATCCTCAACGATCGAAGCGAACTCTTAAAACCTCCAATCCCGGTAACTCACGCCATGCCGGCAAAAAGCACTGCGTGGCTGGGGACCGCTGATGAAGAATCCGCAAGCAGACGAGCGAGTGCTCCGCAGGTAGCACACGAGCACTCGCTCCGACGCTCGTGTGTACCTAAGGCAAAAAGCGCTGTCAACAGCACTCACGCAGCGCTTCGTGCAAAGCGCGCGCGATCAGGCCCGCTTCGTCCAACGTCAGCGTCAGCGGTGGGGACATGACAACCTTGTTGGCGATGGCTCGCACCAGGACGCCGCGCTTGCGTGCGGCATCGGCGACGCGCGCCGCGAAGCCCTCCATCGGATTGAGGGGGGTTCGGCTCGCCTTGTCGGTCACGAGATCGAGGGCCAGCATGAGGCCTTTGCCGCGTACATCCCCCACAGTCTCGAATTCGCGTTTCAGCGGAAGCAACTGCTCGAGCAAATGCTGGCCGACGCTGCCGGCATTCGCAGGCAGATTCTCGGATTCCACGATATCGAGCACCGCGAGAGACGCGGCACAGGCGAGCGGGTGTCCGCTGTACGTATAGCCATGCATCACCATATGCGAGAAGCCGCTTCCGGTTTCGATGGCTTGCGCGATACGCCCGTTGTACATCGTTGCGCCCAGCGGCACGTAGCCCGCGGAGATTCCTTTAGCCAGGCAAAGAATGTCGGGTGCCACGCCCCAGCCTCGACTACCGAGCATGCTGCCGGTGCGGCCGAAGCCAGTGACCACTTCGTCGGCGATCAGCAAGATGCCGTTTCGATCGCACACTTCCCGGACGCGGCGCCAATAAGTGGCCGGCGGTACGATCAGGCCGCCCGCACCCTGCACCGGCTCTGCGATGAATGCGGCAATGGTTTGGGGGCCATGAAATGCGATCGTTTCTTCCAACTGCCGGATGCAATGCGCGACGAGTTCCTCCGCGTCCTCACAACCCCAAGGGTTGCGATAGAGCCACGGCGTATCGAGCAGAACGCAACCCGGCAATAGGGGACCGTGGTTGTAGTGATAGACGCCGTTGCCTCCGACCGACGTTCCGCCCATATGTACGCCGTGGTAGCCATTACGCAGCGAGAGGAATTTCGTTCGCGAGGGCTCGCCTGCGGCGACCCAATATTGGCGGGCCATTTTCAGCGCGGTTTCGCACGCATCGGACCCACCGCTGCCAAACATCACGCGCTGCATGTCCTCTTGCTCGAACATCGCGCAGAGCCGATCGGCGAGGTCATACACGCGCGGATGCGCAACGCCGTCGAACGTTTGATAGTAAGAAAGCTCGTCCATCTGACGCGCGATCGCGGCTTTCACTTCCGGCCTGTTGTGGCCGACATTGACGTTCCACAATCCGCCGACCCCGTCGAGCATGCGGTTGCCTTCGACGTCGAACACGTAGTTTCCGTCCCCTCTGGCAATGACGACGGTTGGGGTCGAGTGGCCTGCGGCCGCCGAGCTCATCGGGTGCCAGAAACGCTTTTTACGCTGTTGATAGTCCATGATGTATCACTCAAGAAGTGCTGGTAAGGAACTGCACAAAACCAATGTTTAGGTGGGGGCGCCGACTGATATTGCGTGTCACAGTGCCGTGGTGACGACTTTTTCCTCAAGGTAGGAATCGAGCGCGGCCCGGGACAGGTCGCGTCCAATGCCGCTGTGCTTGATTCCTCCCCACGGCAGGCGCGCATCGAGAGGGCTCCAGCAATTGATTGCCACGGCGCCTACATCGAGACAGTCGGCAACGCGGTGGGCGGTGGAGAGGTTTTGCGTCCACAGCGAAGCGGACAAGCCATACGGCGTATCGTTGGCGATGGCGATCGCCTCCTCTTCGGTGTCGAAAGGAATGACCATCCCGACCGGCCCGAACACCTCCTCGCTTGCGATTCGCATGCTGGGATGCACGCCGCCAAGCACGGTCGGCCTCATGAAATACCCGTGCTCAGGTACCGCTTCGTCGCCCGCCAGCCTGATCGCGCCTTCCGCGATGGCACCTTGGACATGTGCGCGCACGCGAGTGAGATGACGTTCATTGATCAGTGCCCCCATCTGCGACGACGGGTCCGATGGCGGGCCAACGCGCGTGCTGCGCGCTGCATCGGCGAGGCGCGTTTCCACGGCTTGCGCGAGCGAGCGATGCACGAGCACCCTTGATCCCGCGGCGCACGTCTGCCCTTGATTGACGAACATCCCAAGCGTCAAGGCGGGAATGAGTTGTTCTATATCGGCATCGGCAAAGACGATCTGTGCCGCTTTGCCGCCAAGCTCGAGGGTGACGCGCTTGAAGGTTTTGGCTGCTTCACTTGCGATCGAACGCCCCACTTCGGTACTGCCGGTGAAGCTGACTTTGCTGACGAGAGGATGCGTGACTAGCGCAGGACCTACATGTGCGCCGATACCGTGGACGATGTTGACTACGCCATCTGGAATGCCCGCTTCGCAGACAAGCTCGCCGAGCCGGGCCACTGCAATGGGAGCGTCTTCCGAGGGTTTGATGACAACGGTGCAGCCGGCCGCTAGCGCGGGCGCGAGCTTCCATACGGCGATCATCAGCGGCGCGTTCCAAGGAATGATTTGCGCCGCCACGCCTACCGGCATGCGCTTCGTGTAGTTCAGCGTGCGCCGGCCCATGAATCCGTCGGTGGGGATCGTGCGCCCCTCCAGCTTGTCCGCCCAGCCTGCGAAGTAGCGAAGCACGTCGACGCTCATCGGCACGTCCATCATTCGCATTTCGATCGGCGGCCGTCCTTGTTCTTCGGCGAGCAGCCTTTGAAACGTGTCGCTATCCCGCTCGATCAGATCGGCAAGGCGATGCAGCCAGCGCGCCCGAGCTGCTCCGCCGGCATTGGCCCACTGATCGCCGTGCAAGGCCGCGTGCGCGGCTTTCACCGCGCGATCGACGTCCTCGTTGTTTGACGCAGGCACCCTGGCCAGTCGCTCGCCGGTCGCCGGGGCGAGCTTGTCGCAAAAGCTGGCAGACGCAGCCTTGCAAGGCCGGCCGCCGATTAGATTTTCGAGTTCCATCATCGCCTTCTTGATCCTCAAAGTGGGGTGTCAGGTCGGTCCGCACACCTCGATACACGTGATGGGTCATCGCGATTGCCGAAGGGTGCAGCCTCATGTTCGGAGCTACTTTAAGTCGACGACGTGCTCTGGCTTGTCCGCTTTTGGCAATCGCTGCTTGAGCATATGAATAGGGAATACCCGACTTTTTTCACGCCGCCGGCTGCATCGTCGAGCCACTTTGGCGCCGCCGCGAAGCACTTCCGAGAGCACGCCATTTCCTCTAACGCCCGATGCGAACGGCTCATCGCCCGATTGCATCTTTCATCGCCATCGAGTTTTCGTGAATTCCGACATAAGGGATTACAGTGATTACATGCGGCTTGTAACGCATATTTCGTGTTGACGAATCTTTTATTCTGGGAATAATGAGCCTCAACGCATCAGGGCGAGGCTGCGCCTGCAGTACTCGATCCCGATGCCGGTAGGTAAGAGGCGGTCGCTTCCATCCGATCGCCGTTACGTTCTTGGTTACGGGAGATCTCTCATGCAGTTGCATCTGAAGGCTGGTCTTGTCGTCGCATGTTCTTTGGCGATCTCGATGGCTTGGGCACAGTCGCAGGGAAACCTGACAGTCAGCGGCGCGGAAAAGGCGGGAAGCTCAGACGGCCGCATTCCTGCGTATTCGAGCCCACAGTCGGCGCCCGCAGGTTGGTCGCCAGGCAAAGTCAGAGGCGACTATTCGCCGTACAAGTCGGAAAAGCCGCTGTTTTCCATCACTGCGGCCAACGTCGATAAGTACGCGGCGAATCTGACGCCAGGCCAGATTGCGATGTTCAAGCAGATCAAGGACTACCGGATGGACGTGTATCCCACGCATCGCGACTGCGGCTATCCCGAGTGGGTTCAGGAAAACACCAAAAAGAACGCCGGCACGGCGAAGCTGGACGCAAGTGGCGACCATCTGGTGAGCGCAACGCTCCCGGGTATTCCGTTCCCGGCGGCGAAGACAGGGCAGGAAGCGATTTGGAACTATCTGTCTCGCTACCGCGGCGTCGGTATCAAATGGGCCAAGGTCAACACGATGGTTTCCCCGCGTCCCGGCGGTTCCGAATGGATCGCAGTGACTGGCCGCCAACTGGTGTACACGCCTTGGGGAAAGAAAGGTGCGAATTCGCTGGGAACTGACGAGGGGTTGTATTCGATCTATGTCGGCTACGACACACCGGCAGCACTCGCAGGGCAGGCGCTCGTGCAGACCGACAATTTTTCGAGCAACGACAGCCCCGTTTACTACTACTTTCCGGGACAACGGCGCGTGCGCCGCATGCCGTCCTACAACTACGATGCGCCCCAGATCGGTTTCGAAAGCCAGTACACCGTGGATGAGCCCTGGCTCTTCAACGGCAGTATCGATCGTTTCGACTGGAAGATCGTAGGAAAGAAGGAAATCTACGTGGCGTACAACGACTTCGCGATGTACGACTTCAACAAGAGCATCGGTGACGTCTTCAAGCCTGACCAGATCGACCCGTCGGCACGCCGCTATGAACTGCACCGCGTTTATGTGGTTGAAGCGGCGCTCAAGGCGAACATGCGGCACATCTCGCAGAAAAAGGTTTTATATCTCGACGAGGATACGTATCTCGCGCTTGCGGGCGAGGACTACGACGCCCAAGGCAAGCTTTGGAAAACTAAGGAAAGCTATCCCATTCCGATTTGGGAGCTTGGCGGCACATGCGACGTAGAGCCGTTTTCTCAATACAACCTGGTCACCAGCCGCTATGTGACCGATCAAAACGTCGTGGGTGGCGGGCAAGACGTTCAGTATCTCGATTCGTCCAGCTCTCCTATGTTCCGGTCCGACTACTACACGCCTGAGAATCTCGGCGCCATCAGCGAGCGCTAATACGCGATGCCGGCCTGACGATCCACTGGGATCGAAAGGCCGCGACGACTAGGGGAAATTTCGTGAAAACAAAAGCGTTTCGCGCATCGGTGTCCGTTGCGCTGATGGGGCTGGGCACTATCCCGGTTTATTCGTATGGTTACGACTTTACGACGGGACTCGGCGATTTGTCCGGCTCGTGGGTCTCGAATCTCACGGCGGGCGCCGGCATTCGTACAAAGAGCCCTAGCTGTTCGCTCACTGGCGACCCGAACGCATATGGCTGCGGCAGCGCCGCTAACGTCAATCAATGGGGCTCCAGCGACAACGGCGACCTGAACTATCGAAAGGGGCAGCCGTTCAGTTCCTATGTCAGCGCAACGAGCGAGCTGCTGCTGACGATGCCGAACGAAGGCTACAAGTTCATGGTGCGGGGTACCGCGATGTACGACTTTCTGGTCGGCAACACCGCGCGAACGCCGCTCTCGAGCAGCACCCTGGCGCAGGTGGAATACCCGGTGCAGCTGCTCGATCTATGGGCTGAAAAGGACTTTGCGCTCAATGGGCAGCAGGCCCACGTGCGCCTTGGCAATCAAGTCGTCAACTGGGGTGAGAGCTATTTCGCTTCTGACGGCATCAACCAAACGAACTCGCTCGATATCCAGAAGCTTCTCATTCCCGGAACGCAGCTGAAGCAGGCGCTATTGCCTGCGCCTATGCTGAGCTTTGCCACCGGCTTGTCGCATGGTTTCAGTACCGAAGCCTATTACCAGTTCCAGTGGAACAGCAATCGCTATCCTCCCGTCGGCACTTACTGGTCGGTTGGAAACAGCTTCGGGCGAGGCGCCGTCGCGGGGACGGGCAGTTCGGTCAACGCGAATGCGAACGGTGTGGATGCCGGCACCATTGCTGGTCCCAACAGCGGCAATGCCGCGACACTGTCGTCGATCAACACGGGGCTGCTCAGCGGCCAGTATGCCGGGCCGCCTTACAACTCCGTGGGATTCCAGGTGAACACGGTCTTGCCGTCGGGATACAAGCCGCAGTACGGCGTCAGGCTCAACTACAAACCCAAAACGATCGACGTCAATTTCGGTTTCTACTACGAAAACTATACGGACAAGTCACCGGTTCTCTCCGGGCTATCCAATGGCACGAGCCAGTTTTCATACCTTGAAAATCGGCAGCTCTTTGGTGTCAGCGCCAATTTTGGCCTTGGCGATTGGGCAATCGGAACCGAACTTTCGTACCGTCCGCACGATGCCGTTGCGCTCTCGAGCTGCTTCGGCTCGAATGGACCGCTCGATCTGAACACGAACGGCGTCTCCGGCATCAATTGCCCGCAGTGGATGGACATGAAGAAGTTTCAGTACGACATCAACGGCCAGCTCAGTCTTACTCCGAGCGAGTATCCGTTCCTGAAGCTCATTCGTGCCGACCAGGCGGTGCTCACTGCGGAGTTGACCTGGATTTACTACCCGGGGCTGAGCTCGAGTGGGGTCACCCGCACGATCGACGGCCACAACGTGCAGCAGGCACCAGCGGCCGGTTACTTCACGTGGCTCAACAATGGGTCGAGCCTGGGCTATCCAATCACTGCAGCGGCGGGTACATCGAGTTCGGTGGGCGCGACAGTCGATTTCAACTGGACCTATGACGGCAGTCTGATTCCCGGCTGGCAGGTCACGCCGGGGGTGACGTTCACGGATGCGCTGTACGGCTACACCCCGACGTTTACGGCCAACTATCTGCAAGGTGCGAAGTCGATAAACGTATACGTGTTGTTCAACCAGAACCCAACCACGTGGCAAGCCGGAATCAACTACACGGCCTTCTTCGGCGGCCACGGTGGCGTTGGGCAGCCATACGCCGACCGCAATTTCGTTGGGCTGTTCGCTACACGCAACTTCTGATGCTGTGATGCCGGCAACGGCGCGCGGGAGCGCGCGCCGAAACTTTTGAAGGATAGATTCCGTGCTAACTCGCTTCGTCCTCCGCCTCGAGAACTTTTTCTTCGGCCATCGTGCGATCGTGCTGGCGGCGATCGGTATCTTTACAGCCGTGATGGCGGTATTCGCCGTGCAGTTACGCATGGAGGCCGGCTTTGAGAAGCAGATGCCGATCGGGCACGAGTACATCAAGACGTTCCAGAAGTATCGGAACGATCTGTTTGGCGCGAACCGCATCACGGTAGTCGTGCGGGCCCGGAACGGCAACATCTGGACCCCGCAGGGACTCACCCGGCTTTATCAGGTGACGCAAGCGGTCATCTTCCTGCCGAACGTCGACCGCGGAGGTGTCCAGTCGCTGTGGACACCGAACGCCTTTGTCAACGAGATCACCGAAGACGGTTTCCGGGCGAGCCCCGTGATCGACGGCACCATCACGCCGACGCAGTTGACACCAGCCATCGTTGCGCAGATCCGAAAGTCCGCGATCGACGGCAGCTATATCGGCACGCTCGTTTCGCATCGCGAAGACAGTGCGATGATCACTGCCGAGCTCAACGAACGCGACAGTTCGGGAAAGGTCCTCGACTATGTCGCGTTCAACCGCTTGCTCGAAAAGCAGATTCGCAAGCCGTTCGAAGATGCGGGCTATGAGATTCAGATCATCGGCTTTGCCAAGCAGATCGGCGATATCGCTGACGGCGCCACGGCCGTGCTGGGCTTCTGCGGCATTGCGCTGTTACTGACGGCGCTCGCGGTGTATTGGTACAGCCATTCCGTCCGCTTCACCGTGCTGCCGATCGCATGCTCGCTGACCTCGCTTGTCTGGCAGTTCGGCACGCTGAAGCTGCTGGGTTTCGGGCTCGATCCACTGGCCGTGCTCGTGCCGTTCCTCGTATTCGCGATCGGCGTGTCGCATGGCGTGCAGCAAGTCAACCATATCGTTCGCGAACTCTCCCACGGTTACAGCTCGCTGGAAGCCGCGCGCCGGAGCTTCAGCGGGCTGCTGGTGCCCGGCACGCTCGCGCTGATCACCGCGTTCGTGTCGTTCATCACGCTGCTCTCGATTCCTATTCCAATGGTGCGTGAGCTCGCGATTACTGCTTCGCTCGGCGTGGCGTACAAGATTGTCACGAACCTGGTGATGCTGCCCGTTGCCGCATCATGCTTCCATTTCACCAAGGCCTATGCCGACCGTGCCCTTGCAAAGCGGGAACGTCGATCGGTCTGGCTGCGCGGTCTCGCACGCGTGGCTGAGCCCAAAAACGCCTATGTCGTTGTCGCGATTACCGCGGTGATTTTTGCGGCGGCCGTATGGCAAAGCCGAGACCGTGTAATCGGCACGCTGCAGCCCGGAGCGCCGGAATTGCGCGTCGATGCCCGCTTCAATCAGGATGCCGTATCGATTGCAAAGAACTACGACGTGGGGCTCGACTGGCTGACCATCGTATTCGAGGCGAAGGGAGCCGCTTGCGACAACCCGGCTGTCGGTGTGGCCGAGGAGGAGTTTGCGTCCACGATGCGAAGCGAACCGGGGGTGGTCTCGGTTCAGTCCTACCCCGGGATGCTGCGCACGTATAACGAAGGTTATAACGAGGGCAACCCGAAGATGAACGTGATACCGATCGATTCCGGCAACTACGGCGGGCTGTCGGCCGAGATCGGACGGGTGAAAGGCTATATGAACAAGGACTGCAGCATGACGGCGGTTCACCTGTTCCTGACCGACCACAAGGCGGCGACGCTCAACCGGATTCTCGCTGATGTGAAGCAGTATCGTGCGGCCCATCCGCACGGCGATTTGTCGATTCGGCTTGCCGCGGGCAACGCGGGCGTCCTCGCCGCGATCAACGATGAAGTCGCGCAGAGCGAGTTGCCCATGATGCTTTACGTGTACGCAGCGATCCTGATTCTCGTGTTCCTTGCCTATCGCGACGTGCGCGCGATGATCGCCTGCTGCGCGCCGCTGACAGTGGCGACCTTCATCGGTTACTGGTTCATGAAGGAGCTGCAGATCGGCCTGACCGTCGCGACACTGCCCGTCATGGTGCTTGCGGTCGGGATCGGTGTGGACTACGCGTTTTACATCTACAACCGGTTGCAATTGCACATGGCGGGCGGCCAGACAATCGTCAAGGCGGTTGAGCATGCGATGCTCGAGGTGGGTGTAGCCACGATCTTTACTGCCATCACGCTCGCGATCGGTGTCGCAACGTGGAGCTTTTCGGCGCTCAAGTTCCAGGCTGACATGGGGAAGCTGCTTGCCTTCATGTTCATTGTGAATCTCGTGATGGCAATGACGGCACTGCCTGCGATTGCCGTTGTGCTGGAACGTTGGTTCCCACGCCGCAAGCCCGTGCGCGCGCCCGGCCTGCTTACCCACTGACTGCTCAGTTTCGACATTTGAGGTCTTATTAATGATCAGGAATCTTCTCGCGGGTGCTGCGATTGCCTGCTTCTGCACGATCGCCGCGGGTCAAACGGCCGGCGATGCGTCGAGCCTTCTCAAGATCGAATCTGCGCATGCGTGGGCCGATCCGACACACGCAATGCTGCTCGATGCAGCGCGTGCCGGCGGCCGTATCGTTGCAGTTGGGGAGCATGGCATTGTGCTGCTTTCTGACGATGGCGGGCGCAGCTACCGGCAGGCGAAACAGGTGCCGGCATCGTCGACGCTGACCGCTGTCTATTTCACGGACGCGGATCACGGGTGGGCGGTGGGGCAATGGGGCGTGATACTGTCCACCGGCGATGGCGGCGAAACCTGGACGCTCCAACGATCGGATACATCGATCGATCAGCCTCTGTTTTCCGTTTACTTCACAGATGCCCGGCACGGTTGGGCGGTTGGGCTGTGGTCCCTGCTGCTTGTCACCGAGGACGGCGGCCACGTATGGAAGGTATCGAAGCTGCCGCACCCGCCGGGCGGAGGCAAGGCAGATCGCAATCTCTTCCACATCTTCGCGGGTCCTTCCGGCACACTGTTTATTGCGGCGGAGCAAGGCATGGTACTGCGCTCGCGCGACGGCGGCGCAACGTGGGAGTACCGGCAGACGGGCAATAAAGGCAGCTTATGGACGGGCACTGCAAGCGCTGACGGCACGATCTTCGTCGGCGGCTTACTTGGCCATCTATATCGCAGCCGCGACGGCGGCGACACCTGGGATGCAATCGATTCCGCCTCGACGGGGTCGATCACGGATCTCGTCGCATCAGGCGACCAGGTAAAGGGTGTCGGGTTGGACGGCTTCATCATCAGTGGCACGAGCACGGACGAAAAATTCACGGCGCGGCAGCGGCCTGACAGGGCGTCGCTGACCGGACTCGTCATTTCGGGTTCCGGTAGCGCGATCCTTCTTTCGAAGGATGGCTTCGTGAAACCCGAGTAGTCTGGAGAAGCCCGCGTAGTAGTTCCGCGCGCTTTGCTCGACATCGAGCAAAGCGCGCACTGCATTGCCAAGCTTAAGGCCAGTTCGCAGAAGCCGCTGAAAGTGCGCCTGGTGCTTGGCGGCTAAGAGAGGCTCTTCAGCGTCGGCCAGCAGACAGAGGCTTTGCTATCCGACGCGCACAAGCGACTTGTCGAGTCCAACAGGTCGACCTGCTGTGTCACGCGGTAAGTGCGTTCGAGATCGAAGCCTGAGAAACGATGACAAGGTTCATCGCAGCAGTGAGGTTTCGTCTACCGGCAACATGCCGGTTTCGGTCAAATCAGACAACTCTCGAAAGCCGCGCCGTGCGTGAAGAGCCGCGGCGCGCAAAATGCCGATTCAGCCGCATTCACCTGCATCAGGGCAGCGAAACGATTTCGGCCCTCGCAACCCACAATCGCAAACACGCTGCCATCGAAGCCATTCGAGAAGCGCTCGTCGCCTTCCATGACGTCTAAATCGTCGTGAAGGCCATGCAACCGAGCGTTGTCAACGACGTCCCAGACCTGCGGGAGCCGCAAGACGATGTCAAGCACATCCTCGGATATTGAAACGATCGCGGCATGAGCATCGGCGCACCGGTTGAACCAACCGGCTTCGCCGGCGGGCTCAACGCGTATCGCCGCAACGGCGTACAACAGCATGGTCGTAGTTTCGAGAGACATAGGCCATGGAGATTGGATTTGGAACGGCAACGCACCCAACGATCGATAGCGAGCGCCGCCTATTGAACGGCTCGCCCCAGACAGCGGTAAAGCCCAGGATCTTTTCTTCTCAACCGCAATGCAGCCCAAACCCCCGATGCGCCGATTGCGAGCAGGAGATAAGGAAACAGTGAGACGAGCTTTGAATCGGAACCGCTCAAGACGGACAGGTTGCGAACGACGAGCACGAGGCACGCGCTGAGCGCAATCACGCTGATGGCCGGGGCGATCAGCCGATGAACGATGCCGGCGTCGCGATGATCCCGCGCGAAAAACACGATGACCGATGCCGCTACGAGAATCTGCACGGCAATGATGCCGATCGTCGCGAGGGCGCTCATCCACGAAAAGACAATCGCGAAAGGATCGAGGTGCAGCAAGGCGGAGCCGGCTACCGTCACGAGCGCGATAAGCGTTTGCACCTTGCCGGCAACGTCGGGGCAGCGATAAACGGGGCACGTATGGCCGAGCTTGCTCCACAGCACGCCTTCCCGGCCCATTGCATAAAAGTAACGCGTGATGGTGTTATGGAACGAAAGAATCGCTGCGAAAAGGCTCGTCACAAGCAGGATGTTCATCGCGTCGGTGGCGACCTTGCCGAGGTACCGGTCGCTCATTGCGAACCAAAGGTTTGCCGGATCCTTCGTTGCTTGCGCAACGATTTGATTCTCGCCCCATGCCTCGACAATCGCCCATGCGGAGAACGCATAGAACGCCATGATGAGCATCACGGCCACGTAGGTGGCACGCGGAATGGTGACTTTGGGATCGCGTGCTTCTTCGGAGAAGATGGCTGTTGCCTCGAAACCCATGTAGGAACCGAGGACGAACACGAGCGCGATACCCAATCCAGGACTGAATATGGCGGCAGGACTAAAGGGCCTCGCGGTGAACCCGCCGGCGCCGCCTCCCTTCGCCACGATCGCGAGGTCGAGCAGCATCACGATTGCAATCTCGCAGATCATCAGCATCCCGAGAAGCCGGCCGCTGAACTCGATGTGACGTGCGCCGCAGAAGTGGACGATGGCAATGCACGCGAGCGCGAATCCCCACCATGGGATGTCGACCCCGTAGTGCTGCTGGATGCCATTGTTGAGAAAGAAGCCGAACATGCTGTAGATGGCGATCTGCACGGCGTTGTATGCAACGATCGCGATGAACGCGCCCCCCACGCCGAGCGGAGCGCCGAGCCCATTGGCGATGTAGGCGTAGAACGCGCCTGCATTGGAGATATGACGGCTCATGGCGGCGTAGCCGAGGCTGAAGAGCAGGTACATCACGCCGGCCAGCACGAAGGCTCCAGGCACGCCGGCACCGTTCCCCAATGAGAACGCCGCCGGTGTTGCACCCACCATGGCAGTAAGCGGCGCGGCGGCGGCCACGACGAAAAAGACGATCTGGGGCAGTCCGACAGCGTTCTTGCTGAGCCCCTCGCTGGGCTGACTGGAAATTTGGTTCATGGATGATCCTTGAGACCGGGTCGTTCACGTGTGATCGATCGCGGCATGCCTGACGGGTAGCCCGCATTCGATGTGAGCCGCCAATATTCGATAACGAATCGTTTGGCGTTACCGTCGTGCGGGGGCGCGCTTTGACTCCCGCCTGGAGCGGTTCGCTGGTTCCGGCGGGAGCAGGGCTACTCTACGGCGCGAGCGTTCTTCGCTTTGTCCGCTATCGGCAATCTATCTCCTCGATGCACGCTAGGGCATACCCTGAAGCACCTTTTTCGACGTGCCGCACGGCCTTAGGCGCGCAGCGTCTGCGACGGCAGTTCGTGGAAATGTTGGTGGTAGTAGGACGAAAAGCGCCCGAAGTGACAGAACCCGAACTGCGCCGCCACGTCGCCGATACGGAAGGTGGCGGGTGTCGTCATCAGGAACCGGCGAACCGCATTCAATCGGATCGACCGGAGATAAGCGGTCGGCGTCGTGCCCGCGATGTTCTGAAAACTGTACTGCAGCGTTCGGCGGCTGATCTTCAAATGACGGCACAGGTCGAGCACAGTCAAGAGATCGTCGTTGCTGTCGAGCGCTATTTCCTGGCTTTTGCGGACGATGTAGCTTTGGGTCGACATATGAGGCAGCGTAGGGCTTCCCTCATCACCGGTTCGCACTAGACCGAGCACGATGCCGATGACGCTGTCAGTCAGCACCTTCTCGTTGAACGCAATCCGGTTCACGAGCGATTCGCTGTCCAGGGCCGTGCGCAGCACGTCTTGCAGGTTGTCGACGGCCGCTTCGTACCGCAGCGGCGACACCGGCAACACCGGCTGCGTCAGCGTTCGCTCCGGCAGTTCGGAAAGTGCCGCATGCTCGGGTTCCACTGTCAATGCGCGGTCGATCGTAAACGCGATGACGTCCGTATCACCGGGCAAGTGGACGACGAACTCCTCGCCGCTTCGCAGCGTCAGAAGGCTCGGTAAATTGACGGCGCGGCCTTGGACGATCGGGGCGACTGCGCGAACGACGGGCAAGGCGAAGCACAGATGATTGTGCGGCGCGCGGCCCTGTTGCAGGACGCGTTGATTGATCTGCTCATGAAAGACGTGAAAGCGTTGGCCCGAGATTTGGCGCAGCGTGGTGCTCGCCGAGCCTGGACTGATCTGATCGTAACGCTGTGACCAGTTCGCGATGGCTTGCGAATGGAGAAATACATCCGAAAAGCGTCGTGTTTCAGCACGCAAAGGCATGGTCGGCTCCGTGGCACCAGCCGATTCGGCGGCGCGTTCGGTTGTCATTCGTTGCGTGAGCCATGCGCACTTCCTAGTGATTCGTCAGAGGATATAGCTGTGTCGGCTTTCTCCTAATTCCGTATTGTGGGATTTAGAAAACTCGCAATAAGCGATTACGCCTTTTTGAGAAACGTAATCGCACAATAAAGGATCGTCAACATCCTTCTGCGTAGGTGTTTTCATCGGGTGCCTTGCCTGCCCCCCGACTGCCTCGAACACGCGTAGCCGCCCTTCACCTTCCAGGCGGGGTGGGTATTGCCGGGTAGGCCTTGCGCCCGATGGCCCCAGCGGTTGCCGCGAGCGCGGTGCCCAAGGCGGACTCGTTGAACAGGGCGTAGTGCTCGCGTCTAAAGACGAGGGTCATGCTGGAAGTGGCTTCGCTGCTTTCGCCTGCGGGAATAGGCGCCGAGATCCCCACGTGACCCTTGTGAAGCTCTTCATGCGAGACCCAGTAGCCTTGCTGGATGATTTGCTGGCAATACCGCCACAGGGTGGGCCAGTCTTCGGTGAGGGCAGGGTCTTGCGCGAGCATGTGCCGATCGAATAGGCGTTTGAGCCGCGATCGGCTCATCGTTGCGATGATCACTTTCGAGGAGGCGCCTCGCATCAGCGGCATGACCTGTCCGCGGCTGAATCCGAGGTTCAGTCGCTCGGGCCCGCTCTCGTGATGGATGTTGATGATTTGCTCGTCATACATCGTCGAGATGAGACCCTCGCCCCCCGTGCTCCGCACGAGCTTCTTCAGCTCAGGAATGCCGGCCTGCAGGAGCGGGTCAGATTCGCGCATCTTGTGATCGAGATTGATGATTCGCGCGCCAAGGGAGTAGACCCCGTTCGCGTTGTTGAGCAATCCCGCTTCGGTGAGCTCTTTGACGTATCGATAGCAGGTGGTACGCGTGAACCCCATGCGCTCGGCGATGGATTCTGCCGTCATCGACATGGCAGTCGAGGAGAACAGGTCAAGGATGGACAACATGCGGGTGAGACTCGACATAGCTTTTTTATCGCTTCTATCTGCGGGTTGGTAAATGGCGGGCGCGCTATGCCGCGCGTCGTCGGTGCATGAGCGCTCGTTTTGCCGCCTGGATCGAGAATCCGTCATTCTGCGATCTGCCTCAACGGCGCCGCTTCGAATGATGCCTCGTTGATCCCGTTGCGCAAAGCCCCGCCATGACGGAGCGCCGATCGGCGCTCCGCGTTCGACACGCTGCCGCTGGGCGCCTGCATGAATCGTTAGTGCCTTCATGCCTTCCACTGAATCCCGAAATCGGAGATTTTCGATTCACTCATTCGGCAAATAATCTGTCGTGTAGATTGACAGTCTCGAAATACGGGATTAGCATCCATGTCACTGATCTCGATGCGCGATGCGCCGCATCGTATCGAACCCAGGAAAAATCGATGGAAACCGCTAATCCCGCAGTTTTGGAAACAAGCGTCGCCGAAGCGGTGACAACGGGGGCCGAGCGCATGCTGCTTGCTGCGCGTGCCGCTGGCGCCGAAGTCTGTTTCGCCAATCCGGGCACGACGGAGATGCCGCTCGTTGCCGCTTTGGACACCGTGGCCGGAATTCGGGCTGTACTCGGTTTGTTCGAAGGCGTGTGCACGGGGGCCGCCGACGGATACGGCCGCATGACGGGCAAGCCTGCTCTGACGCTGCTGCATTTGGGTCCGGGCTTTGCGAACGGCATTGCCAACTTGCACAACGCGAGGCGTGCACGCACCCCGATCGTCAATATCGTTGGCGATCACGCCAGTTGGCACGTTCAATACGACGCGCCGTTGACATCCGACATCCATTCGCTGGCCCGCCCCGTGAGCGGCATGGTGAGAACCATTGGGTCCACGGGGGACATCGAGAGCGATACGCTCGATGCGTTTCAGTCAGCGTTGAAGGCGCCCGGCAGCATTTCGACACTCGTCTTTCCGGTCGATTTTCAGCAGCATCACGCCCCGCGCCGAGACGGCGAACTGCCGTCGATGCAATGCCGGCGCAGCTTCCAGGAAACGCGCGTTGATGGCGTCGCGCAGCAGCTGAAGGCGGGCAAAAGCGTGGTGTTCCTGTTGGGTGGCGGTGCACTGTCCGAACGTGGGCAGCGTGCTGCCGGTCGGATCGGCGCAAGCACGGGCGCGCGCTTCTTCAGTGAGACCTTTCCCGCGCGGACAGAGCGTGGCGGTGGCCTCCCCGACATCGACCGTCTGCCGTATTTCCCGGAAAAGGCGATCGAGCAACTCGAGACCGGGGACGTGGTGGTGCTGGTGGAGACGATCGCGCCGGTTGCCTACTTCGGCTACGAAGGTTTGCCGAGCCTGCTGGTCGACGAGCGGCGATTGATGACGCTTGCCGATGTGGCCGAATGCGGCGACGCTGCGTTGGAAAGACTCGCAGAACTCGTTGGCTCGGATACTGCGGAGGTCGGCGTCCCGATGTCGCACTATGCGATTCCCGAGTGCGCGCTCGATGCTGCGCTCGTAGGCAAGGTGCTTTCGAATGCGCTGCCTGATGAAGCCATCGTATCGGTGGAGGGGGGGACCTGCGGCTATCCGTTCGTAACCGCGTCCGCATCGGCTGCCCGCCACACGATTCTCACCAACACTGGAGGCGCGATCGGGCAAGGGCTGCCTGTCGCGCTCGGTGCGGCCATCGCTTGTCCGGAGCGTCGTGTGTTCGCGCTTCAATCCGATGGCAGTGCGCAGTACACGATCCAGTCGCTGTGGACGATGGCACGTGAGCGCTTGCCGGTCGTCATGCTGATTACGTCCAATCGCCGCTACGGAATTTTGCAGACGGAGCTGCGCCGGGCAGGCAGCGCCGAGTTCGGTCCTCAAGCCCGTGCGCTTACGGAACTCGACAACCCTGCATTCGATTGGTTGGCACTCGCGGCGGGGTATGGCGTGCCCGCCCTGCGTGCATCGACCACGCGTGAGCTCGAGGCAGCGCTTGCGGCCGCGCTCGTTCACACGAGCGGCCCTTTCCTGATCGAAATGGTGCTCGCCTGAGCACTGCTGTCAGAACAACCCTGGGATTCCAAAACATGTCCACCGACGTGCGTGGTTGGAGTGAACTTATCGGCGATGCGGCGCGCCGCTTCGCATTGCGCCGGCAGCGGCTCTTTATCAACGGCGCCTGGCAGAACGCCGCCGACGGAGGGACGTTCGAGACGTTCGATCCGGCGAGCGGGACAGTCGTTACGAGCGTGGCCGATGCAGGGCCGGCGGACGTCGATGCCGCGGTCCGTGCCGCGCGGTCGGCGTTGGAAGCGGTCAGTTGGAGCAAAATGACGCCCATCGACCGGGGGCGTTTGCTCAATCGCCTGGCGGATCTGATCGAGTCGAATGCGCAAGAGTTGGCTGAGCTCGAATCGCTCGACAACGGCAAGCCGCTTTCGGCAGCGCTAAACGGCGACGTTGCAGGCACGGCGAAAATCTTTCGCTACTTTGCCGGCTGGCCGAGCAAGCTCGAGGGAGCAACGATTCCTGTCTCGCCGAGCGGAGGGCGGACGTTCCTGAACTATACGCGCAGCGAACCCGTGGGGGTTTGCGGGCTGATCGTTCCGTGGAATTTTCCGTTGTCGATGGCCGCGTGGAAGCTGGCGCCGGCATTGGCGGCGGGCTGCGGCTGCATCTTGAAACCTGCCGAGCAGACACCGCTTACGGCGTTGCGATTGGCAGAACTGATCGACGAGGCCGGATTCCCGGCAGGCATCGTGAACGTCCTGACGGGGCGCGGCGCCACGGCCGGCGCAGCACTCGTGGCGCATCCCGGAATCGACAAGATCGCGTTCACGGGATCGACTCAGGTGGGCAAAAGCATCGCCCGGCAGTGTGCGGATTCGCTCAAACGCGTCACGCTCGAACTGGGCGGCAAATCACCCAACATCATTTTGCCGGATGCGGATCCTGCCGAGGTCGCCGACGCTGCTGCCGCTGCCATTTTCTATAACCAGGGCCAGGTCTGCACGGCCGGCTCGCGGCTGTATATCCACAAAAAGCACTTCGATCGCGTCGTTGCCGATGTCGCCTCCAAAGCCCGATCCATTCGAATCGGCCCGGGGCTGGAACCCGGCACGCAGATGGGGCCGCTCGTCTCATCGCTCCAGCATCAGCGTGTGAGCGACTACGTCAGCATCGGCCGCAACGAAGGCGGCACGACGATCACCGGCGGCGGCCGCCCGCACGACAGACCCGATGGGTATTTCTTCGAACCGACTGTGTTCGTCGATACCCGCGACGGCGCTCGCATCGTCAAGGAGGAGATATTCGGCCCCGTACTGACTGCCATGCCTTGGGACGATGTCGATGATCTCGTGAATCGCGCGAACGATTCGCCGTTCGGTCTTGCCGCGGGCATATGGACGCGCGACGTGAAAGAGGCGCACCGGCTCGCTGCTCGGCTCAAAGCGGGGACTGTCTGGGTGAATTGCTACAACGTCACGGATCCGGCATCGCCGTTCGGCGGCTTCAAAGAATCGGGCTGGGGACGCGAGCTCGGCCGCAAGGGCATCGAAAACTACCTCGAAACGAAGAGCGTTTGGATCAACGTGGATTGAGAACGGAGCTTGAAATGGATATGGGATTGAGAGGCCAGACGGCATTCATCACAGGGGGCAGCATGGGCATCGGCAAGGCCATCGCCGAGCAGCTGGCCGGCGAGGGCGTGAACGTCGTGCTTGCCGCACGGCGGATGCAGCACCTTGAAGAGGCCGCGGCGGAAATTCGTTCGCGACTGCCGTCCGGTGCGGGAGAGATCTCCTGCGTTTCGGTCGACACGTCGAGCACAGCCTCGGTGCAGGCGGGTGTCGACGAGGCTGCCAGGCGATTCGGCCGCATCGACATTTTGATCAACGGCGCGGCTCATCCGGGCGGACTCGTACGTTCGGAACTCGAGGAGGCCGACGCGGATGGCCTACTGAAAGACATCGACATCAAGGTCGTGGGCTATTTCCGCTGTGCGAAGGCGGTCGCGCCGATCATGAAACGCCAGCGATACGGCCGCATTCTCAACATCGGCGGGCTAACGGGGCGCGGGAGCAAGCAGCTATCGGGCATGCGCAACGTGGCCATCGTCCACATGACGAAAGTGCTGTCCGATCAATTGGGGCCTTTCAACATCACGGTCAACACGATTCACCCCGGCGTGGTCGAAACACCGCACATCCATGAGCTCTACGAGAAGGAAGCCGCAAAGCAGGGGCTGACGGCGGAGCAAGTCGAGCAAAACTACATCAAGGTCACGCCCATTCGCCGGGTGCTGCAACCGGAAGAAATGGCATGGATCGCTACTTTCATGGCCTCGCCGAAGGCCGGCGCGATCACGGGCGAATCGATCGGCGCGGATGGCGGAATCACGCGAGGCATCTTTCTGTAACGAGGAGCAGCTAGTGAACAAAACCATTCTTGTAGCCACCGCCGGCCAGGGAATCCTGCGAAGCTCGGATAACGGGAAGTCCTGGAAGCGGCTCGACCTGGACCAGGATATCGAATTCGACGGCGTCGTTCGGAGTCTGGCTGTGCATCCGGACGACCCACGCCTGGTGTTTGCCGGCGCCGATGTCGGCCTTTGCAAGAGCACCGATGGCGGCGTGAATTGGAAGCGGATCGATTCGGTCCTGAATGGCCAGACGGTGTGGTCGATCTGTTTCGATCCGAACGACCCGAAACATATGCTTTGCGGTACGGGCGCCCCTTCGCGCGCCGGCTTCTTCCGCTCGACCGATGGAGGCGAGAGTTGGACGAAGCTCCCGCCGGAAATCCCCGAGCGTTGCGCGGGCGTGAGCAAGCCTCGCGTACTGACTTGCGCGATCGACCCGTCGAACTCGAGGCATCTGTGGTTCGGCATCGAAGAGGGTGGACTGTTTCGGAGTCGGGACGCGGGTGAAACCTGGGAGCGCATCGATGGCCAACGAGGCGGCGTGAGCAATTCCGATATTCATTGCGTCACCTTTATTCCTGGTCCGCCGCAGATACTGCTCGTTGTCGTGGTCAATGCGATCTATATCTCGAAGGACGATGGGAAGACGTGGAAGGGCTTGAATGCAAAGCAGGAATGGACGCTGCGCTATGCGCGCACCGTGCGTGTCCGGCCAGGCACCAACGAAGCGTTTCTCGTCATCGGGGATTCGACGCCGGGTCACACGAGCAAAGTGCTCAAATCGACGGACCTCGGCGAATCCTGGATCGAGGTGCCGCTGACGCAAACGCCCAACTCGGCGTTCTGGGCTGTCGGAGTCAACGAGGCTGATCCGCTTCTCATGTTTGCCGGCTCCAAGTACGGCCATCTGTTCAGGACCGAGGACGGCGGCCAGACCTGGTTCAAGGAGTGGCGCGAGTTCAGCGAAATTACCGACGTGACGTGGACACCGGTTTTAACCGTAGACAATCCTCCTCAACATCATTGAGGTAGTACATGGAAAAACCCAACGTCAAACGCACGCATATCGCGCTTTACGTTCGCGATCCGATCGCATCCGGCAAGTGGTACGAAGAAGTGCTCGGCATGGAAGAAACCGCGCGGGGGGAGAACTGGGTGTTCATGTCCTTCGGCACGAAGCACCACGATATCGCGCTGATCGGGACGGACGAGGCGCGCCCGCCGATCAAGCGAGGCCTTCAGCATTATGGCCTCGAGATCGGCGCGGACGTGACGTACCTGCGGCGCCTGTACGGCATGTTGTTGCGCAAGAACGTCGAGGTCGTGAAGACGACCGACCACAAGATCGGCTACGGGCTGTACTTCAACGATCCGGACGGCAATCGTCTGGAGTTCTTTTGCGATCTTGTCTTCGACGACGGAGAAGGAAAACGGCTTCTGAACGAGTATCACGCGCCTAGCGATCCCATCGATCTCAAACCCCTGTTCGACTAACCGGCACCAGCAAATGAAAACGACTCCCAATTTCGAAGGCTTTCAGATTCGCAAGTGGCACACCCACATTGAAGACGTTCTCACCAACGAGAATGGCCGCCACGCAGATGGCGAGCCGTTGCGGAAAATCGTGATCGCCGCGGTAATCCTCAACCCTTTTGCGGGGCGCGGCGTGGAGGACCTCAGCGAGGTCGTGAACGCCTCGCCCGCGCTTGGCCATGAATTCGCGCGGCGCATCCGGCAGCTTCTCGGCGACGACAAGGTCGAGAGCTACGGTAAAGCGTGCGTCGTAGGGGCGGATGGCGAGTACGAACACGGCAACGCGTTTCTGACGAGCGTATTCGCCGATCCTGTGCGCGATGCGGTAGGCGGCGGGAAGGCCTGGGTGCCGTCGACGGGCAAGCGCGGCGGCATCAATACGGTGATAGACATTCCGCTGGCCCATAAGGACGCACTGTACGTGCGCTCTCACTATGACACCGTCTCGGTCATGTGCCCGGACGCGCCCAACCGGGACGAAGTCGTCATCGCGTTCGCGTTTGCTTCACGCGGGCGGCTGCACGCGCGGCTTGGTGGCATCAAGGCTTCGGAGATCCGAGGTCAGGATGGGCTGCAGTGACGGCCTGAGATAGGGGACATAGGATGAGCGAGTTGCAGCCGGGCAGGGGTGAATTCCGCAGTGGCGAACTGACTTTGCGTTATGTCGAGTGGGGGCCGAAGGACGCGTTGCCCGTCATTCTCCTGCATGGTTTGCGCAGCTACGCGATGACGTGGGAGCCGACGGCCAGGTTCTTTTCCACTGACTTACGACTGATTGCACTCGATCAGCGTGGACGAGGCGATAGTGACTGGGACCCGGCGTGCAACTACTACACGCCGGCCTACGTCGCGGATCTGGAAGCCATGGTGGCCCACCTTGATCTTGAAACGTTCGTCCTGGTAGGGCACTCGCTCGGGGGTACGAATGCCCTCGTCTATACGGCGAGACACCCCGAGAAAGTCAAAGCGCTTGTCGTGGAAGATATCGGGCCCGGTTCGTCGAGCTCGACCGAAGGCGCAAAACGGATCGTACGTGAACTCGAGTCCACGCCGTCCCGCTTCGTAGACTGGGAGGCCGCGCGGCAGTTCTGGCGGAGCAAGAGGCCTCACATCTCCGAGGAAGCGTTGAACTCCCGGCTCGAACACACATTGAAGCCAGATGAGGATGGCGGCTTGATGTGGAAGTACGACGCGAACGGGATCGGGCGCGCGCGAATCGAACTCGCGCGGCGGCCCGAATTGGGCGTCGATTTGTGGCCGGTCGTGGACGGCCTCCGCTGCCCGACGCTGGTGATCCGCGGTGAACATTCGGACTTCTTGTCGAGCTCGACCGCGCAGGAGATGAGCCGGCGCAATCCACACATAGCGTGGTGCGAGGTTTCGAACGCAGGACACTACGTCCACGATGACAACGCTACTGGCTTTCTGCTCGCGCTCGAAGACTTCTTTGAAAAATGGAAAGCCGGGCGGGGGGCTTGAGCTCGAACATCATGGAAAAGATACACACCAGCGTGGCAATCGTCGGCGCTGGGCCGGTTGGCTGTACGGTTGCCAATTTGCTCGGCGTCTACGGCATCGAAACGATGCTGATCGATCGCAGTTTAGACATTCTTCCGTACCCTCGCGCGGTAGGCATGGATGACGAGGCGCTACGCGTCTTCCAGACCGCCGGTGTGGCCGACGCACTGATCGACGACATCATCCAGAACGTGTCGTTGCGAATGTTTACCGCGAAGGGCGAGCTTTTCGCCGATATTCGCCCTGGGACGCGCGAGTTCGGATGGTATCGCCGCAACATCTTCATGCAGCAGCTCGCCGAGGCAACGCTGCGTGAGCATCTGGCGAACTATCCCCACGTCGGGATGCGTCTCGGGTCCGAGGTCAAATCCCTTCGGCAGGGGGCGCAGGGCGTGACGTTGACCGTGACGGATCGCGACGGTGTGGCGCGCGAGATCGAGGCGCAGTATTGCGTCGCCGCCGATGGCGGCCGCAGTACGGTCCGAGATCTCGTCGGCGTGACATTGATCGGCAATACGCATCCAATCAAATGGCTCGTGGTGGACGTGCGCAACGCCGAGATGGACGCCCCCTATACAGCGTTGCATTGCGACCCGCGGCGGCCGAACGTATGCATTCATTTGCCCTTCGGCTACCGCCGCTGGGAATTTATGGTGTTTCCGCACGAAGATGCGGATCGCCTGGTCGAAGAATCATCGGTCAAATCCTTGATTGCACCGTACGTCGAGAATGTGGATCGTCTCGAAGTGGTGCGCGCACGAATCTATACACATCACTCCCGAGTGGCCGATCGCTTCATCGTCGGGCGCACGTTATTCGCCGGCGACGCGGCACACCTCAGCCCACCCTGGATCGGTCAGGGATTGAATCTCGGCCTGAGGGATGCCGGCAACATTGCGTGGAAGCTTGCTGCCGTAGTCAATGGGCGGATGGATCCGTCGATTCTGACGAGCTACGAAGCCGAGCGACGCGATCACGCCAAGGCGATGATCGATCTCGCGGATACATTCGGCCGGATTCTGATGCCGACGAGCAACGTCAAAGCATTTATTCGCGACATGTTTTTCAAGTCGTTCGGTTCTCTTGGAGCCGTACGCGACTACGTGTTGCAGATGAAGTTCAAGCCGATGCCTCGCTATGACCGGGGACTCGTCGTCGAAGCTGCGGGCGACGCGCCTGATACCGCGGTCGGCCGAATGTTCATTCAACCGGACGTTGAAGTCGGCTTCCGGGAAAAGCGGAAATTGGACGACGTTTTAGGGCCGTGGTTCGCAATTGTCGGCTGGCGCACCGACCCCTATGAAGCACTCGATGCCGAAGGGCGAGCTTTTTGGACGTCTATGCAGGCCGTGTTCATCCGAATTGAGCGGTCGCGCAGCGGTGCGTCACGTGCAGAGCGGATCAGTGGGTCGGCGACGACGATTTGTGTCGAAGATCTCGACAATGCGCTGGAGCCTTGGTTTCGGCGACAAGGGCGGAGGATTGCGGTCATTCGTCCGGATCGGTATGTTGCGGCCCTTGCCGATCGAGCGTCGTTTGCTGAAGTCACGCGTGCGTTCGCTGCGAAAGTGCGCGCGACAAGTCATGAACTGGAGGAGACGCTGTGATACTGGAAGAACGCAGGTACACCCTGGTCCCGGGTGGTGTTTCGCAATATATCGCGCAGTACGGCGCACTCGGGCGCGAATCGCAGGAAAGGCATCTCGGCAAGATGGTGGGGTGCTTCCAGTCGGAAGTGGGAGAGCTCAATCAACTTATTTTCCTGTGGCGCTACGAGAGCATGGCTGACCGCGAAACGCGTCGCGCGGCGCTCATGGCCGATGCGGGATTTGCGGAGTTCAGAAAGAGCGTGCGAGCGCTGCTAGTGCAGCAAAAAAACTGCATTCTCAATGCCGTCGTTTTTCCGGAGGCGACGCCGTGAGGGAAACGAACACGAAGACTGAGCCTATGCTGTTGGAAAATCCCGCTTTGCTGCGCTGCGGTGCATTCATCGGTGGCCAATGGCGAATGTCCGACGCGGGCGGTGTGATTGCCGTGACGAACCCGGCCACTGGCGCGGTCGTCGGAACGGTGCCGAGATTCGGCGCGACGCAGACGCAGGAGGCGATTGCGGCAGCGGCGGACGCAGCGCGCGAGTGGCGCAGGACCCCGGTAAAGGTACGGGCTGGCATTCTGCGGCGCTGGTACGAACTGATGCTCGAAAATGCCGGCGACCTGGCGAGGATCATGACGGCCGAACAGGGTAAGCCGCTGAGCGAGGCCCTCGGCGAAGTACGTTATGCGGCTGCTTATCTCGAGTGGTACGCGGAGGAAGCGAAGCGCATCGATGGGAGCGTGATTGCTGGGCCGTCGGTGGACAAGCGAATCCTCGTCACCCGCGAGCCGGTAGGCGTATGTGCTGCGATCACCCCGTGGAATTTTCCGCTCGCGATGATTACGCGAAAGGCCGGCCCCGCCTTGGCCGCAGGCTGTCCGATTGTGGTAAAGCCGGCATCGCAGACGCCGTTGTCTGCATTGGCGCTCGCGTATCTAGCGGAGCGTGCCGACGTTCCGGCGGGCGTGTTTTCGGTCGTGACGGGCTCAGCCAGTGAAGTCGGCACGACGCTCGCGACTAGCCCTCTCGTGAAGAAGCTGTCCTTCACGGGGTCGACCGAGGTGGGTCGGATACTCATGGCGCAGGCTGGGGCGACGGTTAAAAAGGTGTCGATGGAATTGGGCGGGAATGCGCCGTTCATTGTCTTCGACGACGCCGACATCGATGCTGCGGTCGAAGGCGCCATCGCCAGCAAGTATAGAAATGCGGGGCAGACCTGCGTCTGTACGAATCGGTTCTATGTGCAGGATGCTGTGTACGACTTATTCGCGGAGCGCCTCTGTGCGGCAGTCGAGGTTCTGAAGGTCGGCAACGGCGCCGAGAATGGTGTTACGCAAGGGCCGCTGATCGACCAGTCCGCTGTCGATAAAGTCATCGATCATATCGGAGACGCCTTGGAGAAAGGGGCTCGATTATTGTGCGGTGGTACGTTGCACCCGCTCGGCGGAACCTTCTTCAAGCCGACGATATTGGCGGACGCGACCAGCGCAATGAAGATCGCGCATGAGGAGACATTTGGCCCGGTTGCGGCGCTTTTCCGGTTTGCATCGGAGAGCGAGGTGATCGAACTCGCCAACGATACGGAATATGGCCTGGCTAGCTATGTCTATAGCCGCGATCTCGGTCGGGTATTCCGCGTGTCGGAATCGCTCGAATACGGGATGGTCGGCGTCAACACCGGGTTGATCTCCAACGAGATGGCGCCATTCGGTGGGGTCAAGCAATCCGGCATGGGGCGGGAAGGTTCGAAGTTCGGAATTGACGACTACACGACGCTGAAATACACGTGTATCGCAGGGTTGTAGACTTCTGGCAAAAACGTTGCGTCAATTCTGAGACGCAACTGAACAGACTAGCCGACGCCGTGTCTCAAACTGCTGCATGACGGACTTTGCGAGTGAGCAGATTCCTCAGACGGAAGCATGTCAGTTCAAGGGCTCGCAGCCTGTCCTTTGGACTGACTTTTTCTTCCGGAACACAGACGATTTGCGCGCGTCTGTCCCGGCATGGCAAATAAGCAACACTCCACAACGAAACGCTGTGCCTCAAGAAAACGACGGGCTATGCTCCCGTTCACGGTCTTATTGTTCGAGACTGCGGAAGAAGTGTCCCAGCCGGCCCACCAATTACTGTGGATCGCTAATGAAAAAAATCACCTTCCCCATTGTCGCTGGCGCGCTTTTCGCTGCCGCGGCACCGTCGGCATTCGCACAAAGCTCGGTCACGCTGTACGGCATTGTCGATGAAGCCATCCGATATCAGACGAATGCCGGTCCCGGCGGCAAGGACCAGGTCGCCATGACATCCGGCCCGGAAACCCACAGCCGCTGGGGCTTGAAGGGCAGTGAGGATCTGGGGGGCGGCTGGTCCGCAGTGTTCCGCCTCGAAAACGGCTTCGAAGCCTTCAATGGGCAACTACACGTTCCCGGCACGCTGTTCAGTCGACAGGCTTTCGTGGGCCTGTCGAACAACACGTGGGGCTCGCTGACCTTCGGTCGGCAATATGCGCCGGCCTACGACACCCTGGGCGATATCTTCGATCCGCTGACCGTTGGCAACTACTGGCAAAACAGCTGGATGTATAACGGCATCGGCCCTTACCTCGAAGTCAACAACTCGATCAAGTACAAGGGCAGCTTCGATGGCCTCGCGGTCGAGGCCCTTTACGGCTTGAGCAATCAGCCGGGCGCGCTTGGGCTAGGCGCCACCTATGCCGCGGAACTGACGTACACGTACGGCCCTGCCATGCTCAACGCAGGCTTCCAGCAGGTCTCCGTGCCGACATCTGCGGCGGGGTCTTCGGTCGGCACCAGTGTCGGCAGCGCAATCAATGGCGCCAAGACCAACTTCCTGCACATCAGCGGCGCGTTTCAGGTCACCCAAGACATTCGCCTGTTGGCCGGCTGGCTACGAGGGCAAGACAAGACTGGTTTGACCGACAGCTACATGCAGCAATCTGGCGCGCCGACACTGAAGGGCGGCAGCCCCAACCGCATCGACAACACCTATTACGTCGGTGCGAACTGGCATGCCATCGCTCCGCTACTGTTCACCTTCGCCTACTACTACGGGCAGACGCGCAATGCTGAACTGCTCGACGGCTCGCTTGGCCGGGGGGTGAACCAATCGGCTAGCGTTCTCGCCGAGTACTCGTTCACGAAGCGCACGGAAGTCTATGGGATCACGGACTTCGCGCGCGGCACCGGCGCCTTCTCCGCCGACTACCCGGGCGGGGTCAACGGCCAGGGCGTTCCGACCAACACCATTGGCCGGACCAATCAGGTCGGTGTGGCTGTCGGACTTCGCACGATGTTCTAAAGACGCGCGTTCGTGCTCTCCGACGCGAATCACGCGTCGGGTGCGCGGGCGATCGCAAACGCGTCGCAACGGGTTCACGCGAACGCTTAGCCATTCCCGCCGTGCCACAGTGTCAGCTTGTTCGACACGACAAGTACCCCCGGGACGGTCCGCGCAATTTGTTCAGCCTGACGGATCTGATCGGCGCTATGCACCGTCCCGCTCAGGAACACCGCGCCGTCGCGCGCACGGACGAACACACCCGCCACATTGAAACCAGGCGCCTGAGCCAGCGCTTGCCGGACGGCCTTCGACAGAGCGCGGTCGGACTGCGTCTCGGTATCGTGGCCGATCTCCTGTGGCGGCGCCGGCACGGTGTACGTTGGACCCGTTTGCACGCACGCCGACAAAATCGCCGTCACCCCTGCGGCAGCCCACAGAGTCCGTACAGGTTTGCAGATCATGACCTTTGTCCGGTGGCGATTCGGGGCGCTCGCAAGAATGCTGTATGTCAGCACAGTATGTCGATTTGCATGAATAGCCCGTCCACTGGCTGGGCTATTGCTCCCCATGGTCTGAATTATGGCGTGCCGCTAAGGCTTGTTGGAATCGATTTTTCTCGTCGCCAGAATCAGCAAAAAATCACACCCTAAGCGTAGCCAGCCGACAGGGCGTACCGATACGCATGAAACCTATCGACCCGAACAGGCGGTTCAACGCACTCAGCTCGGCCTGTGGAGCAGGCGTCACGTCTTCGGCCGCTTTTGGGTGCAGCGATCATTTATCCCATCGAGGCGGTCCGCCAGTCATATGCCGGAGCGGTCGCTGGCAGAACCACGAATCTGGGCCGCGGCAACCTCTCCGCTGTCAGGGAAGGCGAACGCTCCTTCTCGATCCATACCCATCATCCGGATTGGTCGCGAGCGGCCCGTCACCATCATTCGAATCGGACATTTGCATACCTATTGCCTCAGAAGTGGCGTGACAACGCGTTGCAAGCGTTCGGATGTCCAAACGGGATATTTGTCGTCCCACCCGTTGTCCACCAGGAGACCCGCTCGTCCGATCGTGAAGCTCACTGGAATGCGCCACATGCGCCCATAGTCGCCTGCCCAGGCGCTGCCCAGCAGTCCTACCGGAAAACTCAAGCCAGCGGCAACCTCACGTACGGCGGACAGATCGTCCACTCCATCCAGACTGAACCCAAGTACTTGCAGCCCCCGGTCTGCGTTGCGCGCGGCGTAGTCCGACAAGAGAGGCAGTTCGTCACGGCATGGCTCGCACCAGGTCGCCCAGAACGTCAGAATAATCACTTTGCCGAGCAGATCAGCACTGTTTATGCTCCGGCCGTCAAGTGTATGAAGGATCAGAGGCGGAGCAGGCTGACCAACGGTCAGCGTGGCCGCGCGGGTCGCCAGGGGGCGGCCCAACCCGCCCGCACCTAGAGACGCTGCAAGCACGGCACGCAACCACGCGCGCCGCGAAGTCGACATTGCGGATGCAGGGTCCGCGTGCGCCAGTGAGGCTTGCGATACGTCAGAACGCATAGCTCATCCCTACGTTGCCAGTCCAGCGTGGAAACAACTGATAACCGTCGAGCTTGCTGTATATCGCGCGCTGCACGAATCCATACACCTCCAGGTTTTTCCACACATTGATGGTGATGCCGGGGCTGAGATAAACCACCGTTCCCGCTGTGTTGGTCGTATCCGCGAGCGTACCCTGGTCGTGGCTCTTGCGGGTCACGTTGATCTGCAACTGCGGAACCCACCTCGGATTCGCCTCGTAGCGCAGGCCGACGCTCATACTGGCCAGATTTCCGGGGCGGTATGTGGCGCCGTCATGATCGAGATTTTCCACGACCGCGGACTGGAATTGGCCGTTAATGAACGCGTCGAAGTTCTGGCTGATCGGCTGGTAATAGTAGGCACCGACGATCAGGTCCGTGCTGCCGGTGCCGGGCTGCAAGCTGGTGTCGAGCGCCTGGCCGGCGGCCGCATTAGGGCCGGTCGAGAAGAACACCGGGTTGTGTCCAGTGGTCGCGCCGGTGCTGACGTTCTGACCACCGTACCGGCCTGTCGGTAACTTGACGCCCAACTGCAATCCAAGATTGTGCGTTGGCAGAAAACCCTGATAGCTTGCGATGAGCTTGATATCTCCCAGGCCCTTGCTGGTTGCGCTGCTCACGTTGTCGGGGGTGAGCTGGTCCGTCGTCGCGTTGCCGTACGTCGTGTGGCTACGGTAAATGTAAGGAATGATTGCACTGAAGTTCCAGCTCGCACTGGGGCTATAGCTGATCCCGAGATTGATGTATCGATTGATCGTCTGGCGCTCCACCTCCTGGCTGCCACCGGCGTCGTTGATACTGGCGGGCTGCGTGTTCGGCACTGAGCCGGTACCGCTGCGCAACTGGTTCTGGTTGATGAAATCGTATTCGATGTTGATTCGCCAGCCCGGGGCGGCGGAATAGCCCATCGCTGCATCGGTGCTCAACGAGCAGCCGCAAGTGGCGCATGCGTGAGCCGCAGCGGGAAAGATTGCGGCCATAACGAAAGGCAGTGTGCAGCGCAATAGTGCGTTCTGGTTGGTAGACATGGTTTCCTCTCCGCTCGATGCGGACGCGCGTCACCCCCTCCTCGGGTAGAAGGACGTGCGTGTTTTCCTGGGACGATAGACAGCCGACGGCCTGGTTACGAAGCAGGCTGACGCTGCGGTCGGCTAGAGCGACGACTAGGAAAGAACGGGAGGATCGCGAGGCCGGCCAGCGGGAAACGCGGCGGCGTGAGGGACAAACGGGGGCGGCGCCGATACTTGCGCATCCGTCAACAATAGCGTTGCAACGATGCCGGCCGGAGGGACGCCTGGAGCGGCGACATGATGAGTGAAGAGATCGCAGTATCCACACACCGCGAGCTTGTCTGGAGACGCATGCTGTGCGGCGGGGCCGTCACTGTTGACTGTCGAACAAATGGCACTGACCGGCTCATCGGCGCGGGACGCAACGAGCAACTGACTCACGAGCGGCGCGAAAACGACAAGCCACATGGCGATGAGGCCAAGCCATGCGACAGTGTGTTTGTGGACGCGGAGCTTCATGGGTAGTCAAAAATTTTTCAGGATTCTATCTATCGGATAGCTGGGCTGTATAGCACTTTCCTTATGCGTGCCATCAGCAGGAAGGGGCCGAATCGGCCGGACAAGTCCTTTGTCGGGTGACTGAAAGCCAGAACCGTTTCGCGCGGAACAGAGGGCGCTCGCGGCCGGATCGACGCGTTGACCGGCTGAAAGAGTTTGCGAGACCGGCGGTGCGAGCATTGCCATCGGGATTGCAAGCAATCTGAGAATGCCGCCAATCTTCAAATGGAAAAGGCCAGGCATGATCTTGACGGACCGACCGGCTAGACATAATGTATTGGACCTGCTCTACCTCAAGCGACGCGGGTTAAGCTTGAGGCTCCGAAGAACCGAAGGCTCAGAGCCGCAATTGAGGAGAGCAGGTCGTGAAGCAGTTTAACAAGTTCGTTGGGATGGATGTCC
>DASVNP010000093.1:0-2120 GCA_036383775.1 Paraburkholderia sp. | reverse complement strand
CATGGGCTGGGTCAGGCAGAGCTTCAGCTTTGTCGCCACCTCGGGTACCAGCACGCTGAGTTTTGTGGGCGATCCCTACAATAGCTACTACGGCGCCGCGCTGGACGATGTCTCGGTCGTTGCGGCGGTGCCCGAGCCTGCCACCTACGGCATGTTGCTGGCGGGGCTGGCAATGGTTGGCGGCCTGGCGCGCCGGCGAAAATAGTTGCTTTTTGGGCTGGGCAAATCGAACTTGAGCGGCTATAATTCTGGCCTCAATTCCCTGATAGCTCAGTCGGTAGAGGGACGGACTGTTCATCCGCAGGTCCCTGGTTCGAGTCCAGGTCGGGGAGCCAGAATACGGTAGTACCAGAAAGCCCAGCCTTTATCGGTTGGGCTTTTTGTTTTTAGACACCTGTTTATTTGAGCATAAAACGCTTGCAGGAGTCGGCTTGCTTTCAAATGCGTTAATTGGATGGGCGGCATAGGGGAGCTAGCACGTCTTATGATTCCAGCGATGCCCAAGGCCAAGGCGAAGCAATATCGCGAAGCGCAGCCTTCACCGAAACGTGCATATGGTGCGTGTGGCTGTTCTTTCCGTTGTAAGGCCGCCACCCCTCGGCGGCCATGTCGATGTTGTAGATCTGCTTGTTCCAGATCACGTAGCTCACCCGAAAATCCAAAAGAGCGAGCTGCGAGAAGAAGTTGCAATCGACGCCGTTCGCAGGGTCATGGGTCAGGTCGAACGCATTTCCGTCGTTGTGGTCGCTTTTCCTTTTTTGATGGGCGGTGTCGCCCATCAGTCCGTCGGCTGCCCGGCTTCGCGTCGAACAGAGGGCGGTTGCATCGGCGAGTGCCCGCTTGCATGCGGCTGATGGCTTAGTCATACGTTATCCTTTTGTTGCTGGCTTCGCCACCGATTTGATCGGCAGGCAGGCTAGGCGCTGGTCGTCGGAGAATCGTCTTGCTTCTTTGTTTGCGTCAGCGGCGAGGGCATCGATGACCCCGGTAACACAAGCCGCGTTACGGGTTATTTTCGCGACCGCGAGAAGGGGGACTCGTTTCGGATGCTCCGGATCGCTTTGGTCGAGGGCGTTGACGCGAACGATCACCGCGACTGGTACCGCTTCCCCATCTGCCCTCGTAATGCGCCATTCGACCTTGGCGCCCAACGTCGAAAATCCCTGGGTTACCACGTCCCAATAGTTGAGGGGGAAGATTTGTTTGTCCGGCGTGACGATGCTGATCGAACTGCGCTCATCGTCTTCGAGGACGTGCAAGCGGAAACCATGAACTCCGCGGCAGTCCAACGTGTAGGCACCTGTCAATTTGTCGTCGACGTGCTTTTCGCAGGCCCTGCCAGAGATATCGGTGTAGATACTGACCGCGCTTCGCTGGGCGGCGGCGTTACCGCTGGCGATGAGTACGGCAACGGCAACGAGGCAGGTCAAGTAAGAGGGCATTCATCTCTCCCGATGGATGTCGGCAATCATATCGAGCGAATTGTCCTGGTTCGTTGACCTCCATCAGAGGTGTGCGGGCGACGCGTTGGGGCTGCGGTTGACAGTGCCGAAGTCACGCGCGAACATAATCCCATGGCCGCTTCATCAGACAGAGATTACGTTGACGCAAAACTAGAGGCCGTCCAGAGCCGCATGGATGGTCGCGTGGCGCGAATCGAGTCCGCGCTGGCCGCCTCTGCCGCATTGATGGAAGAACGATCACGTCATTTGGACGCGCGGATGGAGAGGATCGAAACAGCGCTATCGGAAATAAGAACGGAAACCCGTTCAGCCATCGAAGGACTCAAGACCACCGTTATTGTCACGGCCATTAGTGCTGTACTTGCTATCGTCCTGGGTGTTGCCGCGTTTAACGCGACCGTTTTATCCAATATGGTCGCCGCGGTCGAGGCGGGGAAAAACACCTCGGCTGCGCAATCCGAAGTCAAAAGACAAACCGAGCAAACGGCAGCTCTGCTCAAGAAAATGCAAGAAGACGTGAATGCCAGGCAGAAGCCGGACTCGGCAGGCCGGAATTAAGGCGTTGGAACACGATCCGCTGTGGGACGATGTTCGGCTTCAATGCAGTCTTCCACGCGCTCTGGGTGGGCTAACGTACAGTGGCTTTCGTGTCAACGT
>DASVNP010000092.1:0-6351 GCA_036383775.1 Paraburkholderia sp. | reverse complement strand
GTCCATCCACACGGTCATGTAATGGCAGCCGATGCCCGCCATCGCGCGCGAGCCTTCGGGCACGTTGGTCGACGTGTTGTGCGGACAGCCGGAGCAGAACCACGGCTTGCGCTCCGCCTGAACGCGCGGGCGGGCGAGCGCTTTTTCCTTCGCTTCGATCACCGCGACGCGCGTGGCGATGCGCGCGCGCACGTCGGACGGCAGATCGAACTTGTCGAGCCGCGTGGCGATCGCCTTGGCGATAATCGCCGGCGAGAGTTCGTAGTGGGCCGGCAGCAGCCAGTTGCCCATCGGCACGGACCATTCGCCGCCCGCGCCGTCCTTTTCGTCGAACTTGCCGAACACGCGCGGACGCTGCGCATCGGGCCAGTTGTACAGTTCTTCCTTGATCGCGTATTCGAGAATCTGGCGCTTTTCTTCCACCACCAGAATTTCATCGAGACCGCGTGCGAAGGCTTGCGCACCTTGCGCCTCGAGCGGCCATACACAGCCGACCTTGTACAGACGGATCCCGATGCGCGAACAGGTTTCGTCGTCGAGACCGAGATCGGTCAGCGCCTGACGCACGTCGAGGTATGCCTTGCCGCCGGTCATGATGCCGAAGCGGGCATGCGGCGAATCGATCTCGACGCGGTCCAGTTTGTTCGCGCGTACATAGGCGAGCGCCGCGTACCACTTGTAGTCGAGCAGACGCGCTTCCTGCACCAGCGGCGGATCCGGCCAGCGGATGTTCAGGCCGCCCTCGGGCATGGCGAAGTCGTCCGGCAGAATGATTTTCGTGCGGTGCGGATCGATATCGACCGAAGCCGACGATTCGACCACGTCGGTCACGCACTTCATCGCGACCCACAGTCCGGAATAGCGGCTCATCGCCCAACCGTGCAGGCCGAAGTCCAGATATTCCTGCACGTTCGACGGAAACAGCACCGGCAGACCGCAGGCCTTGAAGATGTGTTCCGACTGATGCGCGAGTGTTGAGGAGTTGGCGGCGTGGTCGTCGCCGGCGAGCACGAGAACGCCGCCGTGTTGCGCCGAGCCGGCCGAATTACCGTGCTTGAAGACGTCACCGGAGCGGTCGACGCCCGGGCCCTTGCCGTACCACATCGAGAACACGCCATCGTATTTGGCGCTCGGGTACAGATTGACCTGCTGCGAACCCCATACGGAGGTCGCCGCGAGGTCTTCGTTGACGCCGGGCTGGAACACGACCTGGTGCGCGGCGAGATGCTGCTTCGCTTTCCACAGGGATTGGTCGAGTCCGCCGAGTGGCGATCCGCGGTAACCGGAGATGAAGCCGGCAGTATTGAGCCCGGCTGCCCGGTCGCGTTCCTGTTGCAGCATCGGCAGACGGACCAGCGCCTGGATGCCGCTCATATACGCGCGGCCGCGTTCGAGGGTGTATTTGTCGTCGAGCGTGACGGAAGATAGCGCGGCTTCGAGCGAGGCTCGCTGACCTGCGTCTAGCGGGGCATTCATTATGTGTACTCCTCCAACCAGTTTGGGATCACCAAAACTTTTTTTGGCCGCGGCATCTTGTGAACGCTTGGGGCCGGGGTCGCCATATTGACGTGTTTTAAGTGATGGTAGCACTGGTGAAAACCCGCCGCAGCGCACCAGAAATGCGGCATTGCAGCGCTCGACTTGCGCTGGAAGCCGGGCGACTTCCTGCGGCGCAATCCTCCTGTAACAAGCTGTAAAAACTACAAATCTGAGGAACCGTAGTTGAAATGTCTGTCTAACACCCCACCTGCGAGCAATGTCTGCGCAACGCTCCGCATTCGGTGGAGCTTCAGGACAGCAGGGCAGTTAGAAAAGGAGTACGCATGAACACTAGAAACATCCAGACCTTCCTGATGGTTTCGGCCGCATTCTTCGCCATGAGCGCGCCGGTGCGCTCGAGTACAGGCTCGAACAGCGCAGGGACGCTGTCGAACGCGATCACCAGCACGGCGCAAGTCGCGCCGGCACGCATTGCGGTGGAGCGCATTGCACGATCCACGAAGGCCGACGAGGAAGACCAGAATTCGTGATGCATCGCTGAAGCGGCGCATTGTTTGAAAATCGGCCGTTGTCCAAGCATCGGAGAACGGCATAAACGACGAAGGGCGAGGATCGCAAGATCTTCGCCCTTTTTTATGTCTCCCAGATTCAGCGTGAACTGTCAGCCGTTAGATGTCAGGCCTTGTCCTGAACCACGCCACGGCGGATCTGATCCAGTTCGATCGATTCGAACAGCGCCTTGAAGTTGCCCTCGCCGAATCCCTGATTGCCCTTGCGCTGGATGATCTCGAAGAAGATCGGCCCGATCTGATTTTCGGTGAAGATCTGCAGCAGCAAGTCCTCGGGTGCGCCGTCGATCAGAATCTTGCGCTTACGCAATTCGTCGAGCGGCTCGCCGTGGTTCGGTACGCGGCGATCGACCAGTTCATAGTATGTGTCGATCGTATCGAGCAGCGAGATGTTCGCCGCGCGCAAACCGTCCACCGTGCGGTAGATGTCGTTGCTGCCCAGCGCGATGTGCTGGATGCCTTCGCCGTGGTACTGGTCCAGATATTCCTGGATCTGGCCGGCTACGTCTGACCCTTCCTCATTGATCGGGATGCGGATTTTGCCGCACGGCGAGGTCATCGCCTTCGACTTCACGCCTGTCACCTTGCCTTCGATGTCGAAGTAACGCACTTCCCGGAAATTGAACAGACGCTCATAGAACTCCGCCCATTCCTGCATGCGGCCGCGATGGACGTTGTGCGTCAGGTGATCGATGTAGGTCAGACCGTGGCCGACAGGGTTGGGATTTGCGCCCGGAATCGGTTCGAAGTCGACGTCGTAAATATCGATGTTGCCGATCGTGCCCGGCTCAGCACCGTTCTTGCCGCGCCAGCGGTCGACGAAATAGATCAGCGAGTCGCCGATGCCCTTGATCGCCGGGATGTTCAGTTCCATCGGGCCGGTCTTGTTGTCGAAGCCCCAGGCGCCTTTTTCCAGCGCCTGCTGGTAAGCCTTCGCCGCGTCCTGCACACGGAACGCGATCGCGCAGATCGACGGGCCATGCAGGCGCGTGAAACGTTGGGCGAACGAATCCTGTTCCCCGTTGACGATGAAGTTGATTTCACCCTGGCGATACAGCGTTACGTCTTTGTGACGATGCCGGGCGACGGCGGTGAAGCCCATCTGCTCGAACAGCTTGCCGAGCGCCTTCGGATCCGGTGCGGTGTATTCGATGAATTCGAAGCCGTCCGTGCCGACCGGGTTTTCCCAAGTTGAAACCTGCATTGTCTGTCTCCATTGAGCGCCGGCGCGGGGTGTGCGAGTTAGCGCGACTGAATGACGCAAGTGTAAAGGCCGGTTGGCGACGAAAACTTGCGAACTTAATCGCGCACCGATACACTTGGGCTATTTTCTAGCTCAATTTCGCAAATAGACGGCAGAAAATGGCCAAAATAGAGATAGACGCCATCGACAGGCGCATTCTGGCGATCCTTCAGGAGAATGGCAGACTGTCGAATCAGGAGATCGCCGAGCGGATCAACCTGTCGCCGAGCCCGTGTCTACGGCGTATCCGTCGGCTGGAAGAGAGTGGGGTGATTCGCGGCTATGTCGCGTTACTCGATGCGCAAAAGCTTGGGCTCGATCTGCTCGCCTATGTCAACGTGCGGCTGGAGAAGCGCAGCGGTCCGGGGCTCAGTCCGCGTGGCGACACGACGCATGCCGATCTGTTTCGCGCGGCAGTGCAGACGTGGCCGGAAGTGGTCGCATGTCACGCGATGACGGGGGACATGGATTACCTGCTGCGTGTGCAGGTCGAGGATATGGCGCATTTTTCACGCTTCGTGCAAGACCAGTTGCTGCACCATCCCTCTGTCATCGACGTCAAGACGAGCTTTTCGCTAGAGAAGTTCAAGGAGACAACGGCGTTGCCGATTTTGTGAACGCCGGGCCGGGACAAACAAAAAAGGCGGCCAGAAGGCCGCCCTTTGTTCTTCTCCGAAGCGCAAACCGCTTAAGCGGCCTCTGCTGCCGGCATAAACGATTCAAACAACTTCGACGCCTGACGTGCCTGGCGCTTGAGTGCGTAGTCGAACACCGCGGCTTGCTCCTGCAACATCTCGGCGATGATGCTCGTCTGGTCCGCTGGCGACAGCGTCAGATAGGCATCTGCTTCGCCGTACGCGTATTCGATCTTCATGCCGGCCTTCTTCGCGATGTGCATCATGGTCGAATTGCGCGACAGGCAATGCATGTAAAGCGTGGTGACATGCGTATTGCGGCTGCGGATGGCGGCGCGCTCGAAGAGCTTTGAGCCAATACCTTGCCCGCGGACGCTTTCCAGCACGGACACGCCGAATTCAGCGGTGCGCTTGTCGCCTTCGGCCGGCAGATACGCCAGATGGCCGACGCCGGTGAGTTGCAATTGGCTGTCGAACACGCCAAAGACCGTATCGCGCGTGAAATCGATCGCGCGGACGTAGTTTTCAATGACGTGGTTCGGTACGACCTGGCCGAAGCGCAGAAGGCGGTCGTCTTCGCCGAGCGCGAGGAAGTGGGTCAGCAGTCGTTCGCGATCGATGGTGGTGAGCTCACGGACCAGAGCAGGCGCACGACCGCCTGGCTGCAACGGACGATCGTGTGCAATGATCGGCTCAGCGGCGCGGGGTGTAATCAAGTTCATGGTCGGGTTCTCCTTTTAATCGAGCGGCATGGTGCACCGCAAAAACGATTTTAGCGGATATGCTGATTCCGCACTAGGGAAAACCCGTATCAAAAACTGAGGGCGCTGTCTAGAAAGTTAGCGCCCTATTTTTAATGCATTGATTATTAAATGAAAATAAATTGAACGAGCGTTCGTGACAAGTTGTCGCGCCTGGACGACTCGTGGCAATTGTTTCCTCTGAACAATGCTGCCGTGCGCAATCAGCCTTGGGCAGAACTCAGTCCGTGATCCACCATATCGACCACCTGCTCGGCGAATTCCCGGTAGCCCATCCGGCCGTCGGGCTTGAGCCAGGTGAACGTCCAGTTGATCATGCCGAACACCATCATCGTTAGCGCGGTCTGGTTTTCGCGGGTGGCGCGTTCCGGGTAGGCGCGCGCCAGTTGCCGCGCAAATGCGGCGACAACGTCGCGCTGGCGGTTGAGGATGACCTCGCGCTGGGTATCGACCAGATACTTCACGTCGTTCAGGAGCGCGACGTGCCGGCTGTGCGACGTCTCATACTCGGATAGAAACGCCCGGATCAGCTCGGCGAAAGTGTCCCGCTCGGACAGCCCGCGGCGTTGGCTCGCGCCTTCCACCTCCGCGATGATCAGCATCAGCCGCTTTGTGTAGCGGTCCAGCAGATCGAACAGGATCGCTTCTTTGCTCGCGTAATAGTGATACAGGCGCGCTTTCGAGGTGCCGCTCGCGGCCGCGAGATCGGCCATCGAGGTGCTCGGGTAGCTGGTCTGGGCGAATTTCTCCGCGGCGAGTTCGAGAATCTGGTCGCGTTGGGTTTCGTGGTCGGGGGCTCGGGTGCGGGCCATGGTCGTCTATTTTATTAGTGTGGACAGGGGGCGAGCGCCGCAGACAGCTCCAGCGTGCGCCATGTGCTCGCGTCGCCACGCAGCTTGATACGACGGGTCGCGGCCAGTTCGCGCAAGCGCCACAGCACGATGCTGTCGCTCACCAGATAACAGAGTTCGGCGGTCATCAGTTCAGCTGCAACGCGCGCGGCGGGCTGCCAGTCGCCTGTGGCGTGCTCGAGAATCAACGCGTCCAGATCGGCGAAGTTGCCGCTCGTGAAAGTGTTGTCTCGCCAGCGGCGCGTCTCGCCGTTCGCGTGCTTGGCTTCCTGCCATTCGAGCGCGAGCCGGCTGATGCGCAGAACCGAAATCGGCGCCGCGTCGTGCAGACGCCCTTGCAGGACAGTCGGCGCGAACATGCCAACGGACGTCGCGCGATCTTTGCGGCTGTGCGCCCACGCGCCCGGATCGGTGAGGTCGCGAATCGACAGGCGCACTTCATTCAGCCGTTGTGGGCTGTTGCGCAGGTAGTAGCACACGCGGCGCAGCATCAATTGATCGGCCGCACTTTCGCCGTGCCAGACCACCAGATTCGCGTCGCCCCGCGCGATGTTCTCCAGCGCCGCTGCCTGCTCGCGAAATTCTCGAAGAAAATCGCGCTTCGTGTCCGGGCTGACCCGGTCCCAGAACTCTGCTCGCACGTCGGGTCCGTCGTCGATGCCCCGCAATGGACCGACCGCCAGATCGTCGCGCAGTGCTTGCACGCGATCGTCGCGGTTCGCCTCGGCTAGCGCGGCGCGCAGTGATTCGGCGGCGACATCGCCGTTGGTGAGGTGGATGGTGCTCATCGGC
>DASVNP010000091.1:0-17351 GCA_036383775.1 Paraburkholderia sp. | reverse complement strand
CGCGGGCGAATCCGCGACGATGCGCGCGGTGCGTTATCACCTGTGCACGGAGCGCGGCGTCGACAAATCGCGCATTCGCGCGGCCAGCTACTGGAAACAAGGGGCCGAAGCGGTCCACGAGTCGCTCGATGACTGAGCCTGCGCCGTAGGTGACGCGGGCCATGCGAGTGGCGTGCTTCGTAAAACAACAAGGAATAATTCGATATACTAATTAGGTGAAACGCACGAACGGCGCCTGCTACGGCTGCTCGCGCTGACGCAGTTCACCATGAGGTTTTCTCCTGGTCGGAGGGTGTCAACTTAGCCGGGAACGCGCAGCGGCAAAGGATCCGTCACGGGTTTCGTGAGGTTGACACTCTGACAATTCTGCGACCTCATATGGCCGGTGAGCCGCGATAACGCCCCTTATCACGGGCATGTCTCCACCCTCCCCTCAGCCGCTGGACCGCGCCGGGACGCTGTAACTGCTGCCGCCGGTGCATCCAGGTGCTGCTGCCCCGCCGGCTCTCATCCCGTCGGTGCCTGCGTCTGTGCCCCAGCTATTCCCCGTATGGGCCAGAACCCGACGAATGAGCTACGTGCACAAATCGGCGAGAGTGTGTGAAAAACACATTCATCGCCTACAGTGATCGGCTTGAAACTATGCTCGCTTACTGCGAGATAGTCCCGAACCTGCATCAGTTGCACGATGCTGTTGTCCGCACCACCCAGCGCCACCACGAGATCCGCCAGCACCTGGCGGGTTTGCGCTTCGAACGACGCGTTCGTGAGTTTTCGGCCCTGCGTGTCGATTTGTAATCCTGATGAACTTTGTATTGTGGCTGCGCTCCGGACCCACAGTAACAACGCCCGCCCGAACATGTAAGTTTGAGAGCCCGATCCAGATCGGACTCTCGACCGAGCTTAACCCCGGAACAGATGTGAAGCGTGCGTGATGGCGCCGCCCGCACGAATGGCCGCCGCCACGAGCGCGGTCTCCGACAGTTGCGCGTCGCTGGCGCCTGCGTCGCGCGCAGCTTTTGTGTGCAGTTCAATGCAGTAGGGACACTGCGTCGTCAGTGCGACAGCGACGGCAAGAAGCTGCTTCTGCTGCACGCTCAACGCGCCTTCTTCAAAGACCGCCTTGTCAAATGCCCAGAAGCTTTTCATCGCTTCCGGTGCGTTTTCGTCCAGCTTCTTGAGTCGGCTAAGATGCTTCATATCGAACATGGGATTCTCCTGTAATCAATGGCCTGCATGCTTATAGTAGAGAGGTGCCCGTTCCATTTGGTCTCGATTCTGGTTCGAATTCGTCCATGACTAGTCGCGTTATCTTTGAGCTTCCCGTCCTCGAACGCTTCCTTGCCGCGCTGGACATCGGCGTGGCGAATTTCACCCTGTGCGACATTCGCGACGGCTGGAGCGCCCGCTTCGACGCCTGCGCAACGGCAAGCCTTCACTACTGCATGGAAGGCAGAGGCGCACTCGTGACGCAAACGGGCGAGCGCGTCGCGCTGAGCTCGCACAGTTTTGTGCTGTTGCCGCCGGGCATCGCTTACGCGATCGAAAGCGGCCGCCCGTCGCCCAGCAATGAAACGCACCACGGACGTCTCACAGACTGGCCGTCGCGAGAAACAGTGCCGACAATCCAGGCGGGTGAAGGCGCGGCCGGCATCGCCACGGCATGCGGTGAATTGAAGCTCGACACAAATCACGGCACGGATCCATTCAGCGCGATGCGTCGGCCGCTGGTCGCACAGTTCGACGGGCAGACGGGTTTGAAGAACCAGTTCATCATGCTGCTGGCAGAATGCGCGCAGCCGGGGCTCGGCTCGCGTGCACTGGTGGAAGCACTGCTCAAGCAGTGCTTGATCATGGTGATGCGGCGGCAGATCGACGCTGGGGGAGTCGAGCTGCCTTGGGCGACAGGCTTTGCCGACAAGCGGCTCGCCGGGGCGCTCGAAGCAATCTTTGAGCGCCCGTCGTCGCCGTGGACCGTGGAGCGGTTAGCCGATATCGCCGGCATGAGCCGCTCCGCATTTGCCGCCCAGTTCATGAAGGCATTCGGGCAGCCGCCGATGAGCATGTTGAAGCTCGTGCGGCTACGAAAAGCAGCCGAATTGCTGGCGACGACCACGCGCCCGGTCGCTGAGGTCGCGAGGATGGTCGGATTCACGAGTCGAAGCAACTTCTCGCAGGCGTTCCATGCGATGCACGGCATGGATCCGACCGCTTTCAGGCGTCGTCCGGGCACGGGGAACTAATCGGTCTACGCCCTACGCCAGTCCGTTCCGTCTGTGCCGCTCCGATATCCGCTTTGCGGCGCGGGGACGAGCGATGGCGGACGGCACGTACGATGCCGCCCGCCATCACATTGCTACCCGACTCATGCGATACGTCGCTGATCGACGCTGAGATGAAATCGCCGTAACGGGCTGCGGCAAGGCGCGCCAAGCTCTCCCGAGCCGATGTGGGTTAAACGTCGGAGGGGACAGTTTGTCTGAAAAACGCATCGCGTAGCCACTGCCTCGCCTCCGTCTCCACGATGGAAAGTGGTTCGTCCGCAAATGCGAGGCCCGTGGCGTGCATGAACGTGATGTCCTTAAGTCCGATCACGCCGAGCGCCGCTTTCAGATAAGGACGAAAGAAGTCAGGCTGTATCGCAGGCTCACGAAACATGGCGCCGCCCGAGGTCACCGCGATGAATGTTGGCCGGTCTGCCAACAGGCCGACCTTGCCGTTCTCAGTCATCTTGAATGTCACGTCACGACGAATGATGAGATCGATCCAGTTCTTGAGCACGGCGGGCACCGTGAAGTTGTGTACGGGCGCCGAGATCCAGAGCATGTCAGCGCTATCGAGTTCCTGAATCAAATGGTCTGAAAGAGCGAGTGCCGCACCGAACCGCGCCTTCGCCTCGGCAATAGGCAACACCAGCGACTCCGCGTACTCGGCCGTTATCGGCGGCAGCGGCTCCGCGCCAAGGTCGCGCCGGTTGACCTGGATGTCTCGCCCGAGACGCTCAGCCATCGCGGGCAGCAAATGATGGATAAAATGCCGGCTCGTCGAGTTCTCGCGCCGTGGGCTGCAATCGAGCTGCAGCAACTTGAGACTGTTCATTGCAGACCCATGCTGAAGTGAAGACCGCTGGCCAGCAAGCCAAATCGGAAATAGAAACGTTGCGCCAGTGCATTGGCGAGCGCGGTGTCGAGCACGATCCGGTTGCAGTTGTCCGCGCGGCCAAGCGTGCGCAATTCGTCCAGCAAGCACGCGCCGTGTCCTTGGCCGCGCGCTGCTGCGTCCGTGATTAGATCGTCGACGTAGATGAAACGGCCGTGAATCAAGTTGTCGATGCGTCGGTAGCCGGCGAGCGCCACAGGCTTGTTGCCGTCCCATATTGCGAGCAGCCGATAACCTTGAGCGCGTTGCAACGCGACACGGGCGAGAAAATCTTCAGATGATTGTAAATGCGGACGCAATTGCTGCATGATGCCGAAACATGCCATCACTTCGGCGTCTGTTTCAGCATGTCGGAGAATCGGGGTGTCTGTCATGATGCCGCTGAACGAGGGTTGGTGTAGGCTTAAGTCTCGTCGTTCCGTGAGATAGCTGACAGGGACATTTTCTTTGCATTGAACTAGGCCATGACCCAGCTAATGACCCGCACGGCGGCGCCCATTCACTCGCAGATCTATGCGCGCTTTCGCTCGATGATCGAACAGGGACAACTGAGTCCCGGCCAGAAGGTGTCGTCGTTGCGAGCGCTGGCCACCGAGCTTGGTGTCGCACGCGGCACGGTGCAAGTCGCCTACGACCGCCTGCTCGGAGAGGGCTACCTCGTTGCCCGAGGTAACGCGGGGACGTTTGTTTCGGAGGACACGCCCCCCGCCAGGCCCGCTCGCGCGAAGAACGCGCCCGTCGCCGCACGGCTATTGTCAGCGCCCGAAGCGATCATCGACCTGGAAGGCGGCAATCCCGCGCCGTTGCAGATGGGCCTGCCTGCGCTCGACGAATTTCCGAGGAAGCTCTGGGCGAGGCTAATGACGCGGCAGGCGCGCAAGGTGGGATCGCTGAACAAGCCACCGCCAGCGGGATACATGCCGTTGCGCGAGGCGCTGGCGGCCTATCTGCACCGCTCTCGCGGAATCGACGCGCACGCCTCGCAGGTCTTTGTCGTCCCGGCCTACACCGCGAGCCTTGCGTTAATCATCGACGCACTCGGGCTGGCACGCGAAAGCGCGTGGATCGAAAGTCCGGGCTATCCGCCCACCGCACAAACACTAAAGCGCACCGGCCTGCGAGTCTGCGACGTGCCCGTAGACGAACATGGCCTCGACGTCGGTTTTGGGAGAATGCGATTCAAGAACGCAAGGCTTGCTGTGGTGACGCCATCGCATCAGAGTCCAACGGGTGTTGCCTTGTCGCAGCAACGGCGCGTCGAACTTCTCGACTGGGCTGGTGCGCACGATGCATGGATCGTCGAGGACGACTATGACAGTGAGTATCGTTATCGCGGCCATCCGCTGCCCGCGTTGCAAAGCATGGACGCAGGCGGTCGCGTCATATATTGCGGGTCGCTCAGCAAGGTGTTGTTCCCGGGACTTCGGCTGTCATATGTGGTTGTCGCGCCGAACCTCGCGCCGCAATTCGAACTGGCGTGCCGGCGTACCGTGCATGGCGGTTGTCCCGAACTCATGCAGGCGGTGGTAGCCGATTTCATCGCCGAAGGCCACTTTGCCCGGCATATCAACCGAATGCGGACGCTTTACGCACGGCGGCGCGCGATGCTCGCCGAATCGCTCGCGCCTTATGCGGAAGATGGCTTTGTCGTTCATTTGCAGGACGGCGGCATGCATCTGCTGGTCGACGTGCGCGAAGATCTCGACGACGTCGCTCTCGCCGGCCGGGCACACGACGCAGGCTTCGCCGTGCGTGCGCTGACGACATGGCGCAACGGCTCTCCCGGGCCTCGCGGTCTGTTGATGGGATTCACGAACATCAGCAATCAGGCCCAGGCGCAGCGTCTGGTGACGGAGCTGTTTCGTGCATTTGACCTGCGCGCCAGATAGCCAGTTTCATCGGTAAAGGAGGCGCTTTGCCGCGTGCCAATGGTTTCCGGTGGCAGCGGTTCCGGGCCGTCAGCCGAAGCCGTCATGGCGCGGGAACACAACGCAAGTCACTGTATCCTTTCGTCTGGTTGAGCAACGCTAGGCCGCGCCTAATGCCTGTCGAGCCGACACGTCGTTGCAGAAAAAATCATTCAGGACACAAGCAAGGATCATCCGGTTGTATTCGGGAGAGGGATAGCCTCGCTGCGTCCGAGGTCGAAAGACTTTGTCGCCATATCGAATCCGTCTGCCCGTCAACAGGCAATACGAATCGATACGCGCACGTCCCAGTCGCCATATCTGTTCAGAGCAACGGCCCAACCTCGCGTCGCTCCAACATACGCTCACCGCTTCCGACGACAGGCGCTCAATAGAAATGCGAGCGGGGATCGGGTCGGCAACGACAGGCTCAGATGTCCTGGCTGCAGCGGGACCGCTTCCGCGATCGATATTGTCCTCAATTCGACAGGTCATAGACTTACCTTTTCAGAAGTATTCTGCCCATCGGGGCAGTCGCTCTGGAAAGCTACGATGACGCCGACGTCGATAGACGTATGTTCGTCGGCGCGATTCTCACTCCATGAGCCGGAATTTCATCGCGCTGCATCGATCACTCGCCGGTGATTCGATCGACATTCGGCACACTTGCCGACGCATACCGCGCATTCCTTCTCACACGCCCATTCAAGACCCCGCGTACAGTGAACGCGCTCCTTTGGGTCGACCATGCGGTGGATAGGAAAGGATTCACGTCTGAACAGCCAAACATGTCTGCTGGCGGCATCCGTTCTAAGCCGCTGTCACCTTCAGCCCGCGCTGCACCGCCGGCCGCGTGAGAGCGCGGCCGAACCAGCGCTGGACATGCGTGAATCGGTCGAAACCAACGATCTCGCGCGCCTCATAGAAGCCGATCAGGTTACGCACCCAGCCGAGCAGCGAGATGTCGGCGATGCTGTAGCCGTCGTCCATTACCCAATCGCGGATCGCCAGCCGCGAGTCGAGCACGCCGAGCAGCCGCGCCGACTCACTCACGTATCGGTCGCGCGGCCGCTTGTCCGCATAGTGCTTGCCGGCGAATTTGTTGAAGAAGCCAACCTGGCCGAACATCGGCCCGACACCGCCCATCTGCCACATCAGCCACTGGATCGTTTCGTAGCGTGTGTTGGGATCGGTCGAGAGGAACTGCCCGGTCTTGTCGGCGAGATAGATCAGAATCGATCCCGATTCAAACAACGCCAGCGGCCCGCCGCTCGGCCCGTCGGGATCGTAGATCGCAGGAATCTTGCCATTGGGGTTGAGCGCGAGAAAGGCGCGATCGTGGTTCTCGTTTGCCGTGATGTCGATGCGATGCGGCTCATAGGCAAGGCCCGTCTCCTCCAGCATGATGCCGACCTTCACTCCGTTAGGCGTCGGCAGGGAAAAGAGCTGGAGCCTATCGGGGTACTGCGCCGGCCAGCGCGTAAAAATTGGATGATTGAGTGTCACTTTCTCCGTCCTCGGTGATTCCATCCGTGGTTTTGAATTCAACTCTACGTCGGCCCTCCGGCGGTGAGCCGCCGTTGTAAGTGCTGAGGATCTCCCAGGGTTTAACTACTTGTGGCTGTCCGGGCGTTCGTGCCTTTCATCCAATGCAATAGGTACCTTACTGTCGTTAGCCGAGAGCGATGCGCAAAAACCGCAGCGTTGACGAGCAGCTCACGGTGTCGTTTCTCTGAGCGCACCGGCCTGCTCGTGACCGATCTCGGTGATGGCGATCATATGCCCGGACACGCTCCCAAAAATCGTTCATGGGTGCATCCGGGCTTTGGCGTTAGGCCTGCATCACATCAAACCTCCTGGAACCCCAGGAGATGGTTGAACTCACTGGATCGAGTTCAGATCGAGCCAGCCGGCGTAACAGCGGGAAAGTCCTTCTCGGGATCGAACACGTTATTGAAATAGTTCGTCAGTGAGTACATGGCCACCAGCGCGACGATCTCCGTGACGTTCGCATCCGTGTAGCCCGCATCGCGGACCGCTTTCAGGTCGGCGTCACTGACCTTTCCGCCGGTCTCGATGACTTTGCGTGCAAACCGGACGGCGGCGGCCCGCTTCGGGTCGGTGGCATGGCCCTTCCGAGCGAGAATGATTTCATCGGCCGGCAGCTTGGCCATATGCTCGGCCGTAAAGCTGTGAACCGTCAGGCAGTAGTTGCAGCCGTTCACTTCGGAGACAGCAAGGCCGATGCTGTCACGCGTCTTCACGTCAAGCACCTTGCTCAAGGAGCCGAGCAGGGTGGCCCATGAGTTGAACGCGACCGGGCTCTGCGCGAAGGTCGCCATCATATTTGGAGTGAACCCGATGTTCTTGGTGAACGCATCGAGAGTCTGTTTCGAATCGGCCGGTACCTGGTCCGGCTTGAGAGCAGTAGATCGTGCCATCGTAATCTCCGTAATTCACTGGTTTCACTAGTAGAGGGAAGTCCGTGTGGGAACCATCCCTCGATTTACTTCGTGCCCATGTCCTGGGTCGAAGCTGATCAGCCCTTCAGGCGGGATGCGGCTTGTAGTCGCCTCTCACTTGGCGGCCGCTTAGTCGTTTGGCGCGGTCACTGTCGCCGCGACGCACCTATACCAAATCCAGCACATCGGCCACCGGACGGCGCGGCTTCTGCGACCAGTTTCCCGGACGCTCTGCCCCTACGGACAACAGCATGACGGGTACTTCGTCCTCGGCCAGTCCGAATTCGCGGTGCACGGCTTCGGCATCGAAACCGATCATCGGCGTCGAACCCAGGCCCAGCGAGCGGGCCGCATAGATCATTGCCGCCGCGCCGAAGGTGCCGGTGCGTACTGCCTCGTCGCGCTGGCGCTGCGGGTACTCCATGTACAGATCGCGTGCGGGGATTTCCCATTCCGGCACCATCTTTGCCGGCATGACGCCCGCTTCCACCAGCGGTGCCAGGCGTTCTGGTATTACGCTGGAATCGGCCAACTGGCCACAGACGATGAAGGTAACGGCAGCATCGGTGATTGCAGGCTGATTCCAGGCGATCGGACTGAGCCGCGCCTTCGCTTCAGGCGTGCGCACAGCGATGAAGCGCCAGTTCTGCAAATGGAAGGACGTCGGCGCGGAAGTGCCGATTCGCACCAGTTCGCGGATTTGGTCGTCGTTCAAGGTGGCGGCAGGGTCGTAGTACTTCGCGGCGCTTCGGCTCAGAATACATTCGATGACGGCGTTGGTCATAGTGGCTCCATTGTTCATAAGGCATCCTATATATAGGGATAAATTTAGGGATAAGAGCGCTTTCGCGCTCTGCGGACCTGCCTCCGCTCAAGGTATTGGGCGACGTTCCTCCTTTGCTTCGGGTGCCTGATCTACTTGACCAGTTTGGTCAGGGGCTCCTCGTTGGAATCAACCACGAACCCCGCCAGCAGTTTCGCGGGCCGGGTCTTGCTCGCATAACGCCTCACACGATGAACGGACTCCGTTCATCGAAGAAACTTTCGCCGGCATGGTAGATCCGCTTCATGCCATCGTTTACTTGTGACTCAATGGCGCCCGAGACAACATAGGCATCGATGAAAGCCGACTTTGAGTGTTCATTGGCATGTTTCTCCTTAGAGCCCGCATTGTGGCCGCGCTCTGGGCCACAAGTAAGAACCAGAAATGAACAGTTTTTTATGTACCATGGCTGGATGTGCACCGGCTGAAAGCGAGATGCGAAACAGTCACAAAGGTCCTGATTGAAAACGGATGGTCCATTTCTTCGGTCCACACGTTTGTGACGACCTATTACTCAACGGTAACCACGCCCTCCATATGCGGATGGAACTCGCAGCGGTACGCAAACGCGCCAGGAGCCCTCATCACAATGCGACTCGTCACGCCGTTTTCCAGCGACCCGGTGTCCCAGCTGTGGTCATTCGCTGTTGCCGTATGCGGGACCAAATCCTGATTGGTCCATTCGACGATGTCGCCCGCGCGGACTTCGAGTAGCGCTGGCTCAAAGGCGAAGTTCGTGATCTTCACCTGGTGAGTCAATCGAGTGGGCGTTTGGGCGCGTAGCGGCGAAGCACACGCTCCGACCGCCAGCGTCAGCAAGAACCGGCGTCTGTTCAACATATACGTCTTCCTGATCTCGTGTGGTGACTTGAAAATTCGATTGCTAACGATAGATGTTGGACGCCTTCCGCCACTGGCCTTCGCTATCAGGCTGCAAACCGTAACGCGGCCATCGCCGGACGTTTCGATGCAGGCGGAAACACACACCATCTGCCGTCATCGTGGAGGAAGAAGTAAATTGTCAGCACGCCCGTGGGCCTTAATGTCTCGACGCAAACATAACGTCGCTGACTCGAAGGTAGCCGCCCGAACCCCATCACCTTCAACGGACCTTCTGGAGTCGGCCCAAGCCATTTGTCAACTAGCAAACGTAGATTTCCACCTGCTGAATTCATCATCGCCTCCTCACAACGTATGACTCGTTGGCGCGAATTTTACTTAGCAGTGCAAATCTGACGCTGCTTTTTACCGCACCATCTTCCCGCGATACCTAGAGTGTCTCTGTACCGATCGAGGCCTTCAAACGGGGTATATAAGCGAATTTCTAACTCGCGACCCTAGCATCACTACTTCAATGAAGTGACCATGTGGCTTGCATGTTCTTCGTGGACGCGGAACGTGGCGAGCGCCTGAGTCAGAAATGCTTTGAGGTCAGTGTTCTGGACGGTCGGGATCCATGTCTCGCCAAGGATCGTGTTCACCTGATGATGGTAGGCAAGCTCGTTGGCGGCGTAGGCGCGGTCGAACGCCGCGCCGTCAAGCGCTTGCAGTTGCGCCTTTTTGACCGTCGCTCCGGAGATCAACGTCTGGCTGAACGCATTGTCCTCGGGTTGAACGCGCAGTTTTGTGAGCAGCGCGGCGGCGCCCTGATTCACAGCGGTATGGTCCCTGATCATTAGTTCGGCGAAGCGGCGCACCTCCGGGTTCTTCGTTTTGGCGAGTGCGATTTGTGCGTACTCGATATCGACCTTGTCGGCCGTGTAGGCCGCGTGTGCAATCTGAAGGTCGTTGAGGCCCTCCTGGGCACGGGCAACGCCGGCGACAAAAATCAGCGTCGCAGCAGCCACGAGCATGGTCTTGATGTTTAACATTGTGTTGCATCCTCAAGAAAATAATCTTTTGAAAGCCTGGAATGTAAGGTCCGGGGCGGCAAGGATGATTCGCGTCGTGTGCTGCAAATCGATCACTTAACACGGAGCCATGATGCGTTGAACAGAGGTTGCCCGGCAATATCGCGCGATCAAACCGGGACGATCTATGGCGAGTTTGGGACGATCTGCAAGATCTCTCGAGGGAGGCAACTTATACGACGCCGGCGATTCGCGCGCGGGGGGATGATCGGACGGATTGAAACCAAATCAAGACCGCATGGAACCGGGGCATCCATACCATGCGCTTGCAGCCCCTCGATTACACGCGGGCCTTGTAGATATGGAGACAGGAGATAACGTGGAGAGTGCGTCGCCGATTCTGTACTGGGCAAAGTGGCCGCTGATGGGCGAGATCATCCTGCTGATGACCGTCGCACTGCCGGTGGCGCGGAACGCAGAAAGACTCGAGTCACTGACCCGGCCGCGCTTTTCGACGATTCGGAGAGGTTGCGATGAGCTTCTTCGGCGGAGAGCCCTGCGCGACGACGAACAGCCGCATGCACGGGACCGCAATAAGTCGTAGGCGTTTGCGCGAGCAGACCGCGAGCGCGGCCTGCTCGCGCAGGGCGGCCGACAAGCCACGTTTTCCCAGTGCGCCAGCAAAACCGGGACAGCCCTCAAGTGCGGCTCCTGACCGGACCATGGCAGCCATGGATATTGGACACGCCTCCCATTTGCTGCATGACTGCTGCAAGCAGGTTTTGGGTTGCGGCCGGCGAATTCCAGGCGTTGAAAAAAAGGGATACGTTGCTTGAGTAAGCTCCTTTGACGGCGTGAGTTCGCCGTAAAGGCCTCATGCGATGTCGGCGGGTTGACCGGCAATCCGGGACGTTCTATCGCAAGACTGTGACGATCTGCAATGTCTCCACGCCTCGGTCACGGGCGGCTGTCCTTAGGTGGGTGTCCGAATTTCTGCGCATAAGCACGGCTGAACGCGGTGGGCGATCTGTACCCCGTCAGGTACGCGACTTCTTTTACGGAAGCCCGCGGCTGCCCGAGTAGCAGTCGTGCCTTTTGCAAGCGCCAATCGGTCAGGTAGCCCATGGGCCCTGAGCCCACGAGTTCACGAAAGCGTTCAGCAAACCGGCTGCGCGACATGCCGATCTCCGAGGCGAGACTGTCGACTGTCCAATCGTGATCGAGCCGTTGGTGGATGAGGCTCAGCGCTTTGCCGATTTGCGGATCGTTGACCGCCGAGAATATGCGTTGTAGTTCCGGCGCGCGGTCGATCCCGGCGCGCAGCACCTCGATATACAACACCTCGGACAAGCGGCTGATCGAAGCAGACGTGCCGGGAGTGTCCTGGAAAATTCGACGCACGACGAGTCGCAATACGTCATCGAGTATCGGCTGACGCGCTCTGTCCTCCGCGGTAAGGTGAAGCGTTTTCGGCAGTACATGCAGCAACGGATGATCCGCGCCTTCGGCGAATGTGAAGTGACCGCAGACCAATTGGGTGGAAGCCGTTGGATCCCCCGAGCCGATGACGAACGTGCCTTCGCCCGTATAGCCTGTGTTGGCCACGATGTTCTCGAGCGGGACTGGGTCGCGTCCGGTCACGTCGGACAGCACATGCGCGCTGCCATAGGGAACAAGTATGAGATCGCCCGGTTGCAGCAGCACTTCCACACCACCTGACACCGTCACGTGGCAACAGCCCTGAACCGCAAGGTGGAACCGGGCGGCCTTGCCATAAGCCGGCACCCCGATCGCAAATGGGGGCGAAAAGTCGGTGCGAAAATAGAGGGCGCCTTTCAACTCGATGGTGTCCAGGATATCGCTCAAGACGTCTTTCATGGAAATCACTCCGTGCTGGCGAATCGGCTCAGCGTGGTTTTCGACCTTGACCAATACCGGAATGCGGTCGGGTCCATGCCGTGCAACTTTCCGAACGCCTGTGAGAAGTCGCTTCGGCTCGAGAACCCTACTGCCCTGGCCACTTCGGAAACTTGTGGCGTGCTGGTTGCCGGAAGCTCGCTCGCTTTGCGAAGCCTTACAACGTTCAGCATGGGCATTTGGTGGTTGGCCAAATGCACTTTCGAACCGGGCAGCAAACGCTGATCGTATTTGCCGCCGACGAATTCGCGCTTTCGATCCGGTAGAAGACACCCGGGGCGGCATCAGTATGTGGCAGAGCGTGAACTTGGCTACGCCGATGTCGAGCGTGGCCAGAAGCCGGTCAAGGATCGGATGAATTGCCTGGGGCTGCTGAGTCATAAGACGAATTCGAACCACATCGCGACCAGATGGAACGGGTACGTTTCTTCTATACAAGTTGTCCTTCGCTCTTCGCGCCGAAACCAGCGCTGCCGTCAGTTACCCCGATTCGCGAGGCGAACTGGAACTCCAGCGAGACGGAGCGAACTTAAGTGAAAACCCTGGTAGGTAACGTTTCATGCGGGAGCGCGCCGATCTGGAAGCTCGAGTTTGATTTCCAGTGGCGTACTCATCCAATCATGGTACATAAAAAAATGTTCATTCCTGGTCCTTTCCTGTCACCCAGCGGGAAACAACAATACATAGGCCTAAAGGAGAAACATGTTCATGAACATTCGATCTGTCATCGGCGCTGCCTTTGCAGCCGTTGCGTTCACCGCCGCGTTGCCGGCCGTGGCGCAAGGCTTCGGCGAAACGGTCACGCCGAACGCTGATCACGCTATTCCCAACATTCCCGGCAAGTCATTGACCGCCGTGGTCGTTGACTATGCCCCCGGCGGAGCATCGCCGCCATACAAGCATGCAAAGTCGGCCTTCATCTATGCCTATGTTGTCTCGGGCGCGATTGAGTCACAAGTGAACGACGGTCCGAAGCGGGTCTATCACGCTGGTGAAAGCTTTGATGAGGAGCCCGGTGCGATTCACCGTGTTAGCCGCAATGCGAGCAAGACGAAGCCCGCGAAACTGCTCGCGGTATTCGTGGTGGATACCGACGACAAGCCCCTGACCACCCCAGTTAAATAGTCCGGTGCATGCGCGCGGCTTTTGCACGACGCGCAAACTGCGCGCCGGACCGGTCGCACCAGTTACGCACGGATTCGTAGCGGACTGTTCCAACTATGCGGCAAAGAGCGATTTGTTAGTAAACGTCGTCCTTTTCGCGGTCAGAATCGATTAGATAGTTGGTCGTCGCGGATTGCGCTGCGTGACGAACTCTTCGGCGAGTGTTGGATGAATACCCACCGTCGCGTCGTAATCGACCTTCGAAGTGACAGGTCGTCCAGGATGATCAGGTCGAAGCGGTCGAGCTTGGCCAGCCCTGAGGTGAGGCAGCGTTAGGTGTTCGAGGCCGTCATGTTGAAACGGCGCCCGCAAGTCATGTGTCTTTTCCCTGAGTCCAATCCATGCTTCGAGAATTGATCGTCGAGTACGGCTTTCCGCTGGTTTTTCTGAACGTACTGCTCGCGTCTCTCGGCCTGCCGATTCCCGCGATGCCGACACTGATCCTCACGGGGGCAATCACCGCGTCGATGGGCGTCGACAGCAACGTGTGGGTGATGAAACTGTCCCTGGTCAATGTAGTTCTAGTTGCAGCAACATCAGCCCTGTCCGGTGACTTGCTATGGTTCTGGCTGGGACGGCGATACGGGAGCCGCGTCCTCGGATTCCTATGTAACCTCTCCATCTCACGGGACACCTGTGTGAGCCGGAGCGAGGAGCTGTTCGGAAGGTTCGGCGTTCGTGTCCTGGCCGTATCCAAATTCATTCCGGGTCTATCGACCCTCGCAATACCTGTCGCCGGCGCGACGGGCGTGACTCTCATCAGTTTCATTATTTACGATGCCGTCGGGGCAGCACTATGGGCGACCACCGGGGTAGGCCTCGGAGTACTTTTTGCCGATGCAGTGGATACCATTCTCAATGTTCTGGACTGGTTCGGCTGGGGGGCGGCCATCATCGCCGCGACCCTTCTAGTTATTTACGTTGGTATCCGCTGGAGAAAGCGGACAAGCTTGCTGCGTCGTTTGCGCATGGCTCGAGTCGACACCCTGCAGCTTGATGCGCTGCTGTCACACAATCCACCACCCTGCATCATCGACGCACGACAAGGAGTGCATCGACAAAGGGATCCTGTCCGAATTCCCGGTGCGATCATGCTTGATCACGATGGGCCGGCGGCACGGCTTGACGGGTTGGACCGGAATCGGAAATTCGTTGTTTATTGTGACTGTCCGAATGAAGTGAGCGCGGCACTAGTCGCCGAGCAGATGAAAGCTGAGGGTTACACGGACGTGTTTCCACTCGCTGGCGGACTCGATGCCTGGCGGGCGGCTGGTTTCACTCTCGAGCCGCTGGTTCTTGACGCAGCAACGCAAGAAGCAACAGCCAGGATCTATCGCACATCCGGGCGCTGAGAATCCAGCCGCAGCCAAATCGGCGATTCTTTACCTCGGAGCGACTTCAAGTCAGGTAGGTCCATGGCGATGTCGCAGTTGGATAGATATTTTTTGTCCCTGTTGGTTGGGCCATCATTCTCCTGAACCGGCGCCTCGTTAACAAGGAGCTCGCTATGACATTCACCTTCTTGCGTCATATCGCCTTTCCCGAAAACACCAGCGCGCGATTCGTCTGTATGTTCGCGTCACTATTATTTTTGCTTCCATGATAACGACAGCGTTGAGTCACTTTCGCGCCGGTACCGATCCATGCGAACACGGAGACGCAGTTCGCGGACATCTCGCTGGCGACTACGTTGACCGTCTCCACCAGCACCTTTAGCCGTATCAACGACACCACCGTCGATTTTCCGGCGGCGAAGGAGGCGTGACGCAATTATGGATAGCTGAACTTTCGATACCGCCATTGCAGCCTGCAGAGGATCTGAGAACGTCTTGCAAAGCATTTCAATTGCCTACGAGAAGCTCATCAAAGATCGTCGGCAAGGACAGCACCCGCACCACCAGAAGTATTTAAAGAGGAAGAGGAAAGTAACATGGAACAGTCCCCCCAGATCGGCGACAGGATCACCGACAAATCAGCACCGCCCGATGAGCGCACAGTCCGCGACTGGATCGGGCCGGAGGCGTTCGAGCATTGGGCCGAGCTGCAGAGCTGGATCGAGGCATCCTATCCCGGTGTTTTCGCGCCAGATTGGCTCTATGGTGGCAAGAAACGCGGTTGGTCATTACGCTACAAGAAGACCAAGGCGTTCTGCACCTTGCTGCCGGCATACAGGCTGTTTTCGGTTCTGGTGGTCTTGGGGCGAGCAGAGCGAGAAAAGTTTGAGGAGCGGCGTTATTTCTGGAGCCAGCGGTTGGTCAATCTCTACGATGAGGCCCGAGCATACCCTGACGGGAAATGGTTGACTGTTGCGATCTCATCCGCAGATGATCGGAATGAGGTGACGGAGCTTATGAGTATGAAGCGTCCGTCACTATCACGCGGTTGAATGTCGCGGAAGTCCTAAAGTTTGATGAATGGCGCGATTGCAGCCGCCCCCTCACCACCTCATTGCCCATCCAACCCCGGACAAAACTGGCCGTCGGCGCGAACAGCAGCAGGTCATCGTAATAACCTGCCGCCAGATCCTGCGCGGCCAGCTGCATCCGGACCAGCCCACGCTCCATGACCACCAGACGTCTCACACCCTCGCGATCAGACTGTCGCCCCCGTGGATCATCCTCCCGCAGGCCAGCGGGCGTCGCCGCCAGGAGCGCGCGCAAAATCGCCGCTGCAGCTGTTCTGCCGAATACGCGCGATCCCCTGACGGTCTGCCGGATCGCGCAACATATCGGGCAGGACGGGCAAGGCTCCAAGCCTGAAGGACGCGGATGAGTATTGCCCCAGTCAGTGCGAGCAGATACCCCCGGACGCCCTACCCGCCCCCCGTTCCTGGGAGGTCTTCACCCAACACCGATCAGTCGGGCGTCGCGTAGTCGTGCCTGCTGTCCTCGTCCTTGCACGCGCGAAGCCACGCCACGACGAGCACGCCGAGACTGGCGCCCAAAGACGCCCCTGTTGCCAAGCCAAGCAAGAACTCCATCGCTCCCCCCAATTCTGTGTGATTTGAAAACCGTTGATCGCCAGGTTACGGTTGACCACTACAGGGACGCGCCGCCACGCCGCGCGCCGCAACAGAAGCTCATATGATCGTCTGCGTGCATAGTGGATCGGCGGCATGAGATAGATGCGTCTCGTGATCGCTTTTCCGGTCGTGACCAGCGGGCATCGAAGCCCGTGATTTCATTCTCGTACACTTCGACACAGCCTCGAAGTAGGAAGGCTCGCGGAAAAGGATGGGTAAAGACCCGCAAAAGTTTTAGGCCACGGCTGCAGCCAACTGCGCCTCGAGTCGCCGAAGCGCGTAATCACGCTTCCTACTGCTTGCCGTGGCTGAGCAGCCCGGAAAGGGACATGCGAAGGTCATAGCTCGCGATCGGTTCTTTGCGTTACATCGGTAAATGTGTCACCCGCTGCGTCGACGCGTGCTGACATCCGCTCGACCTTGGCAGACAAGCGTTTGCAGGCGCAAATCAAACGTGTCACTGGGCGATGGAAAGCCTGTGGGAGTAAGTTCGTCCAGCGCCAGGGCGTCCACCTCGGCTCGACTGACTGCGCTGTCGTGCGTCGCGAGCGCAACGCGGTCAGGTCTCAGTCCGCCGATCACCTGCGCTTCATGTCGCATCGTCCAGCGGCAAATTGTCGGCCACTGCGGACATTGGGCCGATTGCCCATCAAGAGCCGCTATAGGTTGCTCTACGGTCACTGGATGGCCTGTTGCTTCGAATGACTATTTTGGCCTTGCCATTTAGCGGCACCGTCTGCGACCGATGGCGATAGCCCGCAGTTAGTCAGGTCCTTGTCCCGCGATTGTGCCGCGCACTTCCCGGCCGCCGAATCGTCTGTCATACAAGGGAAAAGCGATTCGCGCCTTATCGTTGCGCCTGATGCAACCAACCGTGCTCGATCCACGGTAGCGAAATGCCGACAGGGCGGATTCAACCGGTCGTTGCAACACCTCTGTTCCAATACGGAATCGGAGAGTGGAGCAAGATGGAACGACAAAGAAAGCATTGGTTGAACGCAGAACAGAAGAACGAAATCTGGAAGATGTGGCGTGACGGCGAGTCGC
>DASVNP010000090.1:0-2218 GCA_036383775.1 Paraburkholderia sp. | reverse complement strand
CGTCTTGTGGCGCCAGCAGTGCATGTAGCTGTGCGTGTACTTCTCGGTGCGCAGCAGCGAGCCGGCTGCCTGCAGGGCTTCGACGATCTGCGGATTGGCCGCCCAGATCGACAGGCCGCCGAACAGCGCGAGCGATTCGATGTAACGGCCGTCGCCCATCACCGGGTTGATGATGTCCGAATCGGCCATGCCGTGCGCCTTGCACGACACGAAGTCTTCCACGCCGTATGCCGGCGACGAGTGCACCACACCCGTACCGGATTCAGTCGTCACGTAGTCGCCGAGGTAGACCGGCGCCGTGCGCTTGTAGCTCGGATGAGCGGACGCGAGCGGATGGTTGAAACGCAGGTTGACGAGTTTCGCGCCCGGCGTGGTGGCGACGATCGTGCCTTCGAGGTCGTATTGCTTCAGGCAGGCTTCAACGCGTTCTTCCGCGAGGATCAGCAAGCCGCGCGGCGTATCGACCAGTGCGTAGACGATTTCCGGATGCAGGTTCAGCGCCTGGTTGGCGGGGATGGTCCACGGCGTGGTGGTCCAGATCACGATGCCGCCTTCATTGCGCGGCAGCGCAGTCAGGCCGAAGGCCTGCGCGGTCTTCTCCGGCTCGGCGAAGCTGAACAGAACGTCGATGGTCGGATCGGTTTTGTCCTTGTATTCGACTTCCGCTTCGGCCAATGCCGAGCCGCAGTCGAAACACCAGTTGACCGGTTTCAGGCCGCGGAACACGTAGCCCTTTTCGAGGATCTTCGCGAGCGCACGGATTTCACCGGCCTCGTTCGTGAAGTTCATCGTCTTGTACGGGTTGTCCCAGTCGCCGAGCACGCCCAGACGGCGGAAGCCGACCTTCTGCTTCTCGATCTGCTCGGTCGCGTAGGCGCGTGCCTTCTGCATGACTTCAGCGGCCGGCAGCGATTTGCCGAACTGCTTTTCGATCTGGATTTCGATCGGCATGCCGTGGCAATCCCAGCCCGGCACGTAGGCCGCGTCGAAGCCCGCCAGGTTGCGCGCCTTGACGACCATGTCCTTGAGGATCTTGTTCACCGCGTGGCCGAGGTGGATGTCGCCGTTCGCATACGGCGGGCCGTCGTGCAGGATGAACTTCTTACGGCCTTTGCTGGCCGCGCGGATCGTCTCGTAGACCTTGCGTTCCTGCCATTCCTTGACCCATTGCGGCTCGCGCTTGGGCAGGTCGCCACGCATCGGGAACGGCGTGTCGAGCAGGTTGACCGGGTAGCGTGACTGCGGTTTCGAATCGGCTTTCTTATTGCTCATGATGAGGTCGCGGTGAATTCTTTCTAAGCGCAGCGAGGCTGCGGTATGCGCATGAAGCGCAGGGCGTTGGGCGCGCCCGGCAGGCATGTCGCGTAATCCACGGACGCCCTTCGATGCGCGCAGCAGTGGGTACATGCAGCACTTGGGGCGCTCGCATGTACCGCGGCGGTTATCTAATTCGGTCGGTGGCCGAGGTGGCGAAACCGGTGGAGCGGCTGCCCGGCGTGCCGGCGCCGACAGCCGCGAACCACGCGCGCGCATTGGCGACGTCGCGCGCGATGGCGGCGGTCAGCGTTTCGAGGTCGACGTATTTTTCCTCGTCGCGCAGCTTTTTCAGGAATTCGACGCGCACGAGCTTGCCGTACGCGTCGCCGTGCCAGTCGAGCAGATGCACTTCGAGCAGTACGCGGCCGGAATCGTCGACGGTGGGGCGCAGGCCGAGGCTCGCGACACCCGGTAACGGCTCGTCAGCCACGCCATGCACACGCACCACAAAAATGCCGGCCAGTGCCGGGCGCTTGTGCGCGATCGGCAGATTGAGCGTGGGGAAGCCGAGGTCGCGGCCGAGCTTCATGCCATGCACGACGTGGCCGCTGATCAGGTAATCGCGGCCCAGCGCGGCACGTGCGGAGTCGAGATCACCTGCGACCAGCGCGGCGCGTACGCCCGAGCTGGAAATGCGCGCGCCGGACGGATCCGCCACGGTTGCCATCTGCTCGACTTCGAAACCGTGTTGTTGACCCGCGGCCTTGAGCGAGGCGAAATCGCCCGCGCGCTTGGCGCCATAGCGGAAGTCGTCGCCGATCATCACCCAGCGGGCATGCAGCCCGTTGACGATGATCCGTTCGACAAACGCATCCGGCGACTGGCTCGCGAAGGTGTGGTTGAAATGCTCGACCACGACCCGGTCGACGCCGTTGGTGCGCAGCGCCTCGAGTTTGTCGCG
>DASVNP010000089.1:0-5161 GCA_036383775.1 Paraburkholderia sp. | reverse complement strand
GAAATAGGTACCGTGATACTGGATGTCGAGCGGCGCCATTGCCAGCATCAGACCCGACAGACCGCCGAACGTGAACACGATCAGGAAGCCGACCGCGAACAGCATCGGCGTTTCGAAGGACAGCGAACCGCGCCACATCGTCGCGACCCAGTTGAAGATCTTCACGCCGGTCGGCACCGAGATCAGCATCGTCGCGTACATGAAGAACAGCTGGCCCGTGACCGGCATGCCGGTGGCGAACATGTGGTGCGCCCAGACCATGAACGACAGAATCGCGATCGACGAGGTTGCATACACCATCGAGCTATAGCCGAACAGCGGCTTGCGCGAGAACGCCGGGATCACCTGCGACACGATCCCGAACGCCGGCAAGATCATGATGTACACCTCGGGGTGCCCGAAGAACCAGAAGATGTGCTGGTACATGACCGGGTCGCCACCGCCTGCCGCATTGAAGAACGACGTGCCGAAGTGGCGATCGAACAGCACCATGGTGATCGCGCCTGCCAGAACCGGCATCACGGCGATCAGCAGGTACGCAGTGATCAGCCACGTCCAGACGAACATCGGCATCTTCATCAGCGTGAGGCCAGGTGCGCGCATGTTCAGGATCGTCACAACGATGTTGATCCCGCCCATGATCGACGAAGCACCCATCAAGTGGACCGCGAAAATCGCGAAATCCATGCCAGGGCCCATCTGCGTCGACAACGGTGCGTACAGCGTCCAGCCCGCGGCGGTCGCGCCGCCCGGTGCGAAGAACGAACCGACCAGCAACACTGCAGCCACCGGCAGCAGCCAGAAGCTGAAGTTGTTCATCCGCGCAAAAGCCATGTCCGATGCGCCGATCTGCAGCGGCACCATCCAGTTCGCGAAGCCGACGAAGGCCGGCATGATCGCGCCGAACACCATGATCAGGCCGTGCATGGTGGTCAACTGGTTAAAGAACTCGGGGCGCATGATCTGCAGACCCGGCTCGAACAGTTCGGCACGGATCATCAGCGCCATCACGCCCCCGGAGAGGAACATGGTGAACGAGAAGATCAGGTACAGCGTACCGATGTCCTTGTGATTGGTTGCGAACAGCCAACGACGCCAGCCATGCGGCGTTTCGTGGGCATGGTCGCCGTGCACGTGCTCGTGGCCCGCGGTTACATCGTGTCCGATGCTAGACATGACAATCTCCTAATGCGAATACTGCGGTGCTGACCATGAACACGTCAGGCAGCCGGGCTGATCTGGACACGCCGGGCTTCTTTCGCGTCGCCGCCGCCCGTGATCGTTTCCGGCTTCTTCAAAATAATGTGATCTTCGGCAATGCCGGCTGCTTTCAGCGCGTCGCGCACGGCTTCGGCACGGGTCTTCGCGAGCTTCGCGTTGACTTCGGCAGAGCCGGTGGCGTCGGTGAAGCCCGACAGCGTGAACTTGGCGTCCGGGTGTGCTTTCGCGTAGGCCGCGGCCGCGTCGACCGCCGCTTTCGCGTCGGCCGGCAGCGTGCTCTTGCCGGTCTCGAAGTAGACGTTTGCCGGCAGAGCTGCCGAGGTGTCCGAGGCAGCCGGAGCGGCTTCTGCACCAGAGGCTGACGCTGCGCCCGAAGCTGCAGCATCTGCGCCGCTTGCTGCTGCGCCAGCGCTGGCCAGATGGTCGCCACCTTCCGGCAGCTTGCCGTTACGAGCGTCCAGGATTTGCTTCGGCTGGAGAATGTCGCCGGTGTGGTTGCCCCACGAGTTACGTTCGTACGTGATCACCGAAGCGATTTCGACGTCGTTCAGCGTCGGCGCCCACGAAGGCATCGCGTTCTTGCCCTTCAGCACCAGGCTGACGTGCTCGGCGATCGGGCCGTTGGCGATCTTGCTGCCGTCCAGCGCCGGGAATGCGCCTGCGCCCTTGCCGGTCGGCTGGTGGCAGACTGCACAGTTCGATGCGTACACCTTGCCGCCGCGCTCCATCAGCTCAGCCATGGTGTAGGTCTTGTTCGGATCGTCCTGGCCGGCGGCCATTTTCTTCTTCTGCGTATCGACCCACTTCGCGTAGTCGTCTGCCGACAGCACTTCGACCACCACCGGCATGAAAGCGTGTTCCTTGCCGCACAGTTCCGTACAGAAGCCGCGGAAGGTGCCGGTCTTGTCAGCCTTGAACCACGTGTCGCGCACAAAGCCCGGAATCGCATCCTGCTTCACGCCGAAAGCCGGCACGTACCAGGAGTGGACCACGTCGTTCGCGGTGGTGATGATGCGGATTTTCTTGTCGACCGGGACGACGAGCGGATTGTCGACTTCCTGCAGGTACGTGGTGGAAATCGGCTCGCGGCCATCGGTTTGCGCACGCGGCGTGGCCAGCGTGGACAGGAAGCTGATGCCCTCACCCGGACCCTTCACGTAGTCGTAGCCCCACTTCCACTGGTAGCCCGTGACCTTGATGGTGACGTCGGCGTTCGTGGTGTCCTTCATCGCCACGACGGTCTTGGTGGCGGGGAGCGCCATCAGCACGACGATGACGAACGGCACGATCGTCCAGATGATTTCGACGGTAGTGCTTTCGTGGAAATGGGAAGCTTTATGGCCTTTCGATTTGCGGTGCGCAAACATCGAATAGAACATCACTGCGAACACGCCGACGAAGATCACCGTGCACAGGATCAGCATGAACGTGTGGAGGCTGTAGAGCTCCTCAGCGATTTTCGTCGCCGGCGGCTGGAGATTGATCTCGTTGACGGCAGGGCCGCCCGGAACATCGCCCACTGCCAGGGCCGCACCGGCGAAAAGCAGTCCGCTCATCGCCAGCACGCCCATGAGGGCTCGCTTGATTGTTTTCATAGCTTCCTTACCCAAAATTTCCATTCAAACCCTCGACCCCGCTGGCAGGCTGTCTCGCGCTCCCCGTGAACGCCGCGCGTCTCAACACGTCTAACAACGTGTGAGCCACATACGCAATTCGCCTGCGAACTGCGCGCGCCGATACTGCGCGAGATGTTGCCCGATCATGATCGTCTGTCCGCGCGAGACCAGTTTGATCTGGTCACGCGGCGTTGCGCCCGGTTCGATCCGCACCCAGCGCGGATTGAATTCGAACTGCGTGAGCCGCTCGGCGCTGACCTGCTCGATCACGAGCCGGTTCTGAAACAGCCGGACGCGCTCGTAATCGACAGCATGACGCGCATATATGGCAAACGCGATGCCCACCGCCAGCAATTCAATACCAGTGAACGGCAACACCAGCCAGGCGCCGACCAGAACCAGCATGAAAGCAATTGCCAACGAGAACAACGCAAGCGACACGTAGAAACATACGAACTGCCGCGGTGATATCGAACAGTTGCGCTTCATCGTCCAGTCTTTGAGAACTGGTTCTGAATCCGCCAGCAGATCTGATGCTTCCATCGCTGCCTCCCGCCGACCGTCACCGATCACCGCCTGCGGCCATTGCCTGCGACCGCAGAATCCAGCCACCTGATTACTGCCGCGTCACTTCATGTTGCAGCCCTATGCCTCGGGCCTGCCGCCCCAAATGTGGGAACTCCGGGCGACAAACTGACGCATTATAGGCGCGATCCATGGCATCCACAAGCAAGCCTCAATCGGCTCACAACCCCGGTGCGACAAGCCTCCGCGCCGTTTTGACGCAGCTTTCGCGCGTCTTTTGAAGCGGTAATTTCAGACATAACAGATGCCCTCTTACCGTCTCCTCGATTCCTCACCGATTCCTCGACGAACCTCGTCCGATGTCCTCGATCCGCACGATCCCATGCCCTTCGGCCGTGGTGCGCGGCACGGCTTTCCAGGCGTGGCCGTAGATCACTTCGAAGGTCAGCGCGATCGTGCCGTCGGCGCGCCGGCGGGCTTCGAGCGCCGCCAGCAAAGCCTTGTGCAGCCTACGCGCGACGGCATTCGAGGTGGCCTCGCGCTCGAACGGATAGGCGCCCCAGCGGCGCACATCCGCGAGCAGCGACTCAGGCGACTTATATGTAATGGTGAGTGTTTCCTGGTCCATCACCGGAATCTCGAAGCCGCTCTCAACCAGCATGTCTCCGAGGTCATGCATGTCGACAAAGTCGATCACATGCTTGCGCGAGGCGATGCCATGCGTGGCCTCGACCTCGGCGTAGGCGCCGCGCAACTCCTTCAGCGAATCGGGACCGAGCGTGCTGAACATTAGCAGGCCGTTCACCTTCAGCACGCGTTGCCACTCGGGAAACACGAGGTCGGGCCGCGAGTGCCAGTGCAGAGCGAGATTGGACCAGATGAATTCGAAGGCGCCGGCTGCGAACGGCAGCGCCGAGAAGTCGGCCTGCGCGAAACGCGGGCCACGGGCGCCGAGCGCTTTGCCGAGCGTAGCCGGGAGAAAACGCCGCCAGCTTGTGTCGCCGGAATCGTGACGCAGCGCGCGACTGAGCATTCCGTGTGACATGTCGGTGCCGAACACCGGCGCCTCGGGAAAGCGTTCACGCAATGCGGGGATGTCTTCGCCCGCACCGCAACCGGCGTCGAGCACGCTTGACGGCGTAACCTTGATGTAGTCGAGGCGTTCGCGCATACGCTGCGCGATTTCGCGCGGCAGGAACGCGACCTGGTCGAAGGTCGCCGCACGGCGGTCGAAAATCTGCCGGAGGCGCCGGGAATCATAGGCCGGACGGCCAGATTGAGACGTAGTTGGGGGCATGGGTGTCGTACTGGCGTAGAGCACGAAGTATACTCGCTCGCTTCCGTCCATTCAGCGTGAAAGGCCTTCGCGGGCGGTCCAATCATGTCATTCCGAAAAAATTCCTCGTCTCCCGGCGGCTCGAACGCACTTTTTTCGCGCTTCACGCGCGGCTTGTATTCAGCATGGCCGCATGTGATGCAGGCCGCGTTGCCGAACCTGTGCGCGCTGTGCGGCAATTTGTCGCATAAAACGCTGTGTGCCGGTTGTGACGAGACGTATTGGAACGAAGGCAGGTTGCGTTGCACGGTATGCGCGGTCCCTTTGTCCGGAACGCGCTGGGCGGGACACACGCAATATCGCTGCGCGGACTGCACCGGTGAGCCGCCGCCGTTCGACGCGACATTCACCCTGGCCGATTACCGCCAGCCGCTCGACGCCCTGGCGCTCGGCCTGAAATTCCGCGCCCGGCTGATGCTGGCTCGCGAGTTTGCGCAACGCCTTGCACGCCTGGCGGGGGATT
>DASVNP010000088.1:0-29866 GCA_036383775.1 Paraburkholderia sp. | reverse complement strand
CGAGCATGCCGCCGTCCGCGGGACTGAGCGACAGGTCCACGTTCGGCGCACCGGCGTCGAAGGCACCGCCGGCATTGCCCTCGCGCGACAGGAATGCGACGGACATCGTCTTGACCTGGCCGTCGGTGCCAACCGTCGCCGTGAGCCGCTGGAACGCGTTATAGCAGCGCGTGATGGTCGTGCCGGCGGCATCGACCGTCGCCGTCAGCAGCTGGTATGACGGGTCGTACACCCGCACGGCCAGCTTGCCCAGCAGAGGCGCGACGAACACGTCATCGACCAGCACCGTCGCGCTGCTGGTGTTCGCCGCCGCGACCGCGAGCGTCACGCCGGTCTTGCCCGCGCTCACCGGAATGCCGAGCGTGCGATATGCCCAGGCGCCGCCCGTGTCCGCAAAAGCCGCGGCAAGCGCCGCACCGGACACGCCATCGACGCTCAGCGTCGCGGTGAAGCCCGCCCCTTGCGCGGGCACGAAACCCGCCGGGGTCTTGTACCAGAACCCGAGCAGATACGTGCTGTCGACATTGGGTGGCGAAATCTGCGTGGAGAGCGATCCTTCGCCGCCCGGCGCCAGGCCCAGACTCGTGGTGCCCGTGTGCGCGTCGCCAGTGACGCTCGCGCAGCCGTTCACGCTCCAGCCACTGCCCGTCTCGTACGGCTCGAAGCCGAAATACGCACACTCGCCATCGGCGAGCGAGGCGTTCGTGAAGAGCGCGACCGCGAACGTCGAGTCCGCGCCATACAGCGTCGACTGAACTACACCGGCGGCGTCCTGCGTCTGCGTGGGCTGACCATACGGCGTGCGCGCGAGTGTGTAGCTCGAGGGCAGCCAGCCGCGCGGTGCGATGCCAGGCTCGTAGCCGGCGAACGGAAACGGCAGATGCCCGTCGCCATCCCACGCGAATACGCCGGACTTCGCGGGCACCGATACGCCGCTGTATGCACAGTCAAAGGCCGCGAACGCATTGGCCGACGCCTGCGACACCACCCGCGTGCCACCGTCGCGCTGCCAGTGTGTGACCGTCTGCGCGACCTCGCCCAAACGATGCTGCGCGAGCAGCGCGGGGGCTGAGCTTATGGCATTGACCTGACACGCGTATTGCGTCGTTGTTCTAAACGTCTCGAGCTGCCCCGTTCCGCCGTACGTGGTCGTGGCGGTCGCGACCACGTTGCCGGAAAAAGGCGCCGCAAAGCCGTCTTCGATATAGAACGACTTCTGGCTGCTCGTCACGCCGTCCTCGATTCGCGTCTGCGTCGTGCGGCACAGAAAACCGCCCTTCAGGTTAAGCACGCCTGCCGCCGGATCGGTGGGAGACGCCGCCCGTGTGACGAGCACCTCCCAGCCGGTCGTGGACTGTGCAAGCAGCGTGCCCTGCGCATCGTACGTATCGGCCTGATGCAGTTGGCCGTCGAGCATGTTGTAGAAGTCGGCGCCATCGCGCACCTTCAGCCCGTTCAGGTAGCGGTTCACCGTCCGGCCGAACACGGGTTGCGCAGGATTTCCGGTGCCCGGATAGACCGTCGACTCGTAGTACTTGAACACTTCGCCGGTCGGATCGCACGCCGCCGTTTTCGGGTCCGGCGCAAAACAGGTGGCGCTTGTCTGCCCAAGGCCGTTGTCGATCGACAATCCCGTCACCGCATAGTGCTCGAGCCGGCCTTCGACCGCATGGCCCGCATAGCTGTGCAGGATGATCTGCGTCGCGCTGTCGAAATCGCCATCCGCGCCCGGATAGGCGACGAACATCCCCGCGCCGCCGGGATACGTACCCGCATCGCCGCCATCGCCTTCGGCGGCCGTGTAGATACGCTGCTGGGCGAACGCCTGCGCGGACACCGATACGCCTCCGTTGCGCAGCAGCGTCGCCGCCGCCTGGTTGCCGCTGGTCGCACTGGCGTCGAACACGAAGTAGGCAAGAAATTGCGGCGCCTCGTCGATAACGGCTTCGGCGTTCAGCACGTAGTTGCCGTCGCCGTGCAGCACCTCGTTGATCCGGGCCTGCAGATCGGCGCACGGATTGCCTTCCATCACGCCGTCCCAGTCGCAGGCGGTGTGGCGGAAGTACAGATATTGACCGAGCGTCAACCAGTCGCTGCCTCCCGGCGACGGCCAGTTGGCCGTCGCGGCGAAGTTGGCGGGCACCGGCAATGCCTGCGCAGGTGTCACCGCCGCGCGTGTCCACGCGCTGAAATCGGTGTTCGGGTCAAACGACAGCACCTGCGCGGTGGTGTCGCCGCCACCGCCCGGGTACGCAAGAATCTGTGCGGCATAGTCGGGCCCGTACGCATACCGCTGCTGAAGGCCAGAAGGCACATACGTCACGTTCAGTGCGTCGTTGGCGAGCCACGTCGTGCCGTTGAAGCGCAGCAGATGGCCGGCGACCGACACCATTCCGTTGTCGGTCACACCCGCGATCCAGCTGGTCGGCCAGGCGCTGTCGATCACGTCCGCATAGGTGAACGACGGCAGTGGCGATACGGGCCGGTACAGCTCGTCCCACTGGATTATCGTGAGCGAGTGCACGAGCTGTGTGGTTCCGGCGTTGATCAGATTGCTCAGGAGCACCATCGAGTCGGACGGGGTGAGCGCCACACTGCTCAGGTCGTTTGCCGAGAAATCCGGAATCTTCAGCGTGGCCGCGGCGTTCCAGTCGAAGCATGCATCGAGCGCAAATAGCGCCGCATTGCCCTGCAGATCGACCAGCACGTAATACTCGTTATGAGCGGTGACCGCCTGCAGCGAAGTGCTCGTGAAACTCTCGACTGTCCACGCAGCATCGGTCCAGCGCCACGTGATGCGGTCATAGGCCGTCGTCTCGTAGACGAGGTTCGTCACCGCCGCGATCAGAAAGGTGTCGCCGCCCGTCAGCACGACGCTGCCGCTCGGACTCGAGTAGGTGACGCTTGGGGTGTTGTAGCCGGTTTGCACGCCGTCGATCGTCGCCGGCACCCATTGCGCGGGACGCGCGTTGTCCTGCTGGAAGATGTAGACACTCGTGCTGTTGTCGCCGGCCCCCGTCATGAACGACAGTGCAAAGAAGCTATCGCACGCGGTCACATCGAGCGTGGTCAGGTCGAGGCCGGCAGGATTGCTGAAGATCACGCTGTTGGCCGTGGGCTGCCACATCTGCCAGCTGCCGAGCCAGCTGTACACCTGCAGCGACAGCGCGCCGTTCGCGCTCGAATACCAGGTCACCACCGCATAGCCGCTGCCGAAGAACACGCGCGGGGTTGCGCCCGCGAACGTCGTGCCGGCGGGCGGCGCCACGGCCAGCGAGCGGTTGCAGATATCGAGCGACTGCTTCGTATAGGCATAGGTGGCCGTCGCGCCCTCGCTGTACGTTATCGACTTGAGCGCGCCGGGGCTTGCGCCGTCAGTGGCCGCATCGAAATAGTAGTTGAACTGAAGGCCGGGCAGGCTCACGCCGGCCGCGTTGCTGAGCGTGATACCCGTCAGGAAACGCTTGCAGGTGTCGCCGAACAGATCGCCCGTGTACGAGGTCACATTCGCGACCGGACTGCCCGCTCCGCCCGCGGGACTAGAAGGCTGATAGGCGAGCGTAAAGCTGAACAGCCTGGCGCCGCCTGCATCAGTCACCACGACGCCCTGCAGAAAGAGCGTTTCGTACTGGTCCTGGTATGCGTTCGGCTTGTCATTGGGCACGGCCTTGTGCGGATCCGCGTATTCCCGAGGGCTTTGCGGCGTCGCGTTGCTCCATTCCTTCGCTCCGTATCGCAGCAGCACCTGACGGCCAAACACGTCGGTCATCCCGCTCAGGTAGCACGCCTTCGTGTAGGGCAGCCCGCCGGCTCCCACGAGCTGCTCGACCTCCGGCAGCAAGCCCGCCTCGTTGCGCGGCCAGTCGTTGTAGCGATAGGCAACCGCGTCTCCCCAGGGATTCGACACGGCGCACAGGTGCCAGGCGCACGCGTACTGGTATTGTCCAGTGGTCAAGCCGCTGTCGCCCTGCCACAGCGCGACAGGCGCGCCCGATGGGCCCTTTCCCGAACTCCACCGCACGCCCCATTCGACGCTATTGCCGGCCGAAGTGGCATAACCCCTGGACGTACCCGGGCCCACTCCGCCGAATGACAGTTTCAGTCCGTTGTCCTTGACGATGACCCAGCGCTCATAACACGGGTAGTAGAGGATCTTCCAGAATTCGTAGTCGATCAGCTGATACGATTCGCCGCCGTCGGACACGTTGAGCGCGGCGCCGTTGAGTGTGAGATCGAACAGTTGCTGATTTTCACCGTCGGAGAGCAGCCATGCCGACGCGCCCGCGGACGAAACGAGCGTGCCCGCCGAAAGCGCGAGGCCTGCCGCGCCAAATGCGGCGACGACCGCGGCCGGCACGGCGGCGCCATCGACAAGCGAAGCCGCCAGTGAGCCGTCCATTGAAAACACGAACGGCGTGGCGGGTTCGCGCGCGAGATCGGTCGAAATGCTCTGGCTCACATAGCTGTAGCTGCGGGTGGCCGAAACGAGCGAGCCGGCTTCGTTGAGCACGATCGTCGGCACCGGCATGCTCCAGCCGAGGCCGAGTATGCCCGTCGGAGCATCACGGTTCCACGTGATCGCGTCGTTATAGATGTTGCTTTGATACAGCAGCGCGAGCGTCAGATCGAGGTTGTCCCCGTTGGTGCGGCCGGGCATCGACAACAGCGTCTGCGTAAAGTTGATGTCGCCGCGAAACAGGTTGACGCTGCTGCGCAGATCCCCGACGCTGCTCGCGTCGAACTGGAACGTCTGAATGGCGGGGATCTGCGAATTGGTGGAATCCGCAGGCATGAGAGTCTCCTCGCGTGCAGAGCACGCTTAGCGCGTGGCACACGGGCGACGGCACTTCGTGCAGACACCCGCCGAGTTCTATCCGACGATTTCTTTCCGACGATTTCTTTCCGACGATATCTAGCCGACGATGCCGATCACGACGATGCTGGCGTGGCTATTGTTGTTGTCCTGGTTGTTGCCCGAATTGTCGTACATCCACGCCCAGACGCCGTTGGTCTGCGCCTTCGTGTTGTCGCTGGGATCGACCTTGGTCTGGTTCGGACCCGCCCCGATGGCCTTGAGGTGATGATCGTCGGAGTCCGGGTACTGCACCTGGAATCCCGTCAGGAAGCTGACCGCGGCGGTGATGGTCGTGCCCATCGGAATCGAGGTCATCTCGGAGCCGGCCTGCGCCTGATACGGGGCTACGACGAAGCCAGCATTGCTCGTCGAGGTGGCAATCAGCGCACCGGTGGCGGTCGGATTGACCGCGCTATTGCCCGAGGCATCGATCATGCCCGCGGTCGCCGATATCGCGCCGATATTGCCGCTCTGCGTCGCGCCCACCGATGCCTGCACGCGCTCGACGTGATGGTCCGTATTGCCGTAGCTCAGATAGAAGCCGCCGAGCGTCGCCTGCAGCACCTGATCATTGGTGCCGGGCAGCGTGATCCCGGGGCTCTGGCTGTTGTCGGCGACGGTGTACGACGGGCTCAGCAGAACCTGAGTGGTCGGCGAACCGGTCCACGCAATCACGGTAACCGTGACATAGGACGCGCCCGTATTGATCGAGTGTCCCGATGCGTCCTGCAGGACTGCCACTGCTTCAACGGTGATCTGCGTGCTCTGCGGCTTGTTCGTCTGCAACTGGATGCTCATCTGTTCGACGTGGTGGTCATCGTCGCCATACGAGAGCTGGAACGACGCGACCCCTGCAAGAAACTGCGTGACAGAATTCTTGAAGTTGAACGGGGTCACGCCGGCGTTTAACGTCACGTTTTGACTTAACACTTCGAGTGCCATTCTGATCTCCTTCTCTCACGCTAACGCCATGACGGCGCAGGTCATTTTGTACTTCTCATAATGCGTAGCGCGGGTGGGAAGATCAAGGAAACGCACAAAAAATAGTTATACGGAAAGCATAAGAAAACAGCATATTTTCTACTACTAATAAATGCCGTCTTTTCGATAATGACCGTTGGATGAAAAGAATGCGGAATGGCTGAGCGCACCCTCAGAACGTGTGCCGGATGCCCGCCATGATCCCCAGTTGACCGGCACCGGGCGCGGGCGTCGTTCCGCCCCCACCTTGACTCACCGTATAAGCCGCCTTCGCGCTGTTCCACAGGTAAGCGCCCTGCAAGTAAACGGCCGAGCGCCTGGACAGCAGATACGTGCTGCGCAAGTGGCCGAAGCTGAGAGTGGAAATTCTCGAAGGGGTGTGGGACCGGCTCGCCGATGCTCTGGTGAAGCGCGAGATCGATCTCGCCCTGAGCATGGCGGTGCCCGATACGGACGAGATCATCGCGATCGGCGATTGCCGGCGGGAGGCTAAGCCGCGCCCGCCCCCCGCCTTGCATGTGCCAACGCCACCGCCAGCCTCGCCCCCACCTCGGCGTTGTGTTTCACAAGCGCGATGTTCGTCGCGAGGCTGCGTCCACCCGTCAGTGCCTTGATGCGGGCCAGCAGGAACGGCGTCACCGCCTTACCGGTGATGCCTTGCGCCGTGGCCTCGGCGAGCGCCTGCTGAGTCAGTGCGTCGATCTCTTCGACAGGCATCGCCGCCGCTTCCGGCACCGGCGTGCTCAACACCACGCCGCCGGCGAGGCCCAGGTCCCACTTGGCACGGATGAAGCGCGCCTGCTGCGCCGCATCGTCCAGCCTGAAGTCCGCGCGAAAGCCGCTGTCGCGCGTATAGAAAGCGGCGAAATTGTCCTGCTCGCAACTGAGCACCGGCACGCCGTGCGTTTCCAGGTATTCCAGCGTGAGCCCGATGTCCAGAATGGACTTCGCACCGGCACACACCACCGCCACCGAGGTCTTCGCCAGTTCCTGCAGGTCGGCCGAAATGTCAAAGGTTTCCGGCGCGCCCCGGTGCACGCCGCCAATGCCGCCGGTGACGAAGACCTCGATGCCGGCGAGAGCGGCACAGATCATCGTGCCGGCCACCGTCGTGGCGCCAAGCCCGCCGCCGGCCAGCACCGCCGGCAAGTCGCGGCGGCTGACTTTGTGCACCTGGTCGGAGCGGCCGATCAGTTCCAGTTCGTCGTCCGAGAGACCGATGCGGATTCGCCCGTCGATCAATGCGATAGTGGCCGGCTCGGCACCCTGGTCACGAATCACCGCCTCCACTGCGCGCGCCGTACGAACGTTCTCCGGATAGGGCATGCCGTGAGCGATGATGGTCGATTCCAGCGCAACCAGCGGGCGGCCGGCGGCCTGCGCGGCTGCCACCGATGCGCTGCGGGTTAACCACGAGTGAGCAAGGTTCGCAACCATGTCGATATTTTCGGTCGTGTGAATCGCTCAAGTATGCAGCACACGGCAGGTCCGCGGATTACGTGCTGCAGCGCGATGGCGCCTATTATTAGGTTGCTGTCTGGCCGCCGCTCATGTGCTGAATGTTCTGAGCGTGCTGGATCGCCGACGTCGGGCCGGGAGGTCTCATGCCACCGTTACACACAATCAATCTGCTCCAGTCGAAGGAAGGTGCCCGCCTCCATGGCCCGGAACTCGACCGCTGGCGCCGCTGGGGACCCTATCTGAGCGAACGCCAATGGGGCACGGTTCGCGAAGACTACAGCGAATACGGCACCGCCTGGGACTACTTTCCACACGATCATGCGCGCAGCCGCATGTACCGCTGGGGTGAGGACGGCATTGCCGGATTCGGCAACGATCCGCTCGACTGGTGCGTCTCGCTCGCGCTCTGGAACGGGCACGATCCGATCATCAAGGAACGGCTCTTCGGCCTGACGAATGAACAGGGCAATCACGGCGAGGACGTGAAGGAGCTTTACTTCTATCTCGACGGCACGCCGACGCATTCGTACATGAAGATGCTGTACAAATATCCTCACGACGCGTACCCATATCAGGATCTGATCGACGAGAACCAGCGGCGCGGCGCCGAACAGCCCGAATATGAAATCCTCGATACGGGCGTGTTCGACGATAATCGCTACTTCGACGTTGGCGTCGAGTATGCGAAGCACACCCCCGACGATATCGTGATGCGGGTCACCGTCGAGAATCGCGCGGATCAGCGCGCGGCGCTTCATCTGCTGCCGCAATTCTGGGCGCGCAACCGGTGGGCGTGGTCGGGCAAGCCCGGCAAGCCGTCGCTTACGCTGGCGTCGAGTACGGAGGAAGGCGCGCACGTCGTCGCGCATAATCCCGCGCTCGGAACGATGATCGTGACGGCGTCGGCGCAAGCGCCTATCGAGTGGCTGTTCTGCGAAAACGAAACGAATGTGCGCCGCATTTTCGGCATGGATGGAGCGGGACCATTCAAGGACGGCTTCAACGACTACCTCGTTAGCGGCGACGAGCAGGCGATCCGGCGCGACAAAGGCACCCGCGCCGCCGCGCATGTGGTCCTCCAGCTTGCCCCTCACGAATGTTCGGTGCTGTATCTGCGCTGGCGTCCCGACGCGTCTTCAGGTGACGTGCCACTCGACATGGACGCGCTCTTCGCCCGCCGGCAAGCGGAAGCCGACGAGTTTTATGCGGCGCTTCAGCACGACATTGCCGATGCCGATGCGCGGCTCGTGCAGCGTCAGGCGCTCGCCGGCATGCTGTGGTCGAAGCAGTACTACCAGTTCGACGTGACGCGCTGGCACGACGGCGACCCTGGCCAGCCGCAGCCGCCAAAAGGACGCAGGCACGGCCGCAACGCGGACTGGCGGCACATGTGCAACGGCGACATCGTGTCGATGCCGGACAAGTGGGAGTACCCGTGGTATGCGTCATGGGACCTCGCGTTTCACGCGGTCGCGTTCGCCATGATCGATCCCGACTTCGCGAAGAAGCAATTGCTGCTGCTCGTGAAGGAGCGCTATATGCATCCCAACGGGCAATTGCCCGCCTACGAGTGGGCATTCGGCGATGCGAATCCCCCCGTTCATGCGTGGGCAACATGGCGCGTATATGAACTCGACCGCGAGGTGACGGGCGTTGGCGATCACGCGTTTCTCGAAGTCATGTTCCACAAGCTGCTGCTCAATTTCTCGTGGTGGGTCAACCGCAAGGACGCGGACGACCGCAACATCTTTCAGGGCGGTTTTCTTGGGCTCGACAACGTCGGCATCTTCGACCGCTCGTCGCCGCTGCCGACGGGCGGGCGCATCGACCAGGCCGACGGCACGGCGTGGATGGCCTCCTACGCGCTCGACCTGATGCAGATCGGCCTCGAAGTGGCGATGACCAACAACGCGTACGTCGAAATCGCGGTGAAGTTCTTCGAGCACTTCCTGTATATCGCGGAAGCGGTCGGTTGCAGCGAAGGCTGCAGCACAGGGTTGTGGGACAGAAGCGATGAATTTTTCTACGACGTGCTGCACCTGCCGGACGGCACGCGTGTACCGATGCGCATCCGTTCGATCGTCGGACTGATTCCGCTATTCGCCGTTCATGTGCTCGAGGAACGGGTGTACGGCCATCTGCCGGGATTGCGCGAACGGCTGGCGTGGTTTCTCGATCACCGGCCAAACCTGGCCAAGCTGGTGTCACGCTGGACCGAACCCGGCAAGGGCAACACCACCCTGCTCTCGCTGTTGCGCGGACACCGGATGAAATCGCTGTTGCGCCGCGCGCTCTGTGAAAACGAGTTTCTGTCCGACTACGGCGTGCGCGCACTGTCCCGCGTGCATCGCGATGCGCCGTATGTCTTCGACCATGACGGCGTGAGCGTGCGCGTGGAATATCAGCCAGCCGAATCGGACACGCGTGTTTTCGGCGGCAATTCGAACTGGCGCGGGCCGGTCTGGATACCGGTCAACTACCTGCTGATCGAATCGCTGTATGAGTTCTATCGCTATTACGGCGATGAGTTTCGCGTCGACTATCCGACGGGATCGGGCAACAGCCTGTCGCTGAGCGAGATTGCCGACGACCTCGCGCGGCGCGTCACCAGGCTCTTTCTGAAAGATGCACAAGGCGTGCGGCCCGTGATGGCGGCCTATCCGATGCTGCAAACCGATCCGTGTTCGCGGGATTTCATGCTATTTCACGAGTACTTTCACGGCGACAACGGACGCGGCGTCGGCGCTTCGCATCAGACCGGCTGGAGCGGGCTCGTCGCGTTGCTGCTCCAGCCGCGCATGATGAAGTTGTCTCATGTAGCGCCTGAGGATGCGGCTGAATATGCGTCTGAAGTTGCGTCTGAAGCAGCGCCCGAAGTCACGCCGGTTGCCGAACACGCCGCAGCAGCCATGGCCCGGTAGCGGTTCCTCGCGGCGCCCATGCTGCCCGCGCCGGGATGATCATCTAGGTTTGACGGAAATAAAACTGCGCGCGTTGTCGCGCTGTATGAGTACCGCGATCTCCTTGCCGGCCTTTGCTTCCAGCGCGGCCACGTCCGCCTGCGTTTCGACCAGCGTGCCATTGAGCGAAAGGACGATATCGCCGGGTTGAATGCCGGCGCTTGCGGCCGGCCCATCGACCTTGTCCACCATCAAGCCAACGGGAAGGTCGCGGGCGCGCCGCTCGTCCTCACTCAACGGATGCATGGTCAAGCCGAGGCGTTCCGTTGCGCCACCTTCGCCTGGCCGAGCCTGAGGGCTTTCCGCGGCCGCGCCGATCATGACCGTCGCCGTCATCGGTTTTCGATTGCGGACCAGCCTGAGTGTGGTTTTCGTCCCGGGCGGCAGTTCAGCCGCCGCCGCGCCGAGTTCGGCCGAGCGATCAATCGTCTTGTCGCCGATCTGCAGGATGACGTCGCCTGGCTTGAGGCCGCTCGCGGCTGCGGGTGTGCCTGGCGCGACGGAATTGATCAGCGCGCCTGCCGGTCGCGGCAGGCCAAAGGCCACCGCCAACCCTGCGCCGACATCCTGAACCTCCACGCCAAGTCCGCCCGGAGGCGGCGCGCGCGAAGCCAGCACCTGCGATCGCACCTTGGCCGTCAGGTTGATCGGGATGGCGAAGGTCAGGCTGGGGAACCTGTCAGAGTCCGCATAAATCTGCACGTCGATGCCCACCACCTCGCCTGCACGGTTGAACAGCGGGCCACCGGAATTGTCCGGATTGTTCGAAACATCGGTTTGAAAAAACGGAAAACTGCTCCCGTCCGGCAGCGTACGAGAGGTGGCGCTGACAATGCCGGCGCTCACCGTGTTCTCAAAGCTGTCGGGCGACCCGATCGTCAGAACCGATTCACCGACGCGTACCCGCGACGAGTCCCCAAGCTTGACCGTCGGAAGCTTCGTGGCGTCGACCTGAATGACCGCGACGTCGCTCTGCGTGTCGACCGCCAGCACCTTCGCCTTGAATTCGCGTCGATCGGTCAGCCTGACCGTCACTTCGGTGGCTTGATCCACCACATGAGCGGTCGTCAGAATGAGGCCGTCGGGGCTGACGATAAAACCGGAGCCGGCACCCGTGATGGCGCGTGGCGAACTGTCCTGCGATGCCGTCGAGCGCGGCACCATGCGCGTGACGAACGCCAGAAGCGGATCGTCGGCGTCGATTGGCACGGGGGCCGTCTGCGGCGACTGCTGCTGTGGGGCGGTCGCGCTGATATTCACGACGGCGGGCCCGTATCGCTCGACGATGGCCGGGAAGTCCACCTGTGCCGAAGCGTTGGCCGCTAAAACCCGCTTTTCCTTCGCGGACAGCGGGGCCGCGCCTACGGCGTTCGCCGTCGGCGGCAGGCACGCATAGCACGTGATTAGCACCGCTGCCGCGGCAGCGTGGAACAGGGTGCGAGCAAGCGTCCGATCGAACACAGTGCGCCTCCGTAGCGGGGTGTTTTGCCCGCGCCGGGTGCGTGACGCGCCGGTGCGAAAAAGCGTGACTCTCGCCTACTACGATTTATAGCGGAGCAACCAGAAAATTGCAGGTAGCGCTATTCCTGGGTACGGTCGCGGCTGAAGGCGCCCGCCCTGGCGCGGCGCGGCGCTGGTAGCCAATGCGTTCGTGCGGGTTGTGCGCTTCGCCTACGAGGCGATCCGTGCGCATAACGACGGCGTTGTTATGTCTCGCCACTGGCAACATGCGTCATCGCGCTTTGACAGCTATCGACGCACGGAGGCGGATGATGACACGAACGGCTAGTTTTCTGATCCTGATGATTCTTGCTGTGCCGGTCGCGTCGGCGCAAAAGAAAGTCGATCCGATCGAGGCACAGGCCGAGGCCTGTCTCGGCACGCCGGCGGGGCAGACTACCGAGGGCATGACCGACTGTTCGCACCAGGCCTACCTTGCGTACGACAAACGCATGAACGACGTGTATCAACGGATCATGCGCAACGCCGATCCGCAATCTCGCACGCTGATCCGCAACGCCCAACGTCAGTGGCTGGCCTATCGCGAGGCGCAGCGTCAGGCCGACAACGGTCCGTGGCGGGCCGATCGGGGATCGATGGCGAGCCCCGACATCGAGGCCCTCAATGTGGACGCGATCCGCGCCAGGATCGATGAGTTGAACTACTACGGGCCATGATGTGCGCAGGTCGGCTTCAGACGTCCGCCCATAGCCAGTCAGTTTCAAACCGGCACGATGCAAGCGTCACACACGCGGTTCGCCGGCGTGTGTGACGCCGGTCGATCAGCGATACGGCGTACGGCTTCGCAATTTCGTTACGTGCGCAGCGGTCTAAGACCCGCGCGAACCTCCTGCGCGAACAGTTGCGGCTGCTCCCACGCCGCGAAGTGCCCGCCCTTCGCGGGGCGGTTGTAGTAAATGAGGTTGCGGTACGCACGCTCCGACCAACTCTTCGGCGCCTGGTAGTTCTCGCCCGGAAACGCGCTCACAGCCGCCGGCACCGACGCATTGATCGCAGCGTAGAAGTTGAACTGGGACGCCCAGTAAAAGCGTGCCGCGGAAACGCCGGTATTCGTCAACCAGTACAACGTGAGGTTGTCGAGCACATCGTTGAGCGTCAGATCACCGGATGAATGCCCTTCGACGTCGCGCCCGAACACGGCCGACACGAGTGCCGCCGCGGGCTGGCCGTAGCCATCGGGATGATCGAGCAGCCAACTCGACAATGCGACCGGCGAATCCGAGAGACCGTACAGGGTCTGCGGACGCGTACCCATCTCCTGCGCGTACGCGCGGCGCTTGGATAACGCGCTTAGCTGGCTATAAGCGAGGCGCTCTTCGTCCGTGAGGATCGCCGGAGGCGGATCGCCCGCCGCCAACGCCTTCACGATTTCCGGAGGAATCGTTGCCGGGAAGTTCGTGTGAATGCCCAGCAGTTCCGGCGGCGCCTGCTTTGCCATCACGTTCGACACGATCCCGCCCAGGTCCCCGCCTTGCGAAGCGAACTTGTCGTAGCCCAGCCGCTTCATCAGCACGACCCAGGCACGCGCGGTATGTTCCGCGCCCCAGTCGGACGCGGTGGGCTTGCCCGAGAAACCGTAGCCCGGCAGCGATGGAATCACCAGGTGGAAAGCGTCCGACGCGCTCGCGCCGTAGGCCGTGGGATTGGTCAGCGGATCGATGATCTTCAGTTGCTCGATGACCGAACCCGGCCAGCCGTGCGTGACAATAAGCGGCATCGCGTTCTCGTGCTTCGAACGCACGTGGATGAAATGAATATCCAGGCCGTCGATCTCGGTCACGAAGTTCGGCAGCGCATTCAGCCGGGCCTCGCACTTGCGCCAATCGTAGTCTGTCGCCCAATGGCGCGCGAGCTCCCTGATCATCGCGAGTGGCACGCCTTGCGAGCCGTCGGATACCGTTTCTTTCTCGGGCCATCGCGTCGCCTTGATGCGCCGGCGCAACTCGGTCAATTCAGCCTCGGGCACGTGCACGCGAAAAGGACGAATGGCCGACTTGTCGCCTCCCGGTGCGGGAGCGAGATCCGTGATCGACTGTTCGACTTTGGCAAACGCGAGCTGACTCAAGGAACTCGCGGCAACGGTCGCCGCCGCCGCGCCAACGAAGCGACGGCGGGAGAGCGATAGTGGTACGTTCTGTTCTGACATAAGAGAGACGAATAACGTGGGAGCCAGTTTGAAGGCCTATGGCGGCGTGGCTCGATGCGCCATCAGAGCAGCAGGCCGGCGCATCACAGTGCCGGTGCGCCGGCTATTGAAGCGCACCGGTGTATCCCGTTTGTTTCGTCAATGCGCGGTTTTGCAACCGCATGTATCTGCGCGCGTGGCGGATACATTGAGACACAAATATAAGTTCGCTATCCTGCATGACACCTCACCACGCTCGCTAGCTAGCGATGTCGTGCGACTCGTGCGCCGTGTCGTCAGCCGGGGAGGTGCGAGCAAATCGCATCTGATATTCGCTCGGCGCGAGGCCAGTTTTGCGCTTGAACAGCTGCCGGAATGTGCCGACGTCTCCGTAACCCACTTGCTGGCTGACCATGTCCACGCCAATGGGCCTGGATTCCAGCAAGCGTTTGGCGACTTCGATGCGCAGATTCTGAAGATACGCCAGTGGTGCGAGGCCCACTGCCTGCTTGAAGCGCCGGTTAAGCGTTCGTTCACTGACGGCAAGCCAGTCTGCGAGTTCGCTTAGCCGAAACCTCTGCTGAAGTGTCGCCTCCATTCGCTCCTGAGCCCGCGCGACGAGTGGATCGACGTGTCCGTGTTCGTCGAGAAGCGTCGCATAGGAAGCCTGAGAAGTCCGGTTTATATCGATCAGGAGCGACTTGGCTGTCGTCACGGCGAGCTTCTCGCCGGCGAACATTTCCACCAGCCGCACGGCGAGGTTGAGATACGACGTTACCGAACCACCGGAAAGAATGCCATCTTGCCCGGTCAGGACTTCGCTGGCCCGAAGTTCGACATGAGGATAACGTCGGGCGAAGTCGGCTGCCTTCGCCCAGTGTGTCGTGGCGATCCGGCCATCGAGCAAGCCGGCCTCCGCAAGCAGGTAGTTGCCGGTGCAGTAAGCGGCCAGCACGGCGCCGGCCTTACGCTGGGACCTCAGGGCGGAAGACAGCGCGTTCAACTGCTCCCGGCGGCCGACGAATTCGTCCATGTTGGAGAAAAAAGGGGCCGTTAGCAGAATGGCGTCCGCACGTTTGCGTGGATCGATTTTGCCGTCCACGGAAATGCTCTGGCCCGAAGCAGCCCTGACGGGTTGTCCGTCAAGCGATTCCACGCGCCACACAAAACCGGGTAAAAGTGCGCCGCCGCGTGCAGCCTCGCGGGCGCCCAGATGATTCGCGGCATTGAAGATGTCGATGGGTCCCGCGACGCCGGATGCCATGATTCCGTCGTAGACCCAGATCCGAATAGTGATCATTTGGCGACCGCCTGTCGGTGTGTCTGATATTCCTCGAACAATGGCAATACTGCCACTTCCGTCCGTCATCGTAAAGGCGGATTATCCGTTGACCGAAATGCCTCAAGAAGGAATTACACCATGCCGATGATCGATGCACTGTGGCCGGAAGATGCTCTGACTCCTGAAACAGAAGCCCAACTGGTTCGCGAATTGACTGACATATTGATCGCAGCGGAGGGCTACGACCCGAGCAATCCGATCGCGCGGAGCGTCACCGTTCTTAATCTCCATCGACCTGCCGCAGTGTTCGTCGGCGGAGAACGCTCGAAGGAAGTGCGCTACCGCATTATTCCGTCGGTGCCGGAGGGGCAATATACGGATGAAGTCCGCAGCAAGCTGGTAAAGGACGTTACGGAAGCGGTGGCTCGCGCAGAGAAACGGCCGTTTGACGAGGTCGCGCCGCGCGTTTGGGTTTTCCCAACGGAAATTCCCGACGGCCAGTGGGGTAGTCGTGGCGGCATCTGGACGTTGCCCGCGATTCACGCGATTTTGGCCGGTGAGGCCGAGCGGCACGTCGGCGAGGAGCGGCTCGCGCGCAGACGCCGCGAAAAGGCGCGCATCACGTTGGCAGTTGCTCTGGATGCAGCTAGCTCCTGCGTTGCCAGGTCGTAAGCGGCATCCCTCGTACGTTATTCAGCGGAGGGGGGAATGTCCCCGCTCCCGCTGCCACTGCACACACAATTGACGGAGAACCAACATGAAATTCAACGATACTGCCCCGGTTATGGCTCCTGCCGGCGCTCCGCCGCTCTGGCTGACCAAACTGGCCGACAATGCGACGCTCGAGGCGACCGTCCTGAAGCGTCCGGTCGAGGGGCGAGCTGACATTCTTTCCGTGATCAAGCACGCAGTCTCGCTGTACGAGTTCCAGCATCATAGTTACAAAGGCGTGGTAGGCAACGGACTTTATATGGAGTCCTACCGCTCGCAGATTCAGGGCATGCCGATCGAGACTGTGCTCGTGGCTCATCTGAACGAGCAGGGTGAAGCCGATTCCGTGGTAATCAACCATCGTCCGCTGAAAGCGGCCGTGCTGTTTTCGAACCTGATGTGGGAGCGCGTTGACGAGCGGTTCCGTGACCTCTATCTGAGCGGACCGGAAGCCGCGGCTCTGAATGCCGCTTCCGATGAGACTTGATCGGTTGAATCTCGGAAGCCTGTATCGGCGCGGTTGATGATCTTGACGTTATCGCGCTGTTTTCCGATCCAGGATTCAGATATGGCGGGATCGCATCCAGAAGGTCGCGTGCCGGGTCAGACTTGCAGTCCCCCGCGCTGATGGCATCGATGATTCCGGTGCACTCAGGCACAAAAAAAACCACAAAATCTTATGGCACGGCGACTTGGCGGATTTCAGCGGAACTCGTTGGAATACTTCCAGGTGCGGGTACCGGATTCGAATACTGCCGCGTCATTCTTCACCAACAGGCATCTGCGGCTCTACGCCGCAAAACATACCACCAGAAATACCACCAGGCGCGACACGCTGTGCGCCTGCCCTCCTGCCCTCCTGCCCTCCTGCCGTTGATTGTTGTCGCGGAGACAACACGGTGAGCTCATTTGCAGGGCTACTGCCGCAAGACGACCACGCTTACGCTTTGTCCTGACGGTAACGGCACACGCTGCCTGATGCAAGCCGTGAAACACAACACTGTAAAAGAAACGTGCAATCGCGCACAGCAAGTCTTCACTGCCTTGCGCGCCCACGTCGTTGGCCGCGGCAGCAAAAGCTGTTGCGATGCTCGTTACGCTGCACCTCACCAACCGAGGCACGATCCGTGACAGAAGAAGATATCCGCAACAACGCATTTGCGATGCCCGTACACAATCCGGCGTATCCGCGTCCGCCCTTCCGCTTCGTCAATCGGGAGTACTTCATCATTTCGTACGAAACGGACATGGACGCGCTGAAGGCCGTCGTTCCGGAACCGTTGACGGTCGACAACGCAATCGTCCACTACGAATTCATCCGCATGCCCGATTCGTCGGGCTTCGGCGACTACACGGAAAGCGGCCAGGTGATCTCGGTGCTGGATGAGGACGGCGTTCGGGCCAACTTCACCCACGCGATGTATCTGGACGACGAAGGCCCAATCGCAGGCGGACGCGAAATCTGGGGCTTTCCCAAGAAACTGGCCTCACCGAAGCTCTGCGTCGATGGCAAGGACACGCTGCTCGGCACGCTCGACTACGGAACGCAGCGCATCGCCACCGGAACGATGGGCTACAAGTATCGCGCGCTCGACACGGCGGCCGAGCGCCGCAAGCTTGCCCACACGCCCAACTATCTGCTCAAGGTCATTCCGCACGTCGATGGCTCGGTACGTATCTGCGAACTGGTGCGTTTCTTTTTGCGCGATGTCGACGTGATCGGCGCGTGGGAGGGTCCTGCGGCGCTCGAGCTGCATCCGCACGCGCTCGCCTCGGTTGCCGATTTGCCGGTGCGCAAGGTGATCGGCGCACGTCACATCATCGCAAATCTCACCCTCGATGTCGGCGAAGTGGCCTATGACTATCTCGCCCCTGCCGAGTCGTTGAAACTCGCAGTCAACCAGTAAGCTCCCGGAGGACATATGGCATTGAATGATAAGGTCGCGCTCGTTACGGGTGCAGCAAGCGGTATCGGCGAGCAGTGCGCGCGCAAGCTCGCGTCAGATGGCGCGACGGTCGTGATCGCGGATCTGAACCTCGCGAACGCTCAGAAGGTCGCTGAAGATATCGTTGCTAACGGCGGCAAAGCAATCGCTGTTGCAATGGACGTAACCAGCGAAGAAGCGGTCAATGCGGGTGTCGCCGAAACGGTGAACCGGCTGGGCGGCATCGACGTGCTCGTCTCGAATGCCGGCATCCAGATCGTCAACCGGATCGAGGACTACCCATTTTCCGACTGGAAGAAGATGCTGGCCATTCACCTCGACGGCGCGTTCCTGACGACCAAGGCCGCCATCAGGCATATGTACGCGTCGAACAAAGGCGGCGCGGTGATCTACATGGGGTCGGTGCACTCGCACGAGGCGTCGCAGCTCAAGTCGGCGTATGTGACTGCGAAGCACGGCCTGCTCGGTCTCGCCCGGGTTGTCGCGAAGGAAGGCGGACCGCGTGGCGTGCGCGCCAATGTCGTGTGTCCGGGCTTCGTCAGAACCCCGCTGGTCGACAAGCAGATCCCCGAGCAGGCGAAAGCCCTGGGAATCTCCGAGCAGCAGGTTGCGAAGGATGTCATGTTGAAGGAGACGGTCGACGGCGAATTCACGTCGCTAGACGATGTCGCGAACACGGTTGCATTCCTCGCCGGCTTCGAATCGAGCGCGCTCACCGGACAATCGATTGTGGTCAGCCACGGCTGGTTCATGCAGTAAGGAGACAACCATGTATCCGAGCCAGCGCAACAAGCTGCAGCAACCCCATCGCATCAAGCTCCCCGCCTATGACGAAATCGGACTCGTGCTGCAGGGCGGCGGCGCCCTGGGCTCATATCAGGCCGGCGTATATGAAGGCATGGCCGAAGTCGGCGTGGAACCGACGCGAATATCCGGAGTATCCATCGGTGCACTGAATACGGCGATCATCGCCGGCAATGCGCCGGCGGACCGGGTGGAGGCGCTGCGCGGCTTCTGGAACACGATCAGTCAGCCGGCGGATTTCTTCTCACATATCGGCGCGCGCATTCCAGCGTGGCCGGGGTTTGAAAATATGGGGCGCAGGTGGTCGAGCGCATGGGCCGCGACGCGCACGCTGATGGAAGGTCAGGACGGGTTCTTCTCCCCGCGCACGCCTATGCCTCTTGCAGGGCTCGGCAGGAAACGTCCTGACCAGGTCAGCTATTACGACACGTCGGCGTTGCGTGAAACGCTTCTGCGGTACGCAAACTTCGATCGCATCAATGACGGAAATATTCGCGTGTCCGTTGGAGCGGTCAACGTGCAAACGGGCAATCTCGTCTACTTCGACAATTCGACAATGCGTCTGGCGCCGGAGCATTTCATCGCATCCGGCGCACTGCCGCCGGGCTTTCCGGCCGTCGAGATCGATGGAGAGTTCTACTGGGACGGCGGGCTGGTTTCCAACACGCCACTCACCGAGATCATCAAGGAAAGCCAGCATAAGGACACACTCGTTTTCCAGATCGACCTGTGGAGTTCGCGAGGCAAACTGCCAGGCGACTTCCTCGACGTCAGCGAGCGCACCAAGGACATTCAATATTCAAGCCGTACGCGAGCCATCACCGCATTCATGTCGCAGAACCAGAAGCACGCGCAGATGATCAAGGCGCTGCTCGAGCACATTCCCGAAAAGGTGCGGCTTGCGCATCCGATATTGCGGGAGGCGCAGAAGACGGCGGATGGCAGTGCGGTGAATGTCGTGCACCTGATCTACAAGAACAAATCGTTCGAGGGGCACTACAAGGACTATGAGTTCAGCAAGGATACGATGCGCGAGCATTGGGCGAGCGGTCTCGAGGACATTCGCCGCTCGTTCGGACACCCCGAATGGTTCGATATCCCGAGCCGCGAAATCGGCTTCGTCACGCGGGACGTGCACCGCTATCGGCAGGAGGTCAGCGAAGTCGCCGCGCTGGGCAAGGACGCTTTGCCGCCATCGAAACGCTCGCCGGAAGAAGAACTGTCTGGCGCAAAGTAGCGCGTATCGCCCCCCTCCCCCGTTCGTTCTATTTCTGCTGATCAGGCAAAAATGAACCAGACATCCCTGCCTCGACTGCGCCATGACGCGACGTCATGGCAACCCGGAACGAAGTCAGCCCGGTCATGTGGCGAGCGCGGCATCGAGGCGTATGCATCCTGGGAGTCGTATCAGGGCTTCAGCCGTCTGATGCGGGGCGCGGCGGCGTCGTCAGATACCCCGTGTTTTGATGCGACCAACACCCTTGACGAAACCCTGATCGCGCTTCTTGATCTGCGCGCCTCACAAATCAATGGTTGTTTGTTGTGCGTTCAACATCATCTTTGCCGCGCCCGTAAGGCAGGGGTGCCTGCGGCGAAAACCGAGAACATTGGCGCATGGCGCTGCGCCGGGGTGTTTTCGCCGTGCGAGAAAGCGGTGCTTTCCTGGGCCGAACATCTTGCGGTCATGGTCCGGCAGTCTGTTCCTGACGCAGTGTGGCCGAGCTTGCAAGGCTACTTCAGCGACATGCAGATCGCCGCATTGTTCATGTACTGGCGTTGCAGCGAGTTGTGGTCGGGCGATGGCGTTCTTCGTTCCTGCACCGCCAGTATGCCGGCCAGCATGGGGCGAGTGTTGGGCAGCCCGGTTTAGCCGGATCGATGAACGATCCTCAAGACGGGTACGTGCAAGTTACAAGGAGAGCACCATGTTGTCCCATGAATTGATCGCCCGGTACGGAATGCTAGTCGTATTTCTGAATGTGCTCGCCTCTTCGCTTGGCCTGCCATTGCCTGTCATACCGACATTGATCACCGTTGGAGCAGGCACTGCGCTCGCCGTGCACGCAGCGTCATCGACGTTGCTGCATTTCGCGGCAATGCTAGGCTCCGCCGTGATTGGCGGTGTGCTGGGCGACCTGATCTGGTTTCAGGGTGGCAAGCGATACGGCGAACGCACGCTTCATACCGTTTGCAAACTGTCGCTTTCGCGCGAAACGTGCGTCAGGAAGACGGAGCGCTTCTTCGGGCGCTGGGGAGTCCGCGTGCTGGTCGTTGCGCGCTTCGTACCTGGCTTGTCGCTCGTTGCCGTGCCGCTGTGCGGCGCAATGGCCGTCAGGTTGCGCTCCTTTGTCTTGCATGATTGCGCGGGCGTTGCGCTGTGGGCGTCCGTTGGACTGGCTATCGGCGCGCTATTCGCGTCGCAGATCGATGTTGTTTTCCTGCTTCTCTCCCATCTCGGCTGGCAGGCGCTGATCGTGATCGGCATCGCACTGGTGCTTTACGTGCTGTATCGATACTGCCGCAGAATCATGCTGGCAAAAGCGCTCGAGAAGGCGCGGATCAGCGTGGGCGAATTGCATGCATTGCTCGCGAACAATCCGCGACCAATCCTGTTCGATATCCGTTCCGCCGAACGAATAATGCTCGATCCGTTTGTCATTCCAAGCGCCGTATTTGCCGATGAGCGGAAACTGCCGCAGATCGTGGAGCGCTACGGGGCGAACCGGACGCTCGTCATCTATTGTTCATGTCCAAACGAAGTCTCTGCGGCGTGGATGGCCAAGCGGCTGCGACTGGCCGGCGTCAAGCTTGCATTGCCGCTTATTGGCGGTATCGATGCGTGGCGTGTGGCGGGCTTCGACGTCGAGCCAATAGTAGCGGTGAACGACGCTGCAAGCAGTGGAGATGCGAGAAAACTTTTCGCGCATTGATTGCAGCCCAGAACTTCGGCCATTCCTCATACCGAGGAAGTAAGCCCGTCAGCACGCCTGCACATCCATCGCAAAAAAAATTGCGCACGATGTCACAAATAGCAGTGCTGATACGTCTGGCCTAGCATGGACTCCCCGAACCGTGCTCCCATCCCAGCTTTCTCATCACGCCCCCCCACCGCCGGCGCCGACGATCCGTTTGCAAGCAGATTCGCGACCAGTTACGCCGGCGTCGTTTCCTTTCTGGCCGTTGCCAGCGAAGGCAGCTTTGCACGCGCGGGCGATCGCCTCGGCATCGGTCGCTCCTCTGTCAGCCGCAACGTCCAGAAACTCGAGGCCCAGCTCGACACGCGTCTCTTCCTGCGCACGACTCGCAGTACGTCGCTGACGCGCGAGGGCGAACTCTTCTATGAGAACTGTCAGCCGGGTATGGAACGCATCGCGCAGGCGCTGGAAGACATGCGGGAGCTGCGCAACGGGCCGCCGCGCGGCCATCTGCTCATCGGCTCGACGCCTGGCTTCGGCCGCAAGATTGTGGCGCCGCTGCTGCGAGGCTTTCACACGCAATATCCCGAGATCTCCCTGGAACTGTTGCTGAACGATCGCCCCGCCGACGCCGACTTCACTGCCGACCGCGTCGACATATCGTTTCGCGATGGACGCATGGAGGACAGCGGAATCGTAGCGCGGCAGTTGATTCCGATGCAGATGATCGTCTGTGCATCGCCCGCCTATGCGCGGATTCACGGCTTGCCACGCCATGTCGGTGAACTGGCAAATCATCGCTGCATCAACTTCCGGACGGCGTCCGGCCGCGTCAGGGCGTGGGAATTCAAGGTCGACGGCCTCGCGCAGCGGTGCCAGCCTGTCGCGCAACACACGTTCAACGACGCGGATCTGATCTTGCAGGCGGTGCTCGATGGGCTGGGCATCGCGCAGTTACCGGCCTATCAGGTCTGCGATCTGATCGGCAACGGGAAACTCCACCCTTGCCTCGCCCAGCATGCACCCGAGGACGGCGGCCACTACCTCTGCTATCTCAGCCGCAAGCATCTTCCGGCCCGGATCCGTGTGTTTATCGACTACATGACCGAGCACACCAGAGCACTCGATCTGCAGTGTCTGACGACAATGACGACGTTATCGGCGGTCGAATGATGACGCTCCGAACGACGCTGCGTTGACTGATGTTTCCGATGCAACACAGCGATTCCCTCCGCGGCCCTACCGCATAACGTAGCGCACGCCTAAGATGCTTCCTGTACAGACGGCACGCTAATCGCGGCCAGTCCGCTAAACACTGTCAAGCCCATACGAGGCGCGCTATGACAACATTGCGTCCACCGCCGCTGACATTGCTCGACAAGTATTACGGGCAAGGCGCGCAAACACTGTATTCGACCACTGTCACCGTAACGGGCGGCGAAGCGTGTCACGGGCGTGCGTCGGGCATTGCCCGCTCCGATGACGGTCAGCTCGCAATCGACTTGCGAATGCCGGAGGCACTGGGCGGCCCTGGCGGCGGCACCAATCCTGAGCAGTTATTCGCGGCGGGTTACGCGGCCTGCTTTCATGGCGCGCTGAGTCTGCTTGCAGCGCGGTCGGGCATTCCGATTCCCGGCGCCTCCGTGGACGTCACGGTCGACTTCGGCCGAGACCCGGTCGATGGCCTGTTCATGTTGACGGCGCACACCCGCGTCCGTTTGCCCGGTGTCGAGCGCGCGGTCGCCGGGGAACTGGTGCGCCACACGGAACGATTTTGCCCCTACACCAAGATGGCGCGGCACGGAATTGAGAACGTCGTCGCACTTGCGCTGCCGGACGACGACAGCAGCTCATAACATGCCGCGCCCTCGAGGGGCGCGCCTCCGTCACCTCGACCGGGCGTAGCCGGTCGGCTCCAGTCGGATGTTACCGGCCGTAGTAGGCAGTAAAAGACGCCTTGCCGAGCACCTTGTCGCTCAACGCCTTGTTCAGTGCAAAGCCATGCAGGGCAGCGGTACCCGTCTTCGGAATGCCCGCTGCGGCGTAGAGATCGTCGACGGACAACGCATACAACGTAAAGACGTAATGATGTGGCTTGTCGCCCACCGGCGGACAGGGGCCGCCATAGTTTCCGTTGGCTCCTGCCGCGCCGGTGTCCTGGAAGTCGTTCATGCCGGGATTGGCGCCCACGGGCAAACGGGACGGATCGTTGCCGGCACCGCGCGGCAGTTGTGTAACGGCTGCGGGAATGTTGTAGACCGTCCAGTGCCACCAACCGCTGCCGCTCGGCGCATCCGGATCGTATACCTGCAGTGCGAACGACCGCGTCCCCGCCGGCGCATTTTTCCAGGCAAGCGCGGGCGACACGTTTTCACCGGTACAACCGAAAGCGTCGAGCACGAATTTGTTATCGATCTTGCTGCCCGGAACAATGTCCGGGCTCGATAGCTTGAACTCGGCCGGCGGCTGCGCAACAGCCGACGCAGCCAGAAGGATGGACAGGCTGGTGACGGATAAAAGACGGCGAAGTAGCTTCATTGAAATCCTCGCGTACGTGAAGTGGTCTTACTCAGTGAGCACCCGCCGCCCCGCCGCCGCCGCCCTTGCCGGGCTTGGTGAGCCAGACCAGCGGAATGATCACAATGAAGATCAGTGACGAGAGCCAGAAAATATCGTTTAGCGCGAGCATGGCAGCCTGCGCATTCAGCGAGTGTTCGAAAAACGCCGCGGCCTGATCCATGCCGCCGCCGAGCGTCGCGTGAAGGTTCGCGATGGCGCTCATATAGTCAGGGTTGTTCACGCTTGACTGTTCGGCGAGTTGCGCATGATGCAGGATCGTACGGTCGTTCCAGCCCGTCGAGATCAACGACGTGCCCACGCCGCCCGCGAACACGCGCACGAAGTTGGACAGGCCGGCGGCCGCCGGAATCTTCTCGGGTGGCAGCCCGGACAGGACGATCGCGGTAAGCGGCGTGAAGAAGAGCGCCATGGGAATGCCTTGCAGCAGCGTCGGCAGCACGAGCGTATAAGGGTCGACGCCTGTCGTGTAGTGCGAGCGCATGAAGAACACGCCTGCAAAGCCGAGGAAGGCCAGCGTCGCGAGCACCCGTGCATCGGACTTCGGCATGATCTTCGCCATCACGGGTGCAAGCAGCACGGCGAAAATCCCGAGCGGCGCGGTCACGAGACCTGCATCCACCGAGCGATAGCCGAGATAACCCTGGATCCACTGCGGCAGGATCACGAGGTTCGAGAAAAACACCGCGTAAGCGACCGAGATCGCAATCGTGCCGCCGCGGAAATTGCGTCCCGCGAAGAGGCGAAGATCGACAATCGGGTTCTTCTCCGTGAACTCCCAGATCAGGAAGAACAGGAAGCTGATCGCCGCGACGACCGCAAGAATGCAGATCACGGGCGAGCTGAACCAGTCGAGATCCTTGCCCTTGTCGAGCATGATTTGCAGTGACGCGACCCACACGACGAGCGACATCAGGCCAACCTTGTCGATGGGCAATTTGCGCGTCGGCGTCTCGCGGTCGCGGTAGATCATCCACGTCACGCCTGCGGCAAACAGGCCCACTGGAATGTTGATGTAGAAGATCCACGACCAACTGTAGCTATCGGTGATCCAGCCGCCCAGCGCAGGACCCGCAATCGGACCAACCGTCGCCGTCATCGCCCACAGCGACAGCGCCGTCGAACTTTTCTCCTTCGGATACGAGCCGAGCAGAATCGCCTGCGAAAGCGGAATCAGCGGTCCCGCGACGGCGCCCTGCAATACGCGCGCGGCGAGTAGCACGATCAGGTTCGGCGCGACGCCGCACAGCCACGACGAGAACACGAACAGCACGATCGCAGCCACGAACAGTTTGATCTGGCCGACGCGCTGTGTGAGCCACCCCGTCAGCGGAATCGCGACGGCATTGGCCGCCGAGAACAGCGTGATCACCCATGTGCCTTCGTCCACGGATACGCCGAGGTTACCCGAGATGGTTGGAATCGCAACGTTGGCAATGGATGAATCGAGTACGTTCATGAACGTCGCGAGCGCGACGGCGAGTGTCGCGAGAACCAGCCTTCCGCCTGTCAGCGGAGGCGGTGCAAGTTGCATTGGGGAATTCATCTCGCTTCCAGTCTGAAGTTTTCGACAGATCCGGCGCATTGATCCGGCCTGCCAGACTATTGAATAAACCAGGGCGCGACTACGAAGCGCACCCCCGGGACGCGATTTAACCTGCTCGCTGTTTAGCACCACTTTTGTCGCTTGCGTCGTGCTTTGCGGAAGGCATCGACGATACGACGTTGCCCGTGGACCCAGCATGCAAAGGGACAATGTTCTGCGCGACGATCTTCTCGATCTCGGCATCTGCCTGCGCGCCGTACTCGGCAAACACATCCGTACGATACGAAGTGTTCATCGCCGCGCCGAGCTGCGGGCCGGTCTCGTCGCGCGTATCCACATCGACATCCATCGACAGGCCGATGCGCAGCGGATGCGCTTCGAGTTCCTTCTGATCGAGCTGGATGCGCGCGGGCAGACGTTGGACGATCTTGATCCAGTTACCCGTCGCGTTCTGCGCCGGCAAGCTCGCGAACGCGCTGCCCGTACCCGCCGAGAAGCCGACGACGCGGCCGTGATACTTCACCTTGCCGCCATACACATCGGCCGTCAGCGTGACGGCTTGACCGATGCGCATGTTGCGCAACTGGCTCTCCTTGTAGTTCGCATCGACCCACACGCCGTCGAGCGGCACGATCGCCATCAACGGCGTGCCCGGCGACACACGCTGGCCGACCTGCACCGATCGCTTCGCGACATAGCCGGTGACGGGCGCGGGCAACGTGTTGCGCGCATAGGCGAGATACGCATCGCGCACTCTCGACGCGGCGGCTTGCACGTTCGGGTGCTGTTCGATCGTCGTGCGGTCGGTCAACGCCCGGTTGGCTTGCGCCTGTTGATGCGCGGCGTCGAGCGCGGCTCGCGCGGCGGTCACGGTGTCGCGCGCGTGAGCGATGTCTTCGGCCGACACGGCGCCCGTATTGGCGACGGTCTGGCGGCGGCGCAGATCGTCCTGCGCGCGCGCCAGATCGGACTGTTTCTGCGTGACGTTCGCTGCGTAGAAATCGTTGTTCACGTAGAGGCTGCTCACCTGCCGCACGGTCTGCCCAAGCATCGCCTCGGCGTTGCCGAGCGCGACTTTCGAATCGGCGTTGTCGAGCGTAACGACGGAGTCGCCCGACTTCACGATCTGCGTATCGTCGGCATTCACGGCGACGACGGTGCCCGCCACCTGCGGCGTCAGTTGCACGAGGTTGCCGCTGACGTATGCATCGTCGGTGGACTCGTGGTAGCGCGCATAGGTGGTGTAATACGCGCCATAAGCTGCCGCCGACACGACGATAGCCACACCGAGCAGCGCGAGCAGCACCTGGCGCTTGCGTGTGTTGGGTTCGTTCGCAATAGAAGCTTTCGTCTGTGCAGCGTCATGTTTCGCCCTCGCCGCTTGCATCTCTTGCGGCTCCGTTGCATCGATTTCACTCATTTCAAGTCTCCAGACAGGTTCGGTAGGCAGCCGCTCAGCGCGCGGCGACGACAGGCGTGTTGGGTGCGGACGCATCGGCGCGCGGCGCTGCTCCGGAGTTTGCGTTCGACGTGTCGACGAAACCGCCGCCCAGTGCGGCGGCCAGTGCAATCTGCTGGTCGCGGCGGTTCATACGCAAATTCGCGACGCTCTGATTGGCGGAAAGCGCGTTGACGTCGGCATTCAACACGGTCAGTTGATTCGTGAGACCGGCCTTGTATTGCACAAGCGCGAGTTCGGCGGCTTCGCTGGCGGCGTCCTGCGCGGTCTGCGCATCGACAAGCTGCGCATCCGTCGAACGCACGTCGGCGAGTTGCGTGGCGACTTCGCTCAACGCGGTCACGAGCGCCTGGTTGTAGGTCGCGACGGCATAGTCGAAATCGGCATAGCGGCCCTTCAGTTGCGCACGCAGTTCGCCTGCGTCGAAGATCGGCAGGTGGATTGCCGGACCGACCGATGCCGTCCGGCTCGCCGCCGTCAGAAAGCGGCCGAAGCCGAAAGCGTCGAGTCCGATTGCCGCGCTCAGGTTGATGTCGGGATAGAACTCGGCCTTCGCTTCCTTGACGTCGTGCGTCATCGCGTCGACGCGCCAGCGCGCTGCGACGATCTCCGGGCGGCGGCTCACAAGATCGGCGGGCAGGTTCTCGGGCAGGCGCACTTCGTCACCAATGCCAAGCGTCGGCCGTGCGATCTGCAGGCCACGGTCGGGACCCGCGCCGAGCAGCGCGGCGATCTGATAGCGCGTCGTGAGGATCTGTCCGTCGAACGATTTCAGCGCAGCGCGGCTCGTTGCAAGATTGGCCTGCGCGGTCTTGCGTTCGACTTCCGTTTCCAGGCCCATCGCGATGCGGCCCGCTGTGATACGGTCAATCTGCTCGCGCTGCGTGATTTCCTGCTGCGCGATATCGCGCAACGCATAGAGACGTGCAAGCTGGTTATACGTGCGCGCGATCGAAGTGGTCAGCGTCAGCTTGACGACTTCCGCGTCGGCCTGGCTCGCCTGAAGCTGCGAGATTGCCGCTTTCAGCGCTTCACGGTTCTTGCCCCAGAGGTCAAGGTCATAAGAAGCGCCCAGCAGGCCCTTGTTCTCCGTCTGCCACGAGCCGCCAAATGGAGGCGGCATGAATGTGGTATTCGAGAACTGTTGACGTGTGAGCGAATAACTCGCGTCGACGCGCGGCATCGTGCTCGCCTTCGCCGTTTCGCTGTATGCCGATGCAGCCGCAACGCGAGCATGTGCCTGGTCGAGTGTCGGGTTGCCTTTCAACGCTTCGTCGATCAGCGCCTTGAGTTGCGAATCGCCGAACTGTTCGGCCCAGTTGACGGCGGGCCAATGGCCTTGTTCGGCGGGAAGACTTTGCTGCGTCGCATATTGTTGCGGCTCAGCCGTTTTAGCGTCGCTGTGGATGCCGGCGTAGTTCACGCACGCCGACAGCACCGCCGCGAACGTCGCCGAGACGCCCAGCTTCAGCGCGCGCAATGCCTGCGGTCCGGTGTGTGACTGGATGCTCATTTTCTGGCCTATCAGATCGTTGAGTAAAAGAGTTCTACGTAGCGAATCACGAAGCACATCTGTTGCGGCCTCGGCATCATGCAGCGCGACCTAAACTGCGACTGTCCTGGCGAGTACGCTCCACGCGGACACGGAGGGCATGCGTTCTCCCCTCGCAAGCGCAAACAGCATCTTGATACCTGTCCACGGATTTCTTAAGCACCGGCGTACCTGCTCACTACGCGCGACGCCTAGCACACACCATGTGCAGAAGTGTTCGCAGTTATTGGTCAGCAACTGATACCTGTCTTCCCCGAGGCGGGATCTGGCTCTCTCCACGGCATCAGTACCGATATAAACGGCGTCTGGTTCAGGCTGAACCTTGATCCCTTGTCCCGCTGCAAAGCCGTACAACGGAATAATTTCAATGGGGCACCGTTTCGCGGAATGATGAAAACCCCCATAGTGAATAACCTGCCCATTCCCCGCATATATTCCGTGGTGTGTATAGCCTTCCCGCTCACTAACAAGATGGGCGCCAATTGCAATAACGCGTTCAGTGCTGGCCAACGCCGGCGAAGTTACGAGCCAATCAACATCTGGAGTTTCCATGGCGAGCCACCAATGTCATATCCGTGACGAGTTCAGTATCACTGGCGAGCCTCATGCATAAACACATCGAAAAGGCAGCCACCCTCCCCGGGGCCGAAGGCAAAGCGAGTCCTTCCGAGGAGGCTCCCCCCAGAAAAAGTGACCACTGCATCACGGTGAATTACGTTCACCCGCCGCCAACAAATGAGCGGCCAGGAAGATCGAGCGCAGACTTCAGAAAATGCCGCTAAACGAAACAGCGATTGCAAGTCCGACACTGACCGCGGATAGCATGATCCAGCCTACAAACGCCGACAGGGGTCCGAGACGAAACATGGCACTCTCCACTAACGACCTCAACGACCGGCCAACTCAGTCGAGTCGATCGCGATGCCATGTCGAGAATAGTAGGCGCCGAGTCCCTATGTTGGTAGATACGCGTCAGAACACTTACTGTTGCCGTCTGGACACCAATAGGTGCCGCTACGGTGCTGATCCCTAAGAAGCTGTTGCGAAATTAGTTAAACCAAGGCTTGAGGCGCGTCCAGCAAATCAAGGCGCAAGCTAACGAGAGGAAAGCCTCGTGGATATGAGCGTAGCGTTCATAGCGAATCTTCAGGCGTCGAAACGAGTGAAGCCA
>DASVNP010000087.1:0-42555 GCA_036383775.1 Paraburkholderia sp. | reverse complement strand
GTCCGGTGCGCGCGACGACAGATAACTGCCGATCGCGATGCCCGGCAACGATCCCACCAGCAGCGACAGCAGCATCGACCAGTCGACCGAGCCCAGCAGCCAATGACCGGCGCCCGCCAGCAGCGTGAGCGGCACCGCGTGCGCGATATCGGAACCGACGATGCGCGTGGTCGGCAGCAACGGATACAGCAGCAACAACACCGTCACGCCGATGGCGCCCGCACCCACCGAGGTCAGCGACACCAGCACGCCGAGCACCGCGCCGGTGACTATGGTGAACGCCAGCGTGCGTCCCTGGCTGGGCGCGCGCAGCTTGCGCGCGCCCAGCGCTGCGAGTTGCGGGCGAAACACCAGCGCCACCGCCGTCACCAGCAACGCCACGCCGAGCACGATCTGGATCAGCCGGCTCGTGCCCGGCGTGTCCATGCCATAGCGATGCAGCAGGATCAGCGTGATCGTGGCGGCTGGCACGCTGCCGGCGGCGAGGCGCAGCGTGATCTGCCAGTCGACGGAGCCCTTCAGGCCGTGCACGAGTGTGCCGGTCGCCTTGGTGGCGGCCGCGTAGAGCAGATCCGTGCCGACCGCGGTGGCCGGATGCACATTGAACAGCAGGACCAGGATCGGCGTCATCAGCGAACCGCCGCCGACGCCCGTCAGACCGACCAGAAAGCCGACGAACAGGCCGGAGACGGAGTACAGCAGATCGATGTGAGGAAGAGCCATGGAGCAGACCGCTGGCGGCCGGGTGGGTTGGACAGGTTAGGCGGCAAGGCCGGCGCGCGTGCCTTCGGCAGTCGATGGAGGGCGGCGGGCAAGCCGCCGCGGCGCGGCGAAAGCCGCTATTGTCGCAAAACTGCCGCACTTGCGTACGAAACCCCGTGCGGGCCGCTGGCGCGTCACCGCGAGCGCCCGGCGCGAAGCCGTCACACGCCGCTCAAAGCGCGCGGCGGATCTCCACCACGCCGAACGCCGCCAGCATGAGTCCGACCAGCCGGTCGATGGCGACACGCAGCTTGCTGCCGATCGCATGGCGCGCGAGCGACACCACGGTCACGAGGAAACACCACCACGCGATCGAGCCGCAAAACACGCCGCCCACCGTGGTCAGAGCAATCGCCGATGAAAACGCTCCGCGCGGCGCGAGCGTGGTGAACAGCGCGGCGAACATGATGACCGTTTGTGGATTGGTCAGCGTGAGCAGCAATGAACTCGCATAGGCGCGCAAGGCGCCTGCGCGGCCCACTTGCGCGAGTTTGCCATTGCCGTTGCCCGTGCTGTTTGCATCGCCGTTTGCCATGTCGGCGGGCGCTTTCTGAAGCAGCGCGCGTACGCCCAGATACAGCAGGAACAAACCGGCGAGCAGATGCAAGGGCCGGTCATACGCGAGCATGAACTGAGAGATACCAACAAGCCCGAGTGCCGCGATCAGACCATAGACCGCATCGCCGGTTGCGATGCCGAAGCCGATCGCGAGCCCGGCGCGCGGGCCGCCGGTCAGCGTGCGGCGGATGCACAGCATGCCCATCGGACCGACCGGCGCGGCAATCGCGAGGCCGACGCCGGCTGCGGTAAAGAAGAGACTGGTGGTGGACATGGCTATCTCTGGTGGATTGTTCTGGTTCGTGCCGCTGGCCGCAGAGGGCGGCTTGACGGCGCCGCCATGCTCATGACGGACGAGTCCCTCAGCATAGCCAGACCAGAAACGGTGGGCAAGTCCGCGTGCGATTCGCGGTGCGGCCGGGGCGCTCGCCCGCGAGTGGTTGCCGGAAACGCTCGGCGAGACCTTGAGCCGGTTCGAAGGCGCGGCGCTCGATGCCTGTTTGATGCAGGCGCCAAGGGAGGACGCCTGAGGTGGACGGGTGCCCGCATGGGCGGAGCAACCACTGAATAGTTTGTTCAGGTGATGCGTGAAGCCCGAAGGAGACCTTCGGGCCACGCTCACATCAAGCCCAGCAGCCTGGCCGGCGCGCAAGACACACAGGAATGAATTTGCCCTGTTTGTTCCAGAGCGATGAAAGTGACCGCAAGCGCCATCACGACGACGGACGCGGCGCACAGAATCTTTTTCGTGCGTGATGGCCGCGATTCGGCGGCAACCGGCGTGCGCACTTCGGGGTGCGCTGCCGGCATCGCGACCATCGGCGCCGCTGCAATCGGTTCCGAGCGCAGCGCCTCGACGTCTCTCGCGAGTTCCGACAGCACGCTTAGCTTCTTGCCTACGACTTTCCGCTTGAGATGGACGCGCCTGAGTTCGCTCTCGAGGTCGGTCAAGTATGACTCCAGCGAGGTCGATTCGGCTTTCAACCGTTCGAGCATCGACGAGACCTCGTCTGCAGTTTCGGGTGCCGCGGGTGAATGGTGAGTCCAGTTGTCGGCGATTGGGGCTTTGTAATTCATCTGGTAGGGGGTATTCACTTTGACCTCGCGCGTTGAAGTGGCAGGCGTATTGCCGGTGAATGCGCAATCACGCGATTCACGGGAAATCGGCTCTGGCGCGGGTTGATAGGGCAGATCAGAGATTGATCTTGCTGGGGGAAACAGGCGTGTTCACGATTGATCGTGAACGGGCTTCGGAGCCATCGCTTCCTTACCGTTCACAACCGCAGAGAATTGTAGGGAGCCCGAATCGGCTTAGATATAAGATAAGTCTCAAGGTCATCCGACGGCGCGTCGAGATCAGCGCCGGTGCCACGCAAGGCGGCAAATGGATGAGGGGGCGACAAGACGACGGTATTCGCGCAGCGTTCGGGCCAGCAATCTAAGCGGCCCGGCTTTTTCTCCAGGTCTCCGACGGCAATTCGCCAAACTGCCCGCGATACTCGTTGGAGAAATTCCCGAAATGCCAGAATCCCCACCGCGTGGCGACTTCCGTCACCGAAGCGGAGCCACGCAATTCGCGGCGCACGTGATCGAGCCGGACCGCCCTTATATAAGCGGAAGGATTGACGCCTAACGTATCTTCGAACGCATATTGCAACGTGCGCCGACTAGCGCGAAACCGGGCGCACAATTGCGCGACGGAGAGCGGGCAATCAGGCGACTCCTCAACCAGCTCGCGCACGCTGCGCACCAGTTGCCAGTTGCGCGCGGTACGCGCCTCGGCATGCCCATGCGGATCGACCTCGCGCATGTCCTGCAATACTTCGGCAAGACCGAATATCACCGACTTCTCGAACGCCGCGGCCACGCCGGCGTCGTCGAGTAAAGCGGGCGTGGCTGCTACCGCGTCGAGTAGTTGCTTGAGCACCTCGCGCAGACCCTGCAATCGCGCAGGATCGGCATTCAGTACGCCAGGCCTTGCGCCCAGCAACGGCATCAGCTCATCGAGCTGCGAGCGCACCAGGCGATCGCCGATTGCCGCCGGCTCGATCTCGAGGTTCACCACCACGTGCTTGTCGGGCGACAGAAACTCGAAGCCGCCGTCGCCGGAAAACACGTGCAAACCGTCTCGGTGACTCGTCTGTCCGCACAGCAACGCATGCCCTTCGAGCTGAAACGGAATGCCCACAGCGACTCTCGACGGCGCCACCTGGCCGCGCTGATAGACCGTGCGGTTCAGACGTTCCACCAGCACCCGCACGCCACCCGCGTGGAATGAACTGACCGAGCCGTCGAAGGCGCCACGCGAAATCTGGCAATAGCTCTGGTTCCATGCGTCGAGCAGCATCGCCTGCTCGTCGATGTTGCGGCAACAGTGAATCTCGACCGCGCCGCTCGTCCGATTGACCGCCTGCATAGCTTCTCCCGATTCTGATGGCGCTCCCCGAATGCCGCGTGCCGACCAGTGTATGCGAAAAAAAAGCCACGCCGTAGCGGTGAAATGGGCCGCTTTCTCCCGCTGGTCTCACATTCCGAGAATGTTGTAATGCATTTGTCAGAAATGCCGGATTTTTACGGGATTTTTACTTTTTGCCAATTTTGGATAGTCGCCGCTTTTTGCCCCTCCTACTTTGTGCCCAACGAAATGCACAAAAGTGGGAGTGACGCATGAGCAGACGGGCAGGCAGGCTGGAAGGCAAGATCGCGATCGTGTCGGGCGGGGCAACAGGCGCGGGCGGCGCGGCTTCGTTGTTGTTCGCGCAGGAGGGCGCGCAGGTCGCTGTCGTCGACATCAATACGGATGCGGGCGAGGAAGTGGTGACGCGGATTCGCGCGGCAGGCGGCCGCGCCGAACTGTTCGCCGCCGACGTGTCGAAGCGCGCCGCGGTGGATGCCGCCGTGGCCGGCATCATGGCCCGCTTCGGGCGGATCGACGTGCTGTTCAATCACGCCGGCAGCATCGTCGTGAAGCCGTTTGTCGACACCACCGACGAAGACTACGACTGGCTCATGAATGTCAACGTGAAGAGCATGTTCATGATGACGCGCGCCGTGCTGCCGCACATGCTCGCCGCGGGCGGCGGCTCGGTCGTGTGCACGGCGTCGATTTCGTCGGTGGCGGCCACGCCGCTCGAAGTGCTCTACTGCACGACCAAGGGCGCCTGCGCGATGTTCGCGCGCGCCATCGCCGTCGAGTATCGCGACCGCGGGATTCGCTGCAATGCCGTGTGTCCCGGCTTTATCGACACACCGCACGGGCGGCGCGAAATCAGCGCGCTTGCCAAGTACGGATTCGATGCGAGCGAGGCGGCCTTGTCGGTGCAGCAGGGACGCCTGTGCGCACCGGACGAAGTGGCGCGTGCCGCGCTCTTTCTCGCCAGCGACGACGCGAGCTTCGTCAACGGCGCGCACCTGTACGTCGATAACTGCTTCACGGCTGCGTGAGCCGCGCTTGGTTGTACGTAGGCGCACGCTCGCATGGTTGCGCTGCTGGCCGCATCGCCGGCTGTGGTTTCGTCATCACCCTGTTCAAAGGATCGCGTCATGAACACCAACACTGCCGTGCCGTCAGCGGAGTCCGCCGACAACGACGTCAAGCTGCTGCACAAGATGGGTTACGCGCAGGAACTGTCCCGCCGCATGGGGGCGTTCTCGAACTTCGCGGTGTCGTTCTCGCTGATCTGCATTCTGTCGGGCGGCATCACGTCGTTCCAGATGGGGTTGTCGGCGGCGGGCGGGGCGTCGATCGGACTCGGCTGGCCGCTGGGGTCGCTGTTCGCGCTGGTGGTGGCCGCGGCCATGGCGCAGATTGCTTCGTCGTATCCGACCGCGGGCGGCCTCTATCACTGGAGTTCGATTCTCGGCGGCAAAACGTGGGGCTGGCTGACCGCGTGGCTGAATCTGCTCGGACTCGTGTTCGTAGTCGCCGCGATCAACTACGGCACCTATGACCCGTTCTTCCGCACGCTGATCGCGCCCATGTTCGGTGTCAATCCCGACTCCCTCGGCTGGTGGCAGCAGACGATCTTTCTGACCGTGATCACCGCGTCGCAGGCGTTTCTCAATCATCGCGGCATCCGCATCACGAGCAAGATCACCGACCTGTCGGGCTATCTGATCTTCGTGGTGACGGTCATGCTGGTGGTGTCGCTGCTGGTGTATTCGCCGGTCAAAATCGATTTGGCGCGGCTCTATACGTTCACCAACTTCACTGGTGTCGACGGTGGCCAGTGGCCGAAGCAGACCATGGCGATGGCGTTTCTGTCAGGCCTCCTATTGACCGCCTATACGATTACCGGCTTCGACGCATCGGCGCATACCTCGGAGGAGACGCATGAGGCGGCGCGCAATGTGCCGCGCGGCATCATCGGCTCGGTGTTCTGGTCGACCACGTTCGGCTACGTGATGGTGTGCGCCTTCGTGCTGGTCATGCCGGATATCACCGCGGCCGTGAAGCAGGGCACGGGATTCTTCGAAGCGATCCTCGCACCGATTCCGGCGCCGCTGCGCATCCTGATCGAGCTGCTGATGTTCTTTATCAACTACGTGTGCGGGCTGGCGGCGGTGACTTCCACGTCGCGCATGATGTTCGCGTTCGCCCGTGACGGCGGCTTGCCCGCGTCGAAGTGGCTGCGCAAGGTGAACGCCGCGCATCGTACGCCGGGCGCGGCGATCTGGACTTGCGCGGTGCTGGCGATTGCCGTCACGCTGTATGGCGATGCCTTCACCGTGCTGAGCGCCGGCAGCGCGGTGTTCCTGTTCATTTCGTATGCGATGCCGACCGCGGCCGGCATTTTCGCCGAAGGCCGCACGTGGACCGAGAAGGGGCCGTTCCAGCTAGGCATGCTGTCGAAGCCGTTCGCGGTGGCGGCGGTGATCGGCGCGCTGGTGCTCGCCTATGTCGGCATGCAGCCGCCGAATCAGAAAGTGACCTACGTGCTGATCGGCCTGCTCGTGGTCCTGCTGGCAATCTGGTACGGCGCGGGCGTGCGCAACAGTTTCGCGGGGCCGCCGATCGGGAACTTGTCGAAAGAGCGGGAGAGCGAATTGCGCGGCATGGAGGGGCAGTTGGAGGAAGGCTGAGGCCTTGCCGCTCATCACTGAGCGTCCAAAAAAATAACGTCAGCCGGCTTGTGAGCCGGCTGACGTTTTTCTGGGGTGCCGCGAGATCCGGATCCCGCGGGCCGGGCCCGCGGATTACATGCCGACGTATCCCACCGGCGTCGTCGCGTTGGCCTTGGCGACCGACGCGTTGCCCGACACCACATACACCGGCGATTCCGTCAGGTTCAGCGTCAGCACGCCGTTGGTGTAGCTGGCGCTGGTCGCGTTGCCCATCATGTCGATCAGCTTCACGGTGCCGCTCGTGCCCGGCGCGTCGACATTGAGGCTGTAGGCGACGCTATAGGTCGAGCTGAAGCCCGTGCTCGCGCTCCACACGTTGTTGTTGTGCGCCCACAAGGCGGTGATCACCGCGCCGTTGCCGACCTGCTGGAAGGCGTAGGCATAGACGCCGGTCGGCGTGCCGTTTACCGGGCCGAGCGTCGTGGTGCCGTCGAGCGTGTGCGTCATGGCGCTGATCGCCATCGCCACCGGCTTCGGACTGATGTTCGACGCGCCGAATGCGCCTTGCGCGTCGTTCAGGTCGAAGAACGTGCCATAGCCGACTTCGCCCGGATAGTCCGCGCCGTAGAACACGTAGGTCTGATCCGCACCTTCGCCGAGCGTGATGATGTGCATGCGCGCCGCAACCGCCGCCTGTGCGTACAGCACGTTCGCGCTCGGATAGTTCGGGCCGTACGAGCTGCCGAGGTCGTAGCTGATGCCGGCTTCCGTGGAGAACAGGTGCATGCCCGCACGATAGTCGGTGGCCATTTCCGCGCGCAGGGCGCGCATCTGGCCGCGCAACGAACCGCTGGCGGTCGACGGATCGCTGTCGTAGCGCTCGGGCGGATGCGACGGCGAGGTACCCGCATCGTAGTAGCCGTGGGTGGCGACCGCGTCGATGTACTGGCCGAAGCCGAGCGGCGCGAGACGCTTCAGGCGCGTCGTGGTCAGGCTCGGGAAGGCGTCGGCCGGGCCCATGACCATCGCGTGCGGATCCGTCGAATGAATGCCCTGGTAGACCGCCTTGTACAACGCGATGAAGTTGGCGTCGGTGTCGGTCCACATCTGGTTCGGTTCCCACGTCACCTGATAGTAGTTGGCCGACTGAGTCGGGAAGTACGCGGCGCGAATCGCGTTCGACTCCGTGCCGACGCGGCTCATATAGTTCTGGTAGTACGCCAGATCGGTCGGCAGCGTCGTGTCGTCCTGGAACGCGCCGGTGCTGCTCGCCCACGCCGGAATTCCGTCGAGGCGGATCAGGCGCATCACGTTGCCACTCGTGTAGAACGGATCGAGATTGTTCGCCGACGGGTTGAACGTGTTCGGTCCGTTCGGTTCCATCGTGGAGAGTTCGCGGTCGTCGATCGTCGAGGAAATGCCGAGCGCGGCCAGCACCGGAGCGTTGTCGTTCGCGCCCTGCATGCCGAAGCGGTGCTGTTCCTGGCGTGCATAGGTCACCGCCGGAATGACGCCGGCCAGATTCGGCGTGACGCCGAACGTTGCGATACCCGCGGGGCGCGTGCCGGCCTGCGGCAACTGGCCGCCGTTCTGCGCCAGCGTGCCCGTCGCCGCGAAATAGCCGGCGAGCGTCGAAATGCAATTGAACGTGGTGGTCTTCGAGCCGGCCGCAACGGGCGTGCTGCCGCTCGCGGCAACGTGGCCGAGCGTGTCGGTGACGGCCCAGTTCAGCGTGTCCGCGCCCGGCACGTTGGTTGTAAAGGCAAGCTGGAACGTGGTGCCCTGCGCGAAGATGCGCGTGCCGTCCGGGCTGGACGTGTCCGCGGAAATGGTCGCGCTGCCGGAGCCCGCCGACGTGGCGGGCGAGGTGCAGTTCAGTGCCGCGGTGGCGTTGGGGGTGACGTTCAACGCGGCGTTGCCGTTGCTGGTGCTGCCGGTGGTGCCGTTCCCCGTCGTACTCGAGCCGGTCGGATTGGTCGCCCCGTTGACCTGGGTTGCCGAGGTGCTGCCAGAACTGCCGCCACCGCCGCCGCATGCGGCGAGAGCGAGGGACAGTGTCGAGAGTACAAGTAGTCGCGATTTCATCAGTCTGTGGGCAATGCGTTAGCCGACCATTCGCCATGGCCTCGCGCACGGCGCGTTGGGCAAGAGGGCGAGCGTCGAAGTTGATTGGCTCATGCGAAACCACCCCGCTAGCAGAAGCGGATTTGGCGGAAACGAACGACCGGGGAAAGTACGACGAAAACTACCGACGTCTTAAGGGAGCAAGGCAATGCCGATCGCCTTGCCAAAGTTCATGGCGCTAGCCGACGAACTTTTTACTATTTCGTAAGTTATGACGGTCCGGTGAGGGAGAATCGACCGCAACAATACGCATTAGTATGCTTAAAAGAAGTAACGAGTCGTTACGTATGAATAATGACGCAGTACTCATTACATTGATCGAACGATAGGAGTTGTCAGAGGAAAACTGTCTTATTCCGCCATGTCGAATTGGGGTCGAAATAATTTGAAATGGATGCCTAACTATCTGGGCCGGCAATCCGTTGAGAAATGGGCGCTAGCGCTCACTCGATAGCCGAAGAAGTCTTGGGGTTGGCGGAAAAGTGCTGGGCCTTGGGTGTAGTGTTTCCTCGCGACATGTACTTCGCAGCGGAACTGTCGCCGTTTTACGAAGGTGTTGACGCGCACGGAACGAAGATTGCGTCGGATACATGATGTGGATGCTGACGTTATTCAGCGCCAGTAATAACGGGTGCGGGCTCCCGTCCGCTGCGCAAAAAATGCGGTTATCCAGAGAGATCAATCGTGAGGATTCTTCAACTGGTTCATGCACCGCGATTATCCGGGGCAGAAATACTAGTAAAAGGTGTGGCCATTCAGCACCAGCGGGGTGGTCATGAAGTCTGCATGACGTCGCTGCTTCCGCAGCAGGACGACTTTGCCGACATTCGCGCCGAACTTCAGGCCGCGGGCGTCACCTGCATGTTTCCCGAGGTCCGCCATGGCAGGGTGGGCAAGCTGCTTCACCTGTATCGGGTAGTGCGGCGGTTCCGGCCCGATTTCATCGTGGCGCATGCCACGCTCGCCGCGCTGTACGTGCGGCTTTTGCCTGTGCATACGCCGATTGCGTGGGTCATGCATTCCGGCGTGAACGACTTCGAGAATGGCGCGCTCAAGCAGGCCGAGCGCCTGCTTTCGCGTCGGGCGAGAGCGATTATCGGCGTGTCGCAGCAGAATATCGACGACTACATGCGGGAGATCGGCAAGCATCCGGCCATGGTCGTGATTCCGAACGGCGTGGATGCGACGCTGTTCTCGGAACCCGACGATGCATCGGCGCCGCGTATCGACGTGCACCCGAAGCAGATCGTTCAACTTGGCCGGTATATCGAAGGCAAGAGCCAGCTGGACACGATCCGTGCGTTCGAGCGGGTGCTGCAATCGGAGCCCGAAGCGCGTCTGATGTTGTGCGGTGTCGTCGAGGATGTCGACTATCACCGGGCGGTGCTGTCGCTCGTTGCGCAGCTTGGTTTGGAAAGCAAGGTAACGGTGGGCGGCCCGCGCTCCGACGTCGCGGCGATCCTGCGTTCCTCGCGTGTTTTTGCGATGCCTTCGCGTTTCGAGGCGCAGAGCATTGGTTTTCTCGAGGCGCTGGCCTCGGGTATTCCTGTCGTGGCGAGCCGGATTCCTTCGTTCAGTTTCGCGAGCGCGTTCTCCGGGGTCAGCCTCGTCGATACGACCGACCCTGATGCATATGGGCGAGCGCTGCTGCATGCGCTCAGCACGCCGCGCGCGAACCGGCAACTCGCCGGATACACGCTCCATGACACGGCGGATCGTTACATGACCGTCGCGCGGAAGTTCGTTCAACCGCTACGCGTTTCGACCTGACGCGCACCGCGGCACAACGCGCCGGCCGGCGCCCGCGCTACTGCGCGAGCCGGTCGATTCGCACTGTCTCCGAGAAAAGACCCGGCAACGTGCCGAGATCCTGGGCGGCGCCCAGCGCGAGGCCGTTTCCTGCCGGATAGCGCGACAGCGCCGGCGCGCCGCCGGTGAAATAAAAATCGCCGAGCGTCACATCGGTCCGCCGGTACAGCACGAGCGCCGCGCCTTGCTTGTCGCGCACGAATGCGGGAAAGACATCCGACCACGACAGGCCGTGCAAGGTCGCTGCCTCAACCGGTGCATAGGCCGCGCTGCTCAGGTCGAGGGTGGCCACGTCGACCATTGCCTCTTCGCTCGTCTCATCGAGATGGGGTGTCAGCAGGATCAACGTGTTGCGGTCCTCGTCGTGCATGGCGCCCATGGTCACTTTTACAAAGCCAGGGACAAAAGTTGCCGGCAACACGTGACGCTCGCCAACGCTCAGGCGCGTGCCTTCGTTCGCGATAGGCGTGAGCGCAAGCCGGCCGTTCGCGCTATCGACCGCCACCAGTGACTCGCGCGCCCCCGCTTTATCGCGGCGTACCAGCAGATCGGCGTTCTGGTTCAGCGCGTCGGCCTGCGCCCAGAGAGCCGGCGCGGAGCCCGCCGCCGCGCCCGATCCTTGCGCGGATGCGACCCACAGGTCGAGTCCGCGATCGGCGCGTTTCTGCGCGATCAGCACGCTGGCGCGTCCCGCTCCGGTCAAGTCCGCGGCCACATACTGCTGCGCCAATTCCGGCCTGAACGCCTGAGTGGTTTGCAGCCACAGGCGCGGCGCTTCGAAATGGTCGCCGGCGCTATTCAGCAGCCAGAACGCGGTGCCGCCCTGACGCGCCGCGACGATCATCAGGTCGGCCTTGCCGTTGCCGACAAAGTCACCGAGCAGGAAGCGCGCGCTGTCGAAGCACAGTTTGTCGCCGGCGCAACTCGGCGCGGTGGCGAGCGGATCGAACGGCACGGCGCTGGCGTACCACAGTGCGGGCGGCGACGCTTTCGCGAGCGACGCGGCATACACGTTGAAGCCGGGGCCATCATGTCGCCGCTGAACATAGACCGCCGACTGCTCGCCCGTGCCGGCGATGTCGCCCACCATCGCCGTGGCGAGCCTCAGGTCGTTCGCCTGGGTGCGCTGCGTGGTGGCCCAGCGGAAGCGGGTGGTGAGCGCGGTGCAGCCGCGCATGGTGAGCTTGCCGTCGTTTTCGCCGAGACAGTGGCGCATCGGCGTATAGACGATGCCAAAGTCCCACGGCGTCCAGCGCTGCGCCTGGTCCCATTGATCGCAAGTCTCGGACACCAGATAACCGTCGCGCTCGGCGATGCATTGGGAGGTCGCGACGCTCACGAGCGCGGCGTTGCGTGAATTGCCGGGATAGACGGTGAGCGGATCCCAGCGCCATTGCTGGGCGGGCGAGTTCGTGCAGGCTGCGAGCGTGGGGGCGCGGCCCGGGCTCTCGGAGCTCAGGCAGCGGCTCGCCGCGGCATTGAAGAGTTGCATGGGGTACGCCTGAAAATCCGGCACGCGACGGTCGGTGCGATCCTCAAAGGCATAGCGCCGCGAGATCCAGTTGCCGTTCCATTGAAACTCGCCGAACACATGCGACCACTCGCTGCCGTCGATCGAAAAGTAACTCGCGACAATATCGCGCTTGCGCTGCACTTCGGCAGAGGGAAGATTGCCTGGCCAGCCGCCGGTCGGATACGTGACGTGATAGACGATCGGCACGCTCTTGCCGAGTGTCTGCGCAACGTGGCGTGTAATGCGGGCGGCGAAGATGTGGTCCGGGTGCTCGATAAACGGTACGGTGTCCGGATTAAGCGTGTAGATCTGCGTGGCCTGCGCGAGAACGACCTTCAGCGCCGCCGACAAGCTATCGCGATCGTATTTGACGCGCACGGTGCCGTCCGCGTTCATCGGGTAGGTGGAGAGCGTGGCGTGCTGCTCCCACAGCAGGCCGAGCGGCTCGCGGCCGCCGCGCACGCCGCCGCCGGGCAGGCGGAACTCGAGCAGACGCACCTGCGGCTTCGCCTTCAACGCCATCTGATGAACCAGTTTGCCGGCCAGCGTCACATTCGACTCGATCCATTCGTTGGGCACCCCGGCCATGCGTGCGTAAGCGAGCCGCGAGGCCCGCTCGCGCGTCAGCACATAGGCGAAGTCCGCACCATTGGCGCCGCCGATCAGATGCACGGTGGTGATGCACCATCCCGCGTCGAGGCGTTCGGTGATGGCCGGGTCCACGAACAGCAGATCGTCATCGAGGTGCGCGACCACAGTGACGAGCGTGCCGGCGGCGCAATCGGCCGCGCGCGCCTCGCCCGGAAGGAGGGCGAAGGCGACAAGCGCGAGGAAAGCAACGAATGAACTGTGAACGAACCGGATTGCCGATGATCGCATAGTGATTCGAGCCCTGGCGGAGAGCTCGATCATACTTGAGCGGCGCTCGTCGCCACGTTGCCGAACTCACAGTCGGCACGGCATGAGGTGTCGGCATGCAACGCGCGCATCGGCGCGATCGCGAGTATCCGCGTTAGCGGAAATAGGCTTGCGTGTTCTCGTGGACGTCGGTGCGCGACAGCAGTTCCGCCGGCGTGAGCCAGAGATATTCGCTGTGCTGCTCCGGCCGTCCGAGCTGCGCGGTGCTGGTCAGAGTCAGCGCGTAAGCGAGCACGATGTAGTGCGTCGAGACGCCGGGCTCGCCCGCGAAGTTGTCGCCGTAGTGGTGTTCGTACACGCCTTCGAAGCGTGCCGCCGAGCGCGCCAGCTTCGCAATGCCCAGCTCGGCCTCGGCGATGCGCGCGAACGCGGCGTCGAGCGTTTCGTCCTTGAGGATGCGGCCACCCGGCACGAACCAGGTGCCACGCGCCGGCCGGTTGCGGCGGCGGCCAATCAGCACGCGCCCCTGTGCGTCGCTGACGATCAGATCGATCGCGACCAGCGGCGTGAGCCGGACCACGTCCAGGAAATCGATCTCGGTGAGCATGTCCTCTCCTGCGCTTCTGGGTGTCGATACCCATGCTAACTTGCCGCCGCCAGCCTGCTCTGTGCGCCAGTCGCCATGAGCCCTGTCACGGCACGCCGAAATATCGCCCGATCGCGCCGCTAGCGCGCCACGTAACCTTCCGGCGTCATGACCGCGTCCTTGAACACGTCGGCATTGCCGGACACCACATAAACGGGCGCGGGCGAAAGCTTCAGACTGGCCATGCCGTCGCGGTAGGGCAAGGTGGTTGCGTTGCCCATCATGTCGAACACCGTCACGTCGCCCGCCGTGCCAGGTGAGTCGACCCGCAGGCGGTAGTCCACGCTGCGGCTCGCGTCGAAGCCGGTTTTGGCGTTCCACGCGTCGTTGTCATGCGTCCACAGCGCGGTCACGATCTTGCCGCCGCCGAGACGCCGGAATGCGTACGCATAGACGCCCTTGGGCACATTCTTGAGCGGCCCGAGCGTATCGGTGCCGTCGATGATGCGCGTCATCGCCGCCACCGCGAGCGCGGCGGGTTTGGGGCTGATGCGCGACGGTCCATAGGCGCCGGACGGATGATCGAGTTCGAAGAAGATGCCGTAGCCTGGAGCTGCGTCCGGCATATCCGCAAGATAGAACACGTACGTCATGTCCGCGCCTTCGCCGAGCAGAATCAGGTGCGTGCGCGCCGTGACCGCGGCCTGCGCATAGAGCACGTTCGCGCCCGGATAGTTCTTGCCATACGATGCGCCGATGTCATAGCTAATGCCGGTTTCGGTCACGAATAGCGGCGCGCCGGGCTTGAGGTACTGGCGCAGTTCGTGGCGCAGCGCGCGCATCGAGGCGGGCAGCGCACCCGGCACGGTGCCCTGCTTGCCGGTATCCGCGACTCGCTCAGGCGGATGCGATGGCGTCGTGCCGATATCGTAGTAGCCGTGAACCGTCATGCCATCCATATACCGGCCGATTCCCTGCGGTCCGAGCCGGCGCATCCATTTCACGTTGCCCTGCACCGACGAATAGGTCAGCCCCATCACCACCGCATGCGGATCGTTCTGATGGATGCCTTCCCACACCGCCTTGTACATCGCGATGAAATTCGCGTCGCTGTCGCGCCATGGCAGTCCGCCGTCGGCGTCGGGCTCCCACGTCACCTGATAATAGTTGTCGCGCTGCTTGGGGAAGTAAGTCATGCGCACACGGTTCGACTCGGCGCCGACCTTGGCCATGTAGTCCTTCATCTGCGCGAGCGAGGTCGGCGCATAGCTATGGGTCTCCTTGCCGGTCGGACTCGCCCACTGCGGAATGCCGTCGAGCTGGATCAGCCGCATGAGGTCGCCGCGCCGGAAGATGGGCGCGAGCTGCTTCGTCGCGGGATCGAAGGTGCCGGATTTTTTCGACTCCTCGACATACCAGTTGCGATTGTCGTTCACCCACGACAGACCGAGCGCGCTGTAGACCGGCCGGTAGCCGTCGCCGTCGCAGCAGTGCTGCCCCGGCGCGAGATAGGCGGTGCCCTGTCCGCCGAACCGGTGCAGGTCTTCATACGGAAACCGCACGGCGGGTAGCGCGGCGGAAAGGTCCGGCAACACGCCGAACGTAGACATGCCAGCAGGACGCGTGCCACGCGATTCGAGTTGCCCGTGTCCGTGTTCGAGTGAAGCGGACACCGCGAAGTAGCCGGCCACGGTGGAGGCACAGCTCAGCGTGGACAGCGTCGCACCCGCCGCCACCGGGAAGCGTCCGCTCGCGCGCACGGCATTCCACGCGTCGCGTATCTGCCAGTTGAGCGTGTCGCTTTGCGCCGGGCGTGTGGTGAAGACGAGCGCGAACGGTTTGGCCGCGGCGAAGAGCCGCGTGCCGTCGCTGGGCGTGTCGGCTTCGACGAGATCGCCGTTCGCCGGTGCGCTCGTCTGCAAGGTTGGTGCCGAACAGCGCAGGCCTTGCCCAGGCGGCGCCTTCAGATCGGAGCGCGGAGCGGATTGCAGTGCGGCAGTCGACGCCGCGTCCTGACCTGCCGCCGGCGCGGCCGCCGTGCCCGTGGCACGGCTGGTGGAATTGCCCGCGGTTTGCGCAACGGCGCAGCGTTTATCCTCACCGGGAGCGGGGTCGCCGAACACGCCGTTGTTGCATTCGGCGCTGTTCGAGAATGTCTTGATGACATACTGCTTCGCCGTGCCATACAGCACCTCGCGCGTTCCGCTGAACTGACAGGTGCCGTTTTCCGCGGCGCACGGTGTCCACGTTCTGCCGTCCGCGCGGAACGTGGTCTTGTCCGTACCATTCGCCTCCGGCGCCGCATCAGCCGCGCCGCATTGGCCGGCGGCGAGGCCGAGCAGAACCAGCGCCGCTGCCGAGGCCGCTACATGCAAAATATGCAGCCTCGGCCCACCGGCGGCAAGCAAGCCAGTGAGTGTTCGCCGCGCGCGCTGTTCGCATACATTCGACATAGGTGTCCCGTGTGAATCGCGGTGTGTCCCCGACGACATTGCGTCGTCCAACTACTAGTACACCAGGTCAGACCCGCCTGGGTCCACCTCCCGGCGCAATGTGTTGCGCAAACCGCATAGTGTATTTCCGCAATTCTTTGGCGGAAATGACCCGGTCCATATTCGGCACATTCCGCCATTGGCCCTCCTATTGCCGGGTGGGCAAAGTTGTCTAATTTCCATGTTTCACGTTTGAAACATTAATCGCCGTGTTTATATTCATGAGATTCAAAATCTCACAATTAATAAAATCTGTTGCACTCTAAATTGCTTATATTGGTTACAAGCTTTACTTATTGCCATCCTGCATCTTTATCTTCAGAGGAAACAGGTGTCGGCGCCACGGGGTGGTAAATACTGGTGCATGGAAGGGACATACGCTCACAGCGGCCGCGTGATGGGGAAAAGCTACTTCAAACCGGCCGGGCTGCGGATGGAATAAATTGAAACTCCTTCGTTTTCGAGTGGTCGCGGTGTGTGCGTTGCCGAACGAAATGGATTTTTTACTTGCATTACCATCCGCAGAATAGCTGTTCATTCATGTGTGGAATCGGCAATTAATTCGGTGAAAAGCCTGCATTGGCAGTTTGTGCCGAAAATCCCTGGCCGATCGTCCTGCTCATACGCCAACATGTCGTCACTTTCGGTCGTGGCGGCTAAATGCTTGATTAGTGCTACCTATGATGCACGGCACAGGGCTTGCACACTCTGTGTGGCCGCTCAAGGTGACAGGTAGATCCGTTTTCTGGTGAGAGGATGACTATGACCTGCGCGAGTCTCGAGTCTGCAATGCTGCGCTGGGTGCACGCTCCGAACAAGGGTATGCGTCGCATCGCAATACTGATGTTCAACGACTGCTCGCTGCGGGGCGCAGGCGTTGTTGCCGAGGTTTTCCAGGCAGCGAACGAAATGGCCTCGTCCGCTTCAGGCGGCTGGCTGTACGACGTTTCTTTCCTGTCGGCCGATGGCGGCATGGTGACCTCGTCGGCCGGGCTGCGTGTCTGGACGGATGGGCTCGATGCGCGCCACTACGGCGGGTTCGATGCGCTGTATGTTGCGGGCGGCAAGGGCGCATTCGCGGCTGCCGACGACGAGCGCCTGATCGCCTGGCTGCGCCGCGTGCGTCGCAATACCGGCATGATCCGGCCGATCGGCGAAGGCCGCGCGCTGCTCGATGCGGCGTATGTGCGGGACAGCAAGGACGGCGGCGATTTCAATCCGCCGGCGTTGCTGGCGCGTCAGCCGGAGCAGAGCGCCGACACGGGCGATCGTCTCGAATCCATGAGAAGCGCACTCGCCATGATCAAGCGTGATCTGGGCGGCGCCACGGCGCGCACGGTTGCCGAACGCCTGCTGGCCGATTCGTGCGCGAACCTCGCGCCGCTGCTCGGCGAAGACGGCGCGTTGAGCCCCGGCGACAAGGTGCGCGCGGCGGCTCGCTGGCTGCAGGAAAACTGCCAGCAGGCGATTTCGATTGCCGACGCGGCGCAGTTTGCCGCGATGAGCGAGCGCAACTTTTTGCGCCGCTTCAAGATGGAAATGGGCATCACGCCCTCGAGTTTTTTACTACACGAACGCCTTGCGGTGACCTGCAGCCTGTTGACCGAATCGGAGTTGCCGGTCGACAAGATTGCCCGGCGCACCGGCATGGGTAACGGTGACCGCCTCGCGAAGGTATTCCGCAAGCGGATGAGGATTTCCCCCACCGAGTTCCGGATCCAGAGCCGCCGACTGGTCGGCGAGTAGCGCGACGGGGCCATCCGCGGTGGCCGCGTGCGGCGCGGCCAGCGGTCCGTATTTCTGCAGACTTAATGTAATCTTAAGGAATGCGAATATGTTGACTCAGGCAGCTGTAAGCGCCGGTTCGACCGTCCCGAACGGTGCGAATGCCGGGACGGCCGGCGCGCGTTGCACGCGCATCGTCCCGGTCATTCTGGCAGGGGGCTCGGGCACGCGGCTATGGCCGGTCTCACGTGAAAACTATCCGAAGCAACTGATCGACGTAGTCGGTTCCGACTCGCTGTTGCAGGCCACCGCGCGGCGCATGTGCGGATTTCCCGCCGGCTGGAACGTGGATGCCTCGCCGATCATCGTGTGCGGCGAAGAACATCGCTTCGTAATTGCAGAACAGCTTCATGAAAATGGCGTCGACGCTCGTCTTATTGTCGAGCCGGCGCGGCGCGATACGGCGCCGGCGCTGACGCTGGCGGCGTCGCTCGCCGCCGCGGGTGGCGATGCGGTTCTGGTTGTCATGCCGGCGGACCATTCGATCGCGGACGTGTGCGCCCTGCAGGCTGCACTGGAGCGCGCCGCGCGCTATGCGGAGCAGGGCGCGATCGCGACGCTGGGCGTGCCGCCCACGCGTCCCGACACGGGCTTCGGCTATATCCGCATTGGCGCGGAACTGGCGGGCGGCGGTTATGTGATCGACGGTTTCGTCGAAAAACCCGCGGAAGAACTTGCGGCCCAGTACGTCGCGGCAGGTACGTATTGGTGGAACAGCGGCATTTTCATCGTTCGGGCGAGCGTGTGGCTCGACACCCTGCAGCGTCTGCAGCCCGAGATGCACGCGGCTTGCGAACGCGCGTTCAGCGGCGGGCACACCGAAGGCGCGTATTTCCGTCCGCTGGTGGACGCGTTCCTCAGCGCGCCGGCTGACTCGATCGACTACGCGGTGATGGAACGTCTGACGGAAACGGCCGAAGCGGATCAGGCAGAAGGTACGCAGACGAATGCGCAGACGAATGCGCAGACAAATGAGTCGACGATACCCGCCGGTGTGGTTGTCGGGCTCGACGCCGGCTGGTCGGACCTGGGCTCCTGGGACGCCGTCTGGGCCGCGATGGAGAAGGATGTCAACGGCAATGCCGGGCGCGGCCGGGTGACCTTCGAAGGCGCGGTGTCGAGCTACGCGCATTCGGAAGGGCGGCTTGTCGCCTGTGTAGGCACGACCAACGTGGTGGTGGTCGAAACCGCCGACGCGGTGCTGGTAGTGGACCGCTCCCACGTGCAGGACGTGAAGGGGCTGGTGTCGCGCATCAAGGCGCAGCACGCGCCTGAGGCCGACGCGCATCGCAAGGTGCGCCGCCCGTGGGGTTTCTACGATTCGATCGACCACGGCGAGCGTTTTCAGGTCAAGCGCATTGTCGTGACGCCGGGCGCGCAGCTTTCGCTGCAACTGCATCACCACCGCGCCGAGCACTGGGTGGTCGTGCGCGGCACGGCGCTCGTCACACGCGGCGAGGAGCAGTTCCTGCTGAGTGAAAACGAATCGACCTACATCCCGCTTGGTACGCGTCACCGGCTCGCGAACCCGGGGAAGGTACCCCTCGAGATCATTGAAATCCAGTCTGGCACTTATCTCGGTGAAGACGACATTGTGAGGTTCAACGACAACTACGGCCGCTGCTCCTAAACAGCACGCCACAACTTATTGCAGACAAGAACGGCAAGAACGAGGTAAGCAAAATGCGCAAGTTTCAGGATTTACTCGCGCGAATTTTCGATGTCGCGTTGGTGTTGGCGGGGGCGGCGGTCGCGTCGCAAATTCGCTTTGATTACCTCGCTCAAACCGGGTTCAATTGGGCGCTCGTGATGTTTTGCGCCGCTTTCGCGCTGGCCATTTTTCCGGCGTTCGGGGTCTATGAGTCGTGGCGCGGCCGCTCCAAGCTGGCGCTGGCCGGCCAGGTTTCGCTCGCATGGCTGATGGTGCAGGCCTGCGCGCTCGTGCTCATGTATTCGCTGCATCGCGCCGACTTCGTGTCGCGGCTGTGGTTTTCGTACTGGACGGCGGTGACCGGCGGACTGCTGATCGCCTACCGGTTGATCACCCACGCCGTGCTGGCGCGCGCGCGCAGCGCGGGCATGAACCTGCACCAGGTGGCGATTGTCGGCAGCGGCTCGCAGTGCGACGCGATCATCCGTCGCATCGGTTCGTCGCCGACCAGCGGCTTTCGCGCCACCGCGGTCTACAACGCTCGGCCGGACGTCTCTCCCGTCACCAGTCCTGGGGTGCCTGTGTTCGACACCGTCGACGCGCTGGCAGGCTACATGCGGACCAACGACGTGCACGAACTGTGGCTGATGCTCTCGCTCGCTGAGGAGCCGCTGATCTGCTCGCTCGTCAGTCAGTTTCGTGACGATCTCGTGAACATCCGCTTCATGCCGGACGTGCGCAGCCTTGCGCTATTCGAAGGCAGCGGCGTGATCGAGCTGCTCGGCGTGCCGGCCATCAACCTCGTCGCCTCGCCGCTGTCCGCCAGTTCGATGCTGAAGAAAGAAATCTTCGACCGCGTGTTCGCGGCGACTGCGCTGCTCGGCCTGGCGCCCATCCTGCTCGCCATTGCCGTCGCGGTGAAGCTCTCGTCGCGCGGCCCGGTGTTCTTCAAGCAGAAGCGCAAAGGCGCGGACGGCCGCGTGTTCACGATCTACAAGTTTCGCTCGATGCGTTTGCATACCGAGCAAAAAGGCACCCTCAGCCAGGCCACGCGCGACGATCCGCGCGTCACGAAGGTGGGCGCATTTCTGCGCCGCACGAGCCTCGACGAGCTGCCGCAATTCTTCAACGTGTTGCGTGGCGACATGTCGGTCGTAGGACCGCGTCCCCATGCGCTCGAGCACGACGACCTCTATCAGAAAGTGGTCGCGGGCTACATCAATCGCTATCGGATCAAGCCGGGTATCACGGGGTGGGCGCAGATCAACGGCTTTCGAGGCGAAACCGACCGCATCGAGAAGATGGAGCGTCGTGTCGAACATGACCTGTATTACCTGGGGCACTGGTCGTTCGCGCTCGACATGCGGATTATCGGCGCGACGATAGTCGCCGGACTGGTGCATCGAAACGCTTACTAAGTAGTTAACAAGCCGGCCACGCGCTAACTCCCCCGAGGAAAACGTCGTGGCACAAGGAGGAAATACTATGAACTCGCTTGGTATACGCACGGGAAGTCTTCTGGTTTTCGCTACCGCGGCACTCATCTCCGGATGCGGAGCCGTGCCCGGCCAGCGGATGATCACGCCGGCGGCGATTCAGGACACGGGTGGTGATTACAGTACGGACCCGTCGGCGCAACAGCAGATTCCGATCACCGACATCAATCTCGCGCTGCTGCGCAAGATGAATCAGGCGCAGGCGTCCGCGACGCTTTCGCCGCAGACGCTGGCGCTGTTTGGCAAGCCGGCGGCGTACCGGGTTGGCCCCGGCGACGTGCTGCAGATCGTCGTGTGGGATCACCCGGAACTCGCGGCCGCGCTCGGTCAGCCCGCGGCCAACTCCAAGACGACGGATGCGGCCCCAGGTTTCCTGATCGACGAACACGGCGATGTGCAGTTCCCGTACGCCGGCACGGTGCACGTAGCCGGCCAGGACGTCGCGACGATCCAGAAGGAGCTGTACAAGCGTCTGAGCAAGGTCTACCAGAAGCCTGAGGTGACGGTGCGCGTGGCGTCGTTCCGCGCCTCGCAGGTCTACGTGGAGGGTGAAGTGCGCTTGCCGGGCGCTCAATCGTTCAACGACGTGCCGATGTCGCTGACGAATGCGATCGGCCTGAGCGGCGGCTTCAATGGGACTGCCGATCGCAGCCGCGTGGACCTGGTCCGTAACGGCGTGACGTATCAGCTTAACGTGGACGACCTGATCAAGCACGGCCACAACCCGGGTGACATCTATCTGCAGCCGGGCGACATGGTGCGCGTGGCGGCGCGCGAAGACAGCGGCGTCTACGTGATGGGCGAAGTCAACAAGCCGGCCACCATCCTGCCAATGCGCAACGGCTCGCTGACGCTCTCACAGGCGATTTCCGACAGCGGCAGCTTCGACTCGAACACGTCCGCGCCACGGCAGTTGTTCGTGATCCGCAATTCGACCAGCGATTCGCCGCAGGTGTACCACCTCGATGCGACCTCCCCGGTGTCGATGGTGCTCGCCAACCAGTTCGAACTGCAGCCGAAGGACGTGGTGTACGTGGGTCAAGGCAGCCTGGTCCGCTTCAATCGTGTGTTGAATCTGTTGCTGCCGGCGATTAACGCTGCTGTAACGGGTGCAGTTCTTGCGAAATGATTAACGTGCAACGTGACCTTGAACCGCCGGGCTTTGCTGGGTGACCAAAATGGCAATTAACTTCGAAAACCGCTATATCGACGTGTCCGGACCGGACGAGCTGCATTTGTCTGATTATCTGCGGACGATCGTGCGGGGCTGGCGCACGATCGTAATGGTGACGCTGATCGCGCTCGCGCTGGGGTGCGCGTACGCCTTCCTCGCGCCGCCCACGTATCGCGCGGATGTCCTGTTCCACGTCGAAGACAAGACGGCCAATGCCAACAATGCGAACGGCAAGGAAGCCTTGCCGCCGCTGACCGGCATGTTCGACACCAAGCCGTCGACGGCGGCCGAGATCGAGTTGCTGAAGTCGCGTCTCGTCACGGAGGAAACCGTCAAGAAGCTGCACCTCGACATTACGGCCACGCCGCGCTATCTGCCGATCATCGGCGGCATGATCGCGGGGCTGGTGAACGGGCAGTGGGGCTTCAAGCTGCCGCAGTTCATCAACCTGTCGGGCTATGCGTGGGGTAACGAGAGCATTGCGGTGTCGCGGTTCGACACCTCGAAGGAGATGTACGACACGGCCTTCACGCTGATTGCCGGCAACGACGGCGCGTACGTGCTGCGCGACAAGAACGGCATTGCAATTATGTCGGGGAAAGTCGGCGAGACCGTGCAAACCGATACCGCCGACGGCCCGATCGCGTTGCATGTCGACAAGCTGACCGGCGCGCCCGGCTCGCGTTTCGAACTGCAGCGCGCTTCGACGCTGAGCACGGTGGACAGGCTGCAAAAGGCCATGGTCGTGCAGGAAACCACGCTGCAGTCCGGCGTGATACGCGCGAGTCTCGAAGGCGGCGACGCCGGCTTGACCGCGGCAATCGTCAACAGCATGGCACGCGAGTTCCAGCGGCAGGACATCGAAAGCCGTTCGACCGAAGCGGAGCACATGCTGGCCTTCCTCGATCAGCAACTGCCGGGCTTGCGCAAGGAACTCGACGAAGCCGAACAGCGCTACAACAAATTCCGCAACCAGCACGGCACGGTCGACCTCGGTGAGGAAAGCCGTCTGCTGTTGCAACAGATCGTCGATAACAAGACCAAGCTGCTCGACCTGCAACAGCAGCGCGCGGAGATGTCGCAACGCTTCACGGCGAATCACCCGGCGGTGGCCGCACTCGACGCGCAGATCGCGGCGTTGCAAGGCGCCCAGGCCAACATGAACCGCAGCGTGGAGGTGATGCCGGACACGGAGCAGACCGCATTGCGTCTGTTGCGCGACGTGCACGTCGACACGGAGCTGTACACCAATCTGCTGAACAGCGCGCAGCAACTGCGCGTGGCAAAGGCTGGACAGGTAGGCACCGTGCGTGTGGTCGACTTTGCGGAAACGCCCGACGAGCCCGTGCGCCCGAAGCGCGTGATCGCGATCCTGATCGCGCTTGGCGGCGGCGTCGTGCTCGGCATCATGCTGACCTTCTTCAAGCGCGCCATGTACGGCGGCGTGGAGCGTCCGGACGAGCTCGAATCCATGCTCGGCGTGCCGGTGTTCGCCGCTGTGCCGCGCAGCCAGAACCAGTTGAAGCTGCAGGAAAACGTCATGCTGCGCCGAAGCGGCCTGCATGTGCTCGCGCAACAGGCGCCGGAAGACATCGCCGTGGAAGGGGTGCGCAATCTGCGCACCTCACTGCAACTCTCGCTCGACCACGCTGAAAACAACGTGGTGATGATCACCGGCTCGCGGCCGGACGCCGGCAAGTCGTTCCTCTCGGTGAACCTCGCGGCGCTGGTGGCCTCGGCGAACAAGCGCGTGCTGATTATCGATGGCGATATGCGGCGCGGCGACGTGCACTCGCATTTTGGTGTCGCGCACCAGCCGGGTCTGTCCGACGTGCTGAACGGCGGCGATCTGGGCTCGATGATCCAGCGCGACGTGCTGCCCGGTCTCGACGTGCTCTCCAAGGGCTCGCTGCCCTCGCATCCGGCCGAGCTGCTGATGAGCAAGCGCTTCGAAACGCTGCTCGACGAACTGAAGTCGCACTACGACCTCGTGATCGTCGACACGCCGCCGGTTCTGGCGGTGACCGACTCGACGGTGATCGGCAAGTACGCGGGCACCACGCTGCTGGTGGTGCGCCACGGCCGCCATCCGCTCAACGAGATCATGGAGACCGCCAAGCGGCTGCGTAACGGCGGCGTGGCGCTCCGAGGCGTATTGCTGACCGACGTGCCGCAGGAAGGAGCATTCCTCGGTTCGGGCTATCAGGGCGGCTACTACGGGTACGACAGCAAAGCCGGTTGAGGTAGCGGCCTGCGGCCGGCCGCTCAACGGGATTCTGGCACGGGAATAGACAAGCTAAACGAGGAGAATGCTCCATGAAACGTAAGGTCGCGCTGATCACCGGCATCACTGGACAGGACGGATCGTATCTGGCGGAGCTGCTGCTCGCCAAGGATTACGACGTGCATGGCGTCAAACGCAGGACATCCCTGTTCAATACCGACCGGATCGACCACCTTTACCGCGATCCACACGATCCGGATCAACGACTCTTTCTGCACCACGCGGATCTGACCGACTCGACCAGCATTCTGCGCGTGATCCAGCGGGTCGAGCCGGACGAGATTTACAACCTGGCCGCGCAGAGCCATGTCGCGGTGTCGTTCGAGGAACCGGAATATACGGCCAACGCGGACGGTCTGGGCGCCTTGCGCATTCTTGAAGCGATCCGGATTCTCGGGCTTCAGGACAAGACGCGTTTTTATCAGGCCTCGACCTCGGAGCTTTACGGTCTCGTGCAGCAGGTGCCGCAGTCGGAGACCACACCGTTCTATCCGCGCAGTCCGTACGCTGTCGCCAAGCTGTTCGCGTACTGGACCACGGTGAATTACCGCGAAGCCTATGGGCTCTTTGCCTGCAACGGGATTCTGTTCAATCACGAATCGCCGGTGCGTGGCGAGACCTTCGTGACGCGCAAGATCACCCGCGCCATCGCGCGCATCGCGGTCGGCATGCAGAAGACGCTGTATCTCGGCAATCTGTCGGCGCTGCGCGACTGGGGCCATGCGCGCGATTACGTCGAGATGCAGTGGCGCATGCTCCAGCAGGATCAGCCGGAGGATTACGTGATCGCGACCGGCGTGCAGTACAGCGTGCGTCAGTTCGTCCAGCACGCCGCGACCGAGCTGGGCGTGACGGTGCGGTTCGAAGGCACCGGTGTGGATGAAATCGGCATCGTCGAGAAGGTGGAAGGGCGTGAGATCAAGATGTCGCCGGGCGACGTGATCGTGCGCGTCGATCCGCGCTACTTCCGGCCCGCCGAAGTCGAGACGCTGCTCGGCGATCCGTCGAAGGCGCACACAAAGCTCGGCTGGCAGCCCACCACCTCGTTCGCCTCGCTCGTCAAGGAGATGGTGCGCGCCGACTATCAGATTGCACGCCGTGACGCGCTGGTCACGCTGGCCGGATTCACGGCGCTGGAACATCACGAGTAATTGCGATGAACAAACAAGCACGCATCTTCGTCGCGGGCCACCGGGGTATGGTCGGCTCCGCGCTGGTCAGGCGTCTTGCCGCCGAGGGGTATCACAACGTGATTACCCGCACGCGGGCGGAGCTCGACCTCACGGATCAGGCGGCCGTGAACCGCTTTTTCGAAAGCGAGCCGGTTGACGTGGTGCTGCTCGCTGCCGCGCGCGTGGGCGGCATTCTCGCGAATGCGACGCAGCCGGGCGAGTTCATCTATGAAAACCTGGTGATCGAGACCAACGTGATTCACGCTGCTTACCGCGCGAAAGTGGAGCGGCTGGTGTTTTTCGGCTCGTCGTGCATCTATCCGAAGCAGTGTCCGCAGCCGATTCGCGAAGAGTATCTGCTGAGCTCGCCGCTGGAGCCGACCAACGACGCCTATGCGATTGCGAAGATCGCGGGCCTCAAGCTGTGCGACGCGTACAACCGCGAATACAACACGCAGTACGTCGCGTTGATGCCGACCAATCTGTACGGCCCGAACGACAACTACGACCTGAACAGCAGCCATGTATTGCCCGCGCTGCTGCGCAAGGCGCACGAAGCGCGGCTGAATGGCGACGCCACGCTGACCGTCTGGGGTTCGGGCACGCCGCGCCGCGAATTCCTGCACGTCGACGATCTGGCCGCGGCGACGCTGTTCGTGCTCGAACACAACGTGACCGAAGGCTTGTTCAACGTCGGCGTGGGTGAGGATCTGTCGATTCGCGAGCTGGCCGAATGCATTTGCAAGGTGGTCGGCTTCGAGGGAGAACTCGTGTTCGACGCGTCGAAACCCGACGGCACGCCGCGCAAGCTGCTCGATGTCTCGCGTCTCGCGCAAATGGGCTGGCAGGCGAGAACCGCTTTGGCGGACGGCATCGCGTCCACCTATCGCGGGTTCGTCGAATCGCTCGCCGCCTCGACGCGCGCCGCCATGCACGCTTAGGCGCACGGCGTGCCGCTTCGACGCGTTTTGAGCTGAAGGACCGCAGGAGACGCTGTGCAGGCGCACCTGGCGCATTGCACACAGGACGAAATTTCGAGGAGTGGCACAAAAATGACAGCGTCAGTCACGATCTTCCACAACGTCGTGTGGTCGCGCCATAAGGGTGTCGTGTTTTCTGCGTTGCATAACATTTCGGCATCCGGAGCAATTCGCTACTCGATGGTGCAGATCGCGGATACGGAGCACGACCGGGTCGGCTTCTCCGATGTCGACTATTCGTTCCACCGCTATCCCATGCATAAGCTGTTCGACGGCTGCTATGAAGATGTGCCGACGTTGAAGCTGATCGCGCGGCTCACCTGGGAAGTCTTGCGCGCCAAATCGGATCTGATCGTGCTGCCGGGTTACCACCGCCCGGAATACTGGGCCATGCTCGCGGCGTGCATCGTGACGGGCAAGCGCCGTGCGGTGTTCTGCGATTCGACGGCGCGCGACCGGCCCAAAAAACTGCTGACGTCGATTCCAAAGCGGGTGTTTTTCTCGCTCTGCGACGGCTATTTCGGCTTCGGTGAGCGCAGCCGCGAGTATCTGCTGTCGCTTGGCGCGAAGGGCGACAAGATTTTCGTGCCGTGCCAGGCGGCCGCGTTGCCGGGGTCGTTCTCACCCGAACGCGCGCTGGTCGAGCGCGTCGCCGCGCGCGCGGGCAATCCGCCGGTGTTCCTGTACGTGGGGCGTCTTTCGGAAGAGAAAGGCATCGGCACGTTGATCGAGGCATTCGCCGGTTTGCGCCGGCGGATTCCGGCGGCGAAGTTGCGCATTGTCGGCACGGGGCCGATGGCCGATGCGCTGCATGCAAAAGTGGCCGATCTCGCACTTGGCGATGCGGTGACCTTCGCCGGCAGCCTGCAGGACGAGCCGCTGACTCGCGAGTACTACGGCGCGACCTGCATGGTGCTGCCCAGTTACAGCGAGCCGTGGGGGCTCGTGGTCAACGAGGCGCTCGCGCACGGCTGCCCGGCGGTGGTCAGCGAGAGTTGCGGCTGCGTGCCGGAGCTGGTGATCGACGGTGTGAGCGGCTATGCGTTTACCGCGGGAGACGTCCCCGCATTGCAGCGCACGATGCTCAAAGCCATGGAGGCCTTCGCGGATGCGAGCGGCACCGCGCGCCGCTGCATGAATGTGATTCGCCGCTTCGATCCGCCCTCGGCGGCGGCCAATATTGCTCGCGGCTGTGCGCTGATGTTGAGCGACGACTGATTCGCCTGAAAGCAGTGTCGCGTGTGCGACGCTCTAACTCGTTCTGGCAGCCATAATGAAGATATTGATCCACGGCATCAACTACGCGCCCGAGCTGACGGGGGTAGGCAAGTACACGGCCGAGATGGCCGTGCTGCTGGCCAGCCGCGGGCACAAAGTTCGCGTGATGTGCGCGCCGCCCTACTACCCCGACTGGCGTGTCGGGACGGGCTACGCTTCGTGGCGGTATCAGCGTGAAATGCGCGACGGGGTGGAAATCTGGCGTGCACCGCTCTGGGTGCCGTCGCATCCGGGCGGTTTGACGCGGCTGCTGCATCTGGCGAGCTTCGCGGCGAGCTCGCTGCCACTGCTCGCGTGGCAGGCGCTGTGGCGCCCCGACGCGGTGATGCTGGTCGCACCGGCCTTGATGTGCGCGCCGGGCGCGTTGATGCTTGCACGCGTCGCGCACGCAAAATCATGGCTGCATATTCAGGACTACGAGGTTGACGCGGCATTCGGTCTGGGCCTGCTGAAAAGCACGCGCGTGGCGCGTGTGGCCCGGTGGATCGAAAGCGTATTGCTGCGGCGCTTCGATGTGGTGTCGTCGATCACGCGGCAGATGAGCGCGCGCGCGACGACCAAGGGTGTCGAGCCGTCGCGGGTCGTCTGCCTGCCCAACTGGGTCGATGTGTCGGCGATCTTTCCGCTGTCGCGCCCGAGCGATTACCGGGAGCTGCTCGGCATTCCGGCCGGACAGAAAGTGGTGCTGTACTCCGGCAACATGGGGGCGAAGCAGGGCATTGAAACGCTCGCCGACACCGCGGTCGCGCTGGCCGCGCGCACGGACCTCACGTTCGTATTCTGTGGCTGCGGCGCCGCGAAAGAAAGTCTGATCCGGCGCTGCGCGGGGCTGACGAATTGCCTGTTTCTTCCGCTGCAGCCGGGGGAACGCCTGAACGAGCTTCTCAATCTCGCCGACATTCATGTGCTGCCGCAACGCGGCGATGCGGCGGATCTCGTCATGCCGTCCAAGCTCACCGGCATGTTTGCGAGCGGTCGCGCAACCGTGGCGATGGCGCGTCGCGGCACGGCGCTTTACGAAGCGGTGTCGCCGCGTGGCGTGGTGGTTCCGCCGGACAGCGTGAAGGCGTTGACGGCAGCCATCACGGCGCTGGCCGGCGATGCCGAACGACGTGCGGCGCTCGGCAAAGCCGCGCGTGCTTATGCGGAGCGCACGTTCTCGCCGGAGTCGACGATTCGCACCTTCGAGGAGCGGCTTGCGATGCTCTCGCGTGCGGCGGGAGGCCGGCGTATCAAGGCGGGGGCGCCGGCATTCGGCGCGACGCCTTCAGGCGTCGTGCTGCGGCGCAGGCGAAAACCGGCCACCACAGAGGAGGCAGCACCGGATTGATCCGGCGCGCGCGTCTGTCATGAATGAGATATCACCACGGGGAACGATAGACAGCGTGCTTGCCGGCATCGTACGGATCGGCATAAGCGGCTTTCGCCGCGCCTTGCGGCATCAAACCGTCGGCCGCATTCTGACGTGCCGGCCGGCCTGCTATGGGCGCCTGGCCGTTCGCCGCCGGCGCTTTGCGCGGCCCCTTGGCGGGCCCGGCTTTTGCGCGTTGTCCGGGACCGGTCACGGTCATGCGTTCTTCGTTGAGCAGCCTCGTGCGCTGGGCGTCGTCGGTGTTGCCTTGCGTCATGCCGTCGGCGCTGTATTCCTGCGGGGCACCGAGCAAGGTCTGCTCGCTGGTGCGTTGCGCGGCACGCCGGTCGACGGGAGGCGGCAGCGGCGCGCCATAACCGGTGGGCGTCGTCGCGGCGACAGCCGGCCCAGGCGCAGCGGGTTTGGGAGCGGCGTTCTGCGCGAACACCGGCATAGCGCACGAGGCGATCGCGAGAATCATGCCGGTGGCTGTGTGCCGAAACGAGGTGGTCATTGTGGTCCCCGGAGAGATGCAGTCGATATACAGCTATCGTGCGCCAACCTGTACGCGTATAGCCGCCAAAACGCTTGCCCGCACGGCCACGCTGCGAGGTCGTACGCGGCACCGCAACATAATGCAAGGAAATTGATTGGCAGGCCTGCCTATGTCTACCACTGTTCGTGGTTCGGAGAAAGCTGATGGGTAACATTGCCGACGATCCGAATATCGGGCGCGCGCCTCGAGCCTCAGACGCGCGTGAAGGCGGCCGCGTCATTGATCTGGGTCAGGCCGGAAAGGGTAATTACGAGGCGAAGCGAAGCGCTCTGATCGAGCTCATCTGGTTTGTGCTCGAGGCCTGTGTGATCAACAACAAACTGCTGCCGTTCTCGTCTGTGCGCGTGGCGTTATTGCGCCTGTTCGGCGCGAAGATCGGCACAGGTTGCCGATTCGTGCATCCGCTGCGCGTGAAAGCGCCGTGGAACCTCGAAGTGGGCGACAAATGCTGGATCGGCGTCGACGTCTGGATCTACAACCAGGCGCCGGTTCGCATCGGCTCGAACGTCTGCATTTCTCAAGGCACGTTTCTCACGACGGGCTCGCACGATATGAGCACGACGATGGAATTACGCGTCGCGCCAATCGTTATAGAAGACGGTGTCTGGATCACGTCGAAGTGTGTGGTGCAAATGGGCGTGACGATCGGCCGTTCCGCGGTGGTGACACCGCTGTCGGTCGTGCACCGTTCGCTGGAACCCGAAGGCGTGTACGGCGGGAACCCTTGCCGCTTTATCCGGAAACGGTTTGATTCCGTGACCTGAACCACAGACAAGATTCCGCAGCGTTCGTACGCTGAGGAGACCGAGGTCGTATTGCCGGAAACGCTGGCTGCGACGCCGGGGCGGTCGATCGTGCCGGTTGATCGCCGGTTGATCGACGCTCGCGGCAAGCCGCAGAAGTGTCCGGCGTCGACGTGTGCGTGGCTTGTCCGGTTGCTCTCGCTGCCCGGCCGTGACGCGCTCAAAAATGCGTGCTAAAGATGGGAGCACTGGATGTTCATCGATACGCGTACTGTTGAACAAAACACCGTCATTGAGACGACGGTGTGCATTATCGGCGCCGGCGTGGCGGGGATCACGCTTGCGCTCGAGATGTCGAGAGCGGGCGTCGAGACGTGCGTGCTGGAGAGCGGTGGCTTCGGTCCGGACGATCAAACCCGCGACCTCTATCGCGGCGAGAACATTGGGCTTCCCTATACATTCGCGGACGGCTCGCGCAGCCGCTACTTCGGCGGCAGCAGCAATTGCTGGGGAGGCTGGTGCCGTCCGCTCGATCCGTGGGACTTCGACAAGCGCGGCTGGATCGCGCATAGCGGCTGGCCGTTCGGCCTCGATGAACTGGCCCCGTACTACGCGCGCACGCATGAACTGCTGAAACTCGGCCCGCAGAATTTCGACCCCGCCTACTGGGAGCGCGAGATCGGGCGCCACGACGTGCGCCGTCTGCCGCTCGCCACCGGCGACTTGCGCGACACGGTGGCGCAATTCAGCCCGCCGGTGCGCTTCGGCAAGGTGTATCGCGAGGAACTGTCGCGCTCGACGCGGGTGCGCGTATTCCTGCACGCGAACGTGCTCAATATCGACGCCGACGCGCAAGGCACGACGATTTCCCGCGTGAGAGTGGGTACGATCAGCGGGCGCAGGCTGTCGGTCACCGCAAGAATTTTCGTGCTGGCCACAGGCGGCATTGAAAACGCACGCCTGCTGCTCTCGTCGAACAACGTCCAGGCCCACGGTCTTGGCAACGCCAACGATCTGGTGGGCCGCTATTTTATGGATCATCCGCGCATGATGTCGGGGAGAGTGCGATTCCGTCCGGGCGTTGCGCGCAACAAGCTGTACGACATCAAGTATCACTATCAGAATGCCGCGGTCTCCGCGCACGGTACGAAGATCTCGTCGCAGTTTGCGCCGACCCAGGCATGGATGGAGCGCGAGCAGCTGCTGAATTCACGCGTGTGGATTTACTCGAAGTGGTATGGCGAGGGCAGTGCGGGCTCCGAGGCGTTGATCCATTGCAAGGAAGCGCTGATGGGCAAGGATCAGCCCGGCCGCAGCCTGAAGCGCGATATCGGGACCATGGCCGCGCATCCGCTGCACACCGTAGGTTACGGTTTGGCGCGGCTCCTGCAGTTGCCCGCGCTGATCACCGACGTGACCCTGCAGGCCATTGTCGAAGCCGTGCCCAATCCGGATAGCCGGGTCACGTTGTCGGCCGATAAGCGCGACCGCTTCGGCATGCCGCGCGTGCGGGTGGAGTGGCGTCTCGGCGAACAGGTGCAACGCACCTTCGACAGAACCTTCCAGTTGTTTGCGCAGGAATTGCAAACGGCGCAGGTGGCGGACGTTCAGCTCGACGCGCCGCTCGAAGGCCGCGCGTGGCCGGCGAAACTGGAAGGCACGTGGCACCACATGGGCACCACGCGCATGCACGATTCGCCGCGCGAGGGCGTGGTCGATGGCGATTGCAAGGTGCACGGCATCAGCAATCTGTATGTGGGCGGCAGCTCGGTGTTTCCGACCGTCGGCGCCAATTTCCCGACCATCACGATTGCCGCGCTGTCGCTGCGTCTGGCGGGCCATCTGGTACGGCAACTGGATGTGCCGAACGTGGTCGGCGATACGCGGGTCGAGGCCGCGAACAGCCCCACGATGCCGAATCAGGGGCCGTCGCAGATCGACTCGCTGCCCATTGCCGCCTCCACCCTGACGCCGCTCATGAAGGAACCGTAGTAAGCCGAGAGCGAGTGCAAACGACAACGGCGCGCAGCAGGCGCGCCGTTGTCGTTTGGGTGGAACACTCGCGGGAATAACCGGCTTTGCGATTCGCGCGGATTAGCGGCTTTGCTGGGACGCTTCGCGCAGCGTGGTGAGCCGGTTCTCGCGCGCGTCGCCGCAAGCGCCTTTCGTCTCGAGCAGGGCGGTCAGCGCCTTGACCATCGTCTCGATCCGGAAGCGCGCATTGAAGGTGCGGGTTGCCTGCGCTCGCATCGCGTCGCGCGCCGCGTCGTCGAGTTCGAGCCAGCGCACGAGATTCTTTTCCGTGCCGTCCACTGTATCGGCTGCCACCATGCCCGCGCCGTCGGCCTCGATCTCGCGCCACACGTTGACCTTGTCGGAGATCAGCGCCGGCAGTCCGCAGCCGAGCGCCTCGGCAACCGCCACGCCGAAATTTTCCTGATGCGAAGGCAGGACGAAGACGTCGCTCGCATGAAACGCGCCCCACTTGAGATCGCCCTGCAGCATGCCCGGCAGACTCACGCGATGCGCAACGCCGGCCGCCTGCGCCCGCGCATGCAGCGTCGCGGTCCAGCCGGTTTCGTCAGGACCGGCGATCACGAGATGCAGCGTCCGGTCGCGGCCGGCGACGCGCGCGAACGCATCGATCAGCAGGTCGCAGCCTTTTTTCGCATGAACGCGGCCGAGAAACAGCACGATGCGTTTGTCGCGCAAGCCGGGTTGCGATTGCAGAAAGGCCTCGCGCACCCGCGCTGCATCGAGCTGCGGCACCGCCGTGCCGAACGGCACGATCCGCTCGCGCGCCCGGTACAGCCAGAACGACTGCCTCGCACGCGTGCGCTCTTCCTCGGTCGTGAAGAGGACAGCACGTGCGTCGCGCAGCACGCGGTATTCGGCCCACGGCCAGTACAGCCACTTCTTCAGATGCTTGAGCGGATAGGCTTCCTTGAACCAGGGATCGAGCATGCCGTGCACGTACACGTAATACGGCACCTCGCTGCGGCGCAGCGCTCTCCACGCGGCGAGGCCGTGGTATTGCCACAAGCCATGGACAATCACCGCGTCGAAGCGCTTTGCGTTGGCGGCTAGCCACGGCCCGAGGCGTTCGCTGTAGCTGTAGCGGCCGCTGGTGGGGCCGAACGCATGGACCGGAAACGGAAAGGCCGACAGATAAGCCTCGCCTCGCGCGTCGCAAGTGGCGACTTCGATCTCGTGTCCGGCGTCCTGCATGGCTACGCCGCTGCGCCGCACGCCTTCAACCGGACCGCCGGCGCGCGGATCGACGCTTGCAAGCAGGTGGAGGATTTTCATCGGACGATATTCGGTCGGTTGGGGCGATGCGCGGACGGCGTATGCGGCACGAGGGCGCCTAGGCCGGCATCGGACGCAGTGTTGCCCGTGCGCGACATGCCAAGTGTGGCGGCGAGGTCGGCGCGGCCCGTGCCGGGTTGGATCCGGCCCGGCAGTTCGGGCATGACCTCCGGTCGCCACAACGGCGGCCTCGGCCTGCTGCGCCGCACGCGTGCCGGCAGCGCGCGCTGCAAGCGCGCATGGGTGGCGATCATCAAGCCAAGGGCGACACCGAATACCAGACCCGAAAATCGCGGCCCTAGCGGATTGCCGCCGATCGAGGTGGCCGGCAGCGCGGCGAACAGCATGATGGCGCGCCCGAGCACGGGCAGCATGGGCGCGTCGGGGACGACCGAGCGCCAGTAGCGATACGCGAAGAAACAGATTGCCAGTGCGGCGAGCGTGGCCAACGGCATCGCGATACCGAACACGAGGCCGCCGGCGAAGAACTGATAAACCCAGAAATTATGACCGGCGGCATATTCATTGATCGCGTAGAAGTCCTTCTCGCTGATCAGATCGGCAAGATCGGGCAGATAGAGAGGCGAGTAGCGGTAGTAGTGACCGTAGCCTTCGCCGAACAACAGCGTTTCCGGCTCCGCTGTCACCTGATCGTACTGGTCGCGCATTTCCGCGAGCCGCGTGATCGTGGTCGGATCCTTGCCGGAGCGGGATTCCTCGGAGGCGAAAATACGCTGCGTCCAGTGTTCGGCGACCGTCGGGAAAGCCAGCACCGCGACGCCGGCCATGCCCGCGAGCACCGCGCCAATGACGATGCTGCGGCTGGCCGCGCGCCAGATATGCCGCATTGTCGGTGCGCTCAAGGCCATGGCGAGCAGGAACAGCAGCACGGTACCAACCAGCAAACTGCGGGTCACGCTCAGCAGCTCGACGACAAGGGAGGCGCCGAAAATCCCGACAGTGAAGGCGGAAAAGCGTTTCGCCACGACGAATTCGTGCAGCAGCACGCCCTGCAGGCCCAGCAGCGTCACGGAGATGATGCGGTAGCGCACTTCCTCGAGATCGCCGCTCGTCGCGATACCGTAGATGAAAGTGAACACGAGGCTGATGACGTTGCCGACAAACAGGGCTTTCTCGAACTGGGTGATGCGGAATTCGCTCCACGGGCGGCACGCCACGAGATAGCCCAGCATGAACAGCAGGAACGGCAACAGGGTTCGCAGATAATTGCCGGCGTCGTTGCCTTGAATCAGTTGGGCGACGAGGCTGCCGAGCACGCACAGCAGCACGCTCCAGGTGACGAGCGAGCGCAGCCGCGAGCGCTCGTGAAAGCGTGGCGCGATCAGCAGGAGGGCGAGCCCCGCCGCGAACGCCGGGATGACGAACACGAACTGTGCGAAGTGACCGGTATTCGCGTCGGTCGCCTTATAGTCGAGCGCAAGCGGCAGCAGAAAAATCCAGATCCAGGGCGTTCCATACTGGTGGCGCATTACTGATTCCTCCCCGTCGCCTTCGTTTCGCCGTCGGTTTACAGCAGACGGTCTCGCATCGGGTCATTGTGAAGGAATCTCTATGGCGGTTAGTGACCTGGACCGCATTAGTCGATCATTGCCTGGGTTCTGGCGACAGGAGAAAGGGTAACCTTTACCACGCACTCGCATATTTGTGCAGGTTGTCGGTCAATGCCTTGAAGTTGGCGCGCACGCACGTTTGCTGGCACCGAAGATGCAAACAGGGCCATGCGCCCGCGAAAGAAGACTGGGGGACCAAAATGAAATTTTTCGGCGGGGCGAGACCCTCAAAGGCTGGCCGGTCAGTCGAGCTCGACTTCGTCCGCGGCATCGCGATTATTGCGGTGATGGGCTTTCACTTTCACGCTGTTCATACCGGCAATTACCTGATCCAGATCGTCGAATACCCGCTGAAGAATTTCGGCCGGGAAGGCGTGAACCTGTTCTTCACGCTCAGCGGTTTCCTGGTCGGCGGCCTGCTGCTTCGACAGTACGCCGAAACCGGTCACATTGACGCGCGGCGCTTTATTGTGCGGCGGATTTTCCGCATCTGGCCCGCGTATTACGTGTTGATCCTCTTTCATGTGCTGGCCGGACGGCATCCGCTGAATACGTTCCTGATCCAGAACCTGACCCACCTGCAAAACTATCTGGGCACGTCGATTACGCAGACCTGGAGTCTTGCGGTCGAAGAACACTTTTATCTGTTCCTGCCGGCGATTCTGCTGCTATTCGCGCGCTGGCGCCTGGGCGCGTGGACGATCGTGAGCATACTGACGGGCGTCTGCGCGGTGGTGCTCACCGCGCGTTGCTTCGCCGTGGCAGGCGGCAATCTGGATGGTGCCTTCGCCTACACGCAATATCGTATGGACAGCTTGCTGATTGGCGTGATTCTCTCCGCGATCTACTGGATGAAGCCCGGCGTCTACCAGCAACTCGCGAAGCGCAAATGGCTGCTGATCGTCAGCGTTCTCCTGCTCTGCGCATGGCTTGCTTTGGCCACGAAGCATCTCGCGCTCGACGAAAGCATCGGCTACACGATCCAGGCAATCGGCTTTGCCGCGCTGATCGTGCTGGTGCTGGAATACTCCGGGTCGATGAGCAAGTCTTGGATCTATCGCGGCGTGGCGTGGATTGGCCTCTATTCGTACGGCATTTACCTGTGGCATTCGCTCGCGCTCGCGCCCGGCGATATCCTGATTCGCAAGGCGACCGCACTGGGCCTCGCGCCGAGCCTGACCTGGATTCTCGCGATTGCGGCACAGTCTGCCATTGCTATCACGATCGGCTACGTGACCACGCGTGCGATCGAATATCCGTTCCTGCTGATGCGCAATGCGCTGTTCCCGGAAAAGCGCAACAGTGCTGTGCGCGCGGAAGTGCCGGTGACAGCAGTGCCTGTGGCGGTCCCCGTAGCAGTGCCTGTGACGGTATCTGTGCCAGTGGCAGGTGACCAGTTATCCTCAACAGGTGGCGACGGCGGCCCGCTGCCGACGTAGCAGGTCGACACATTCCGTGCTGTGAATAGCGAGGCGCTCATCGCAATGATGAGCGCCTCGTGTTTTTTAGGGAGTTGTGCGGAATCAGGCCATTTGCTGCAGCAAGGTCTGCTTGAATTGCCCGAGCGTGTTGCGGGACAACAGGTCTTCGTGCGTGGACGACACGGCTTGAGGCGCGTGTGGCCACGACGTCATGGCCTCCGTGATCGCGCGGCCGATCGAGGCGGAGCTCAGGTCGCTCAGAATGGGACCCAGCTCGCAGCGCCGGCTGAACCAGCCGATCAAACCGTCTTCCGTCGCAATCACGGGCTTGCCGAACCGGTAGGCCTGCACGAGCACGCCGCTCATGCCGTAGTGCCCTTTATAGCCGAGCCATACCGCGTCGCACGCGGAGAACAGGTCGCGCTCCGTGTCGTTGGAAATGAAGGTGTCGAGCACAAGCGGCGCAGGGTTGAGGCTGCGCACGTTATTGCGCATGAAATGACGTGTGCTGTCATCCTGTTCGCCGGCCACGATCAGCGCGGGCGCATGCTCGAGACGCGTCAACGCATGCACCAGTTCGTAGATCCCCTTGCGTTCGGTGATCGAGCCGTACACCAGCAGATAGCGCTGCGCGGGATCCAGTCCGAGGCGCTCGCGGGCCAGCGCGGGGTCTTCCGCGCGCTCGTCGGGAAACGGGTCGGCCACGTAAGCGACGGCCGCACTGCGCTTTGACGTATGGTGCGCCGCCCATTCCGGCAGGGTGGGATCGATCGTCAGCAGGGTGCGCAGACCGGGCGTGCGGACCGCGCGTTTGAAGAGCTGCGCCTTGAGCGCATTGACGACCGGACGATCGGGAGCCTTGATGCCGACCTTGTGGTGATGGAACGTCGCGCGCATCGTAATGCCGATCCACGGCGTGTTGCCGAAAGGCGAGCCGAGAAACGGCAGCGAATAGAAGAAATAATCGACGTACGGCACCACGACGAGACGGATCGCCTGGATGCGGCTGATGATCCTATGCACGCGCGAGAAATAGTGGTGAAAGCGCCAGTAGTCGTTGGGCTCGCGCAGGCGGCTGCGGGGCCGCTCGTCGGGATCGACGAAGGCGATCTGCTGGTCCGGGCGATTGGCCGCGGTGATCTGCCGTGGGAGCCGGTGGTCTTCGTTGGCGCACTCGGTCACGAGCATGCACGGATAACCGGCCTCCGCGCAGGCCTGCATGATCCACTCGACATAGCGCCAACGGTGGCCAGTGAGATTCGGTTCCACAATCAGGACGTAGTCTTGTTCCATTGCGTCGGCTGCCATGTGCGTTGCGGGAAAAAGTACCGGTTCGATGGGGCGCGCGTGGCGCCAGCCGGACAACGGTAGCATTGCCGGCATGAGCGGACCTGCTGAGTTGGCGCGCTTTGTGCGACACCGTACCAGCGGCCGCCGGCTTCGGCCGAACGGGCCTGGCTGATGGCGGTTGTTGCCGATCCGCTCGCGGTAAGGTCGAGCATGTTCCGATGAAAGACTTCGCCAGCTTCGCAAGGCGACCTAACTCATTATGCGCCGGTGGCGTTCGCAGCGATGTTTGATATCGCGCGGCGCGGCTGATTTCACGGTGCTGCGTTTTCGACGGAGAAACAGCTTGCGGGCGATCAGGTTACCGGCGTTCTCGATGGCGGGCAGCTTCGGCGCGAGTGCGGCGACGTGGGTCCTGCTGCAACAGTTCGCCGTGCGTGGACTGGTGGCGATCAAATTCCTTGCGATCGGCCGGATGCTCGGGCCGGCGGCGATCGGCAGCGTGAGCGTGGCGCTGCTCGCGGTGGCGATCGCCGAGGCGCTCTCCGATACCGGCCTCGCGCAGGCGGTGATCCAGGGCGAGCATCCGCCGACGCGTTCGCAACTCGGCGCGGTGTGGACGACGTTGACGACGCGAGGTGTCCTCATTTCGCTGCTGCTGGTCGCGCTCGCGCCGTTGCTGAGCAGCCAGTTCCATCTGAACGGCTCACTCGTGCTGATCCAGCTTGCCGCATTGCTGCCGCTGCTGCGCGGTTTGGCCTCGCCCGCGTATTACGTCGTGCAGCGTGAGCGGCGCTTCCAGCATATCGCTGGGGTGGAAGTGGCGGCGGCGTTCGTCGATTGTTCGGTCGGACTCGCGCTCGCGTATGTCGGTGTCGGCGCAGTCTCGGTGCTGATCGGCCTCGTGGCCGGCGAGAGCCTGAAGAGCACGCTGACCTGGGCGACGATGAATCCTCGTCCGCCGATTCGCGCGGTGTGGTCGGGCATCGGCCACTATGTCGGCTTCAGCCGCTGGATCTGGGCGAGCAGCGTGATCAATCTGCTGCTCAACCAGTTCGACAAGGTCGTGGTCGGCAAGCTGCTGGGACCGGCGCAACTGGGCGGCTATCAGATGTCGTCGCGGCTCGCGCAGATGCTGCTCGCGGATGCCGCGATCGCCATGTCGCAGTACCTGTTCCCCACCTTCGCCGCCCAGCACCGCAGAAGTCCGCAAGCGGCGGCGCGGATCATCAAGCTCTATCTGTTGCTGATCGCGATCGGGCTGGCTGTGTTCGTCGAGGTGCTGAGGCTGGTCGCCGAGCCGCTCTTCTCGCTGATTCTCGGCGCGGCGTGGCTGCCGGCGGTGCCGCTGTTCAGAATCCTCGTGATCAATATGGCAATCGGTGCGTTGATCGCGGTGCTGGTCGCTTATCTGCGAGCGGTCGGCGACGCGAAAGCGACCGCGCATGCATCGGTGATCCAGGTTGTCGTGTTGCTGTTGAGCGTGCCGCCCGCCGTTCATTGGTGGGGGGTGACGGGCATCGCCTGGTCCATGACGTTGGGCCTTGGTTTTGCCGCGACGTGGATGTTGTTCAGGACGTTGATGGCAAGGACGCCGTGATGCGCGTGTTTCATCTGGTTCTGGCTCCCCGTTTATCGGGAGCGGAAGTGCTCGCGAAGGACCTCGCGCTCGATCAGAGCACCGCGGGTATGACGGTGTGCGTGGCGTCGCTGTTGCCCTCGCACGCGGACTTCGCGTCCTTGCATGACGATCTGCAGCGTCATGGCGTGCAATGCTGGTTTCCGCGGCGGCGCCACCGCATGCCACGCAAGCTGTGGAATCTGTTCCTCGCAGTGCGGCGTTTCCGTCCGGATGTGATTTTCGCTCACGCCACCATTCCGTCGTTCTACGCCCGGGCGTTGCCGATGAGCGTGCCGGTCGTCTACGTCATGCATTCGGCGATCAACGACTTCGAGCGGCCGCTGTTCCGGCGTATCGAACTTATTCTGTCGGCGCGGGCGCGGACGGTGATCAGCGTATCGCAGCAAGGGGTGACGGATTACACCGAGGCCATCGGGCCTCATCCTTCGATCACCGTGGTGCCGAACGGCGTGGACCTCGGGCGCTTTGCGTTCACGGATGGTGCCGCGCACAGCGGCCACGCGCCGCAGGTGGTGCAGATCGGCCGTTATGCGCCCGTGAAGAATCAGCTTCTGACCGTGCGCGCTTTCAGCGAGGTCCTCAAGCGCGTGAGAGACGCGCGCCTCACGCTGTATGGGGTTGTCGAAGACCCGTCCTATCAGGACTTGGTGATTGCGCAGGCGAGAGAGTTGGGCATTGCGGAGCGCGTCGTGGTGGCTGGGCCTCGTGCTGACATCGCGACCGTTCTGGCGGAGTCGAGCGTGTTCGTCATGCCGTCACGTTCGGAGGCGCATAGCGTGGCGTTTCTCGAAGCGCTTGCGTCCGGTGTGCCGATCGTGGCGAGCAACATTCCGGCGTTTGCCTTCGCCAGCGGATTTCCGGGTGTCCAACTGATCGATACCGACAATGTGCTGGGTTATGCGGACGCCATGGTCGCGGCGCTAGGGCAGGCGCGGGCGCAACGCTCGCTCGCCGGTCTGACACTCGGGGATACCGCCGCACGCTACCGTGCGATTGCGCATCAGTTGTGTGTTGCCGCCCCGGCCCGTGAGGGCGCCGCGCGCGAACTTTCATAGGCATTTGCCACGCCGGCCGGCCGGCAGCGCTGACGGCAGCGCGGCTCGAGGTCAGTGATGGATGCTCACATCGCGCGTCTCGGGTGGCGGCTCGCCGGCGGGTTCAGCCGGCGGTGGCATCTGCAGTTGCGTCTCGCGTGTGGCAAGCGCGGCGAGACGCTGCGCTTCCTTGCTGCTCGAATCGATACTCAGTGCGATGCCGGAGTTGTGCGCGACGCAGTTCCAGTGCGCGATATATCCGCAGCCTCGCGCGAGACTCAGTAGTGCGTCGCGCTGCTGTTCGCGAGTGCGAACCGTCGAGCGCATGTTCAATGCGTCGCGGTTGTCCGGCTGGGCCGCGATGGCCGCCGCGAGACGCGCTTTGGTCGCCGTGAGATTGTTGGCTTGCAGATCGATGCGCGCGGCTCGGATATGCCGCGACACGTCCACGCGCGGCTTGTCCGGTTGATTGACTGTCCTGCTGCCGGGATTGCGCGCCGCGTCGGGGCTGATGGAGGCGACTGTGGTGACAGAGGTGACTGCGGTGACGCGGCGCGCGGCCGGTGGCGTAACCGGCGGGGTGCTCACGGGTTCGGGTCGCTTGGTGGCGACGGTTGTAGGCTGCTGCTGTGCAACGGCAGGTGCGGGTTTTGGCGAGGCAACTGTCGAGGGCTTCGGAGCGGCAGTGGTGGCGGGCGTCTGGGCGGCGGTCGTCACGGGTTTCTGAGCGACAGTAGTTGCAGGCGTTTGGGCCACAGCGGTTACGGGTTTCTGGGCGACCGTAGTCGCAGGCGTTTGGGCGACAGCGGTTACGGATTTATGAGCGGCAGTAGTTGCAGGCGGTTGAGCAACAGCGGCTACGGGTTTCTGAGCGACAGTGGTTGCAGGCGGTTGAGCAACAGCGGCTACGGATTTCTGAGCGACAGTAGTTGCAGACGGTTGAGCAACAGCGGCTATGGATTTCTGAGCGACAGTAGTTGCGGGCGTTTGGGCGACAACGGTTACGGGTTTCTGGGCAACAGTGCTTGAGGGCGCCTGGGTGATAGCGGTTGCGGGCTTTTGAGCGACAACGGTTACCGGTTTCTGGGCGACCGTCGTTGCGGGCATCTGGGCGACAACGGTTACAGGTTTCTGAGTGACCGTAGTGACGGATTTCTGAGCGACCGTGGTTGCAGGCCTCTGCGCAACAGCATTGACAGCCTTCTGAGGCACGAGAGCCACCGCCTTACCGTTTTGCGCCTGCACTTTACCGGACACCGCGACTGGCGTGCCGACTCTCAAGTCATTACCCTGAACGAAACCGAGATATACCGCGGACGTCGCCACCACCAGCGAGGCACCCAGTAAGAGCGGCCGCCGCAGACGCTGATGAAGAGGCGCGGGGATCACAACCGCTTCGACATCTTCAATCGTGTCGTAGACATTGACCAGCGCGCGCGACGATGGCCGCCAGATCTTGCGTGCGGCCACGCGATGGCCGGGTATCGGTGGGGAATCGTTGAACCGGACGTGCAGCACTGGAGGCTGCGCGGAATGCATGCTGAGCGAATCGCTGGTTAGCCGGAAGCACGAAGGACAGCGCGCGAAACGGCCGTTCAGCGGACTACCGCAGTGCCCGCATCGGGGAGAATCGTGCCGATAGGAAGTCAAGTCGCTAAGCATTGCCGTTTCGCAAATGGGCGTCGAATGCCACCGCCGTTATCCAGAAAAGCGAGGCGCAGTCACTGCGCCTGGATGCCCGTTACTGGACGACGACGTAACCCCGTGCCTGCATGCACGCGCCATACGCGGCCCAATACCGCGTCATGGGCGGCTCCGGAGCCGGCAGCGGCGGCAGCTTCACACCGGATGCCTCAGCTGTGGTCTCCGCCGCGCCGCTCCCGCCTGTTGCCGATGCTCCTGTGGCGGCCGTGGCGGTGCTGGCCGGGGTCGCGCTTGCCGCGTTAGGCGCCGATGCGCCCGACGCCGCCGCGATAGTTGCCGCAGGCGCGCTGGCGCCAGGCGCGGTCGCGGCCGCCGGCATGCTCGCGCCCGGCGGCGCGGCCGAAAAGGTGC